>JANYCR010000007.1 GCA_025360185.1 Leptospiraceae bacterium | reverse complement strand
ATTACTGGGTTATATCCCTTCTGAAAAAAACCTATTCAACTACAAAGTCTGGGAAGGTCGAATCCGAAAAGCAAAAGTAGAGCAAACGATTACGGTAGATTATTCCAACGAACAAGAATTTGCCGCAGGTCTAAAGCTACTCAATATTTCTTCTGCCAAGATTGGAGCAACTGCCGAGATAAAAAATTTAGAGAAGTTAAGGCTAAAGCTAATTAACCCGTCTGAGATTATTTTGGAAAACCCGTTTCCTTCTCCTAACTTTCACAAGAAGACAGAATTCTTAGATAAGCCATTTATTAGTGCACTGCTTCGCGTAGATTCTATCGAAATGGAACTCGTTACAAAGGAAGGAAAATCTATTGGAGGCGAAGCAATCGCTCCCTTTTTTGAGGCTAATGCAAAGTATATCTCTAAGCAGGATTTAAAATCTTTGCAGACAGCTAAGAACGTTTACGTCGGTTATAAATTACACGAGCCAATAACAAACGCAGAACGATTGACTCCTATGAACTTTCAATATACAATGTTTCATCGACCGAGTAAAACTGGAATCACGAAAAAGTTAAATATTGGAGACGAAGTAAAATCGGGGGAAGGGGTAAAGGTGGATATGCGCAGTTCGCAAGAAGTCTTTGTTTACTTGTTTAATATTGATTCGCAAGGAAACGTCTACGTAGTATTTCCAAACAACGACCCTAAATGCGGTAAATTATGCGTAAACCCTGTTACTCCCAACGCGAAGTATGAATTCCCCGAGAATTCCGATAACTTCTTTGAACTAGACGATAACAAAGGAAAAGAAGAATTTCTATTTCTAGTTTTTAGAGAAGAAAATCCAGAGCTTGACTCGCTTGTAAAGAAAATCAATTCAACGAAAGGATTTAATCGGAAAGACTTTGAAAAAGCAAACGTCGTTATCAATACAAAAGGAATTAAGAAAATTTCCAATATGGCAGAGCCAGGCAAGACAATTCGAAAAGAAGAGTTGCCTACAGGTCTTATCGAAGGACTTCCTCACGATTACAAAGAATCATTTTATTTTTTTCACAGGTAAATTTTAAGGAGATTGAATATGAAAAAGAGTTTCACATTATTAGTATTATGCGCATTTGTTATTTTGCATTGTGCTACTTCTAACCAAGGTGTTAAGACGATGGAAGGCAAAGGATTTGTTGACACAAGGCTCATTCGCGGCTACACACAGTTTCCCGTATGGAAGAACGATAAAGAAAATCTTTTGGGCTATGTTCCGACAGACGAAGATCCATTTTTCTTTCAGGAAAAATTCTGGTCGGGGAAAATCAGAAATACCCCCACAACACAAAGCATAGATGTTTCTTATTCTTCTGAAACACTTGCCCATGCAAAGGCTCAGTTGAAAGATTCAGCCAATGTAGAAGCTAGTCTTTCGCAAATCCAAGAAATGAATTTTACTTTTGTAAATCCAACGGAGGTTGTATTAGAAGAAGTAAAACCAGAAAATGGAAAATTAAATCATCCTGATATCAAGACCAAGAAATACATTGCAGCAGTTCTCAAAGTCGATAAAGTATTAATCTCGGTGAAACTCCAAGACGGCGCAGAACTCAAAACAGAAGCCGACCTAAAGAAATACAAAATCAACCTAGGGGCTAATGTCAAATATGACGCAAAACTAAACGCACTCTATAGCGGACAGAATTCTTTTGTGGGATTTAAGTTACTTAGTCCTTCTAAGAACCCGGATGATTATAAATAGTAGAAGCATTAGTTTAATTTAAATCCTCTTTCCGAAAGAGGATTTAATACTCCCACCAAAAAAACTTATCGCATGAAATCCAAACCCTCCGGCATTTCTACTCCAACTTACAACGCCATACTAAAAGACATATCGCAAATCTACGAGACTGCACAAAGTGATGGGATGCGAAGGCGTTGGTGAGCGTCAAGCGAAAGGGTGGATAGATTGGAATAAGGCGAGTCTATATTCCAATTGGAAAATCGGAGAAAGAATTGTAGAAGTTGAGCAAGGCAGAGAAGAAAGAGCGGCTTATGGTGATAAGGTGTTGAAACAATTATCGAAAGATTTGAATAGAAAGTTTGGTAAAGGTTTCTCAGATCGGAACTTACGATATATGAGAAAGTTCTATCAGATATACAAGTTGAACCAAATTCAATCCACTTTGAACTGGACTCAATATCGAATTCTGCTTTTAGTTGAAGATGGAAAGCTAAGATTGGACTTGGAAAATCGGGCAATCCGAGAAGGTTTGTCTCATCGAGATTTGCTAATTCGGGTTAAACAAGCTTTAGCCGGAAAGTCTCAAAAAGGCGAGTCTGAAAAACAAGATGAATCAATAAATAACAGTCTGAAACGACCCTTGATGAAGTTGTATTTATACCGTATTTTGCAAAATTTTTCGTTAGATTTGGAACGCAGCGTTCCAAATGTGGATTTGGGTTTCTCTATTTGTTTAAAGGTTAATAGTAATTATGCGCAAAAGCAAACTGTTTTAACCGAGTTGAGTAAATTAAAGGTTGGTTCGGTTGTTGAGTCTCGAAAGAAAGGTGGTTAGTATTATTTTGAGTCAGTGTCAAGCTTGAAAGAGATGTACACTTACAAAGCTTACTTGGAGAGAGTGATTGACGGAGATACTTTGCTTGTCAATATTGATTTAGGTTTTTCTGTTTTTATCGAGCAGAGATTGAGATTACGCGGGTTAGATGCTCCCGAACTTGGGACGAGTCAAGGTAATGCGTCGAAGAAGTTTGTGGAGTCTCGTTTAAAGGATTGTAATTTTTTAATAATCAAGACTCACGGTTCGGACAAATACGATCGTTATTTAGTGGATGTGTTTTATTTAAAGGGAGAGGATAATGAGGATAAGGTTTTGAAAGATGGGACTTTTTTGAATAATGAGTTGTTGGAAGAAGGTTTGGCTTTGTTGGTGGAGTGACCTAACTCCAACTTTTTATTTCTTGAAATAGTTTTTACGATTCGACCCCTTCCCTAAATTCGCTTCGCGAGAAGGGGTTACTTATTAGTATTCGATTACAGTAAAAAGCTAGAACTCAGAAAAGGTCTTAACGGAGCCTTACAGCGTGTAGGTCGCTGTGGCGGGTTTTTGGTTTTTTTGGCGTTACCTTTTTTTGCCACTTACACAAAACCAAAAAAAGGTAACAGTAAAGATCCCCCTCGCTGGGAAAGCGGTAA
Source organism: Leptospiraceae bacterium (assembly GCA_025360185.1). Taxonomy (GTDB): domain Bacteria; phylum Spirochaetota; class Leptospiria; order Leptospirales; family Leptospiraceae; genus UBA2033. The sequence goes on along the minus strand of JANYCR010000007.1, from coordinate 346 downwards.
TAAAAGAATATCCCCACTCTGGGAAGAGAAAGCAAAGAGAATCTCAAAAGGATAACTTTTGAAAAAAAGGATAATAAGGATTAACCTGATGAAAAGAAAAATCTGACAACTCCACCGCGTTAGGGATACGCAGGGGTAGTCGCATCAGTTCGCGACCGTAGCGATTAGCGAAGCCCGTAGTAGCCCGGCGCATTAGCCGAGAAAGTAAAACAAAATCACTTTTGGTTTTATAAAAACAAAAAAATGCGCAACGCCCAAGTTACCCACACCGCCCGTCACACCACCTGAGTAGGGAATACCCGAAGTGGTTTCAGCTAACTCGCTTTAGTAGGCAGACTACTAAGGT
>JANYCR010000622.1 GCA_025360185.1 Leptospiraceae bacterium | reverse complement strand
CTTTAAGTCTCTCTTTGTATTTCGCCGTTAATTCTTCTATCTCGGATTCTGAAAAGTGCATTTGGTATCTCCTTTTTTACTACTTTTCTATTCTCCTCATTTTGTACAAATTTTTTACCTACTTCTTACAGGTTGACCCCTCTCTGTCTCTTTAGCATAAGCGTGCCTCAGTAGTAAGATACGCTAAGTAGTTACAAATTTTTTGTAATAACTTTCTAGCTCACTCGCCGGTAGGGGTCTACTAAAATAATATCCCTGCACTTGATCACAGCCCATATTATTTAGAGCGGCTAATTGGGATTCTGTTTCAACTCCCTCAGCTAGTGTGTTCATGCCTAGATTTTTACCGAGAGTAATGATCGTGCTTGCAATCGCCAAATTTCCCTTATCCTCTGGAAGAGTCTTCACAAAGCTCTGGTCGATCTTTAAAGTAGAAATAGGAAATGATTTTAAATAACTTAACGAAGAGTATCCAGTTCCAAAATCATCTAGAGCAATGGAAATTCCTAGTTCCTTAAATTCATTTAAAGTCTTCTTGGCTTTCTCTATATTATCCATTGCGACACTTTCTGTAATTTCAATCTGAATATATTTTTTATCCACTCCAGATTTTTTTATAATACTCTCTGTTGTAGAAACTATATTGTCTAGTTTTAATTGTTCCGAGGAAAGGTTAATGGCTACTTTAAAAGGTTTCATTCCTTTTTTTATCCATTCACTTGCCTGCCTGCATGATTCATACATTACCCATTCACCGATGGGAATAATCAACTTTGTTTTTTCTGCAACGGGGATAAAGTCTAACGGGGAAATCATCTGTCCGTCTTTTTGCCATCGAATCAAAGCTTCAACACCACTAAAAGAATTGGATTTTAAGTCGATTTGTGGTTGGTAGTAAAGTCGAAATTCTTTTTTTGATATTGCTGATTCCAAGTCATTTTCAAGAGTAATTCTTTTTTTGAGGTTACTACGCATTTCACTCGAGAAAAATTCTACACGACTAATCGCATTTGGATCAATGTTTTGAAGGGCAGAATGCGCCTGTGAAATCAAATCTAATTGTTTATTTTCCCCGGAGTAGATTGTAATTCCTACATTTAGAACGAGTTTAATATCCTGGTCGTTTAAGCGAATATTTTTTAAGAAAAACTCCTCGAATTCACTAAAGCGGTTAACAAGCGAATCCGGTGACTTCACATTAGTCCAGAGTATCGCAAATTCAGAGCCTTCTAATTTAAAAACTAATTCATTTTTATTTAAGTATTGTCCTATTAAATTAGAAACTTGTTTGATTAGTAGATTACTCGTTTCTTTTCCGTGAATGCTTAGAATATCTTTAAAATTAGAAATATCAATTATACTTAAGGAGAATTCTACTGAATCATTCTCAAACTTTTCGATTTTTTCTTTGATTCTATTTTCTAATGAATCAGTATTCGGAAGACCGGTTAATTGGTCGTAGGTTACAATGTATTTAATTGTATCGTCTAATTTTTTTACCGCATAATTGGTATCAGCCATTAATTTTCCAACATCATCTTGAAATTCTTTTGGAAGCTCTGGAATTTGGTTATTCTCCAAGTAATTCCGCAAACCTCTAGAGGTTAGTCTCACTGGATATAGAAGAGAATGTAAAATAAAAAGAGTAACTGCCGTGCCGCCTAACGTAGCTATGAGTGCAATAATCAAAATTGATAAAGCTTCTTCGATTGACTTGGAATGAGAAACTAAAAAATAAAATAAAAGTGTTAATAGTGGAACATGAATTCCCAAAAAAGCGGTTACCATTATTTTGCCTGTGAAACTTTTTAATGGACTAAATCTATCTAATGTTCTATAGATTATAAGATTATTATTCATTTTAAATTACTCTTCCTCAATTGATAAATATATGATTATATTATCACCAAAAAACAACAAGTAAAAACTTTCACGCCTACCCGTAATAACCCACAACTTTTTTTCTTTTTGTTCTTCAATTTTATGAACTCAATTCTGTTTTTTAGTCCATTGGTAAACTAGAGTATTTAATAAATATTATTTGCTCTCAATCTCTTTCGCTCTCGCGATGATTGTATCTTTGCCGCCTTTGATATACAAGTAGAAAACACATTCGCATTCTTTCCATTCGCTTTCGGGCTCTTCGCGACTTGCTTTGGCGATGGGGTAACAACTCTTTACCTTGATTTCGTTTGATTTATCTTTGTATTCTTTTAAAAGATTTTTTTTTAATATTTCGTTTCCATCTGGGGGGACACTACTAGCCATGAGAGTTTCATCTATAATTTTATTTAATAAATTACTCTTCGCTTGAAACGTATTTGCTTCGATACAAGAATTTTGCATCATTCTTATATTCTTTTTCTCAATAGAATTTTGACTCGCACGGGCGAGGTAGGTTCCATAGAAAA
>JANYCR010000557.1 GCA_025360185.1 Leptospiraceae bacterium | reverse complement strand
CGAACATTTTCCTTTCTTAATTCACCTGGAATCACTTTAAATCTTTTTCCTGTTTCTGGATTATCTACCCACATAAGCTCATCCGGTAGACGCTCGCAAAATTCTTTGTGTAGCCAGGTTATATATTTTTCTGTTGCCGGGTAATATGTAGGCGCAAGACCCTCATCGATCATTTTCTGTACTTCAATATGTGCGATAGCTTCTAATTGTAGATTTCTTTTTTCTGGCTCATGTGAATAATCCTTAGTTAACGCTCTCTCAATATCCCAGGGGTGCGTATTATGACCTTCAATTAAATTAGAATAATAGCAATTTAAAGAGCGCACTAAATCTCCAACTGATGCCTGAACGATAGGACTAATTTGACTTGCAAGGGCACTTGACTTTTGAACCAATTCAAAGACAAGATTATCTATTTCGACATAGTCTCTCTCGGGAAGCATTGGCTCCATTATTCCAGTTGGTTCGTAGGTCATTTTCATTCCTTTTTTACCGGATTTTTTGCCGGATACTACACCCATAACAAAAGACAAAATAAACAATAAAATCAAGCATAAATTAGTCATTTGCCTGATTTTTTGCCTGATTTTTTGCCTGATTAAATTAACTCAAATTCTAAGAGGAGTGCCTTATTCTGGTAAATTTCCTGAACGAAATTACAGCTAAAAAATAAAAATATGCTAGAAAGTATTAGGTTAGAATAGAAAGGTATTTCGACGATTAGTAAAAACTGAACTCATGCAATTCCATAAAAATACAATCTATTACTTGCTATTAGGACTCCTGTTTTTATTTCTAAAAATATTTTATACCCAAGCGGATAATTCGAGTTTGGCGTTTTTATTAAGACCGACCAGCTATGGCATTGAGCTTATTACTGGTTCAAGTTCTGTTTTTATTCCAGAAAGAGGCTTCTTTCATGAAGATTTGAATATACTCATTGATAAATCATGCTCCGGTTTTAATTTCTGGATGCTTTGCTTTACTTTATTTAGTTTTACGTTCATTCAAAACCGAGTAGCTAAAATAAATTTTTACTTTTTCCCGTTAATGCTTTTCTTGACATATCTACTAACGTTACTTACTAATACTTCTAGAATTCTAATAGCAATTAAAATACAAACAGACTTACGATTCCTATCAGAGGAATATTATTCTTTGGCACATGAAGCGCAGGGAAGTTTTGTATTTGTTTTCTTTTTTATTTTATTCTATCTCGGAATACATTTTATTTTTTTGAGGGACTCCTATGAAAAACCTACTCAATCCTAGATTACTTTTTTTAGTCACCACTGCACCGGCGTTGATTTTAGTTTCGCTTTTATACAACAAATATACTTTAATACAAACATTGCTAGATGAATCCGCAAAGCTTATATGGTTTAATTTAGGGGCTGCCCTTATAGCATTCATTGGAATTACCACTGCCTATGGATTCTTGCAAATTAAAAATAGGAAAGAGACTTCTATCTATTATGCGCTCTTATCACTAATTAGCTATATAACAATTCTTTACGCATACACCAATTACTATTACATAATGCTTCCGCTTTCGATTCCCCAATGGATGGTGTCCGATGAAGTTTTCTTTTATGCAGGAACTTTTTTAATGCCTACATTAATTCACAACGTATTCATATTAGTTGCCTGGCTCACTCCAGAGGAAAGACAAAATAAATCTTGGGTTAATTTTGTTTTTGCGCTGTTTATTCCAGGAGTATGGTATATTTTCTTTCAAGTCATTCTACCGCTTTGGAGACATGCTTCGTTAAAATATGAAAACCATGTAATAACAATTTTTTTTATTGTAGGTACAGTTCTATTTTTATTCTTTATTATCCGCGGAATCTATATTCTAAGCTTGAAAAAAAGGGAGAGCTTTTCGAAATACCAACTCCTCTGGAAAATTCCGATTTCAATTGTATTCCCACTCTTGGGACTTGCTATCAATAACGGACTCGATATAAAGAGCTTCTCTTTCCGAGAATACGATGCAGGAGTATTCGGAGACTTTAATAGTATTTGGTTTTATATCTTTGCTTTTGCTAACGGTGTTCTTGTTTGTTTACCAAGTTTGGAAAATAAATTGTATAGATTTATTCTGTTCCTTGCTAGAGCGGTTACTTTTTCTTATACTCTTTACTTTTTTGTAGTATTTCTTCCCTACCTACCACTTTCTATTTTAGCAATTATTATAGCTGGTCTTGGTTTCTTAATGTTAACCCCGCTTCTTCTAATTATGATTCATACAAGTGAACTCTACTCTGACTTTAAATTTCTAAAAGAATATTTCCCTTCAAGACTTTTGATTGTGGCCTGTGTCATCGGCATATTAGCATTATCCACTATTATTACTCTTGGATTTTATAGAGACAGAGTTACGCTTGCAAAAACTCTGAATTATCTGTACACACCGGATTATTCTAAAACCTACGAAATGAGCAATGATTCATTGACTAGAACCATACAGACAATCAATAGTTTTAAAACGACGAACAGAGGAGGAAATTTTTCTTTTGCAAATAAAAAAATTCCTTTTATCTCTTCTTATTTTAATTGGATCGTTCTCGATAACATGACACTGTCTGATTCTAAAATTCAGTTTATTGGAAAAGTTTTTTTCGGAACAAGTAGTATTTCCCTAAATACAAATATTGGATTACCGGCTGCATCAAGTGGAGTAAAGATTAGGGAAATTAAAACTAAAAGTAATTTTGACTCTAATAAAAAAACATGGACTAGCATGGTTGATTTAGAAATTAAAAATACAACGAGTCTTGGTATACAAGAATATTCTACTAAGTTTACCCTGCCGATTGGAGCCTGGATTAGCGATTACTATCTATTTGTCGGAGATAAAAAAGAGCCAGGAATACTCGCAGAAAAGAAAGCGGCTATGTGGGTGTATTCGCAAATTAGAAACGAGAGGAGAGACCCTGGAATTTTATATTATACAATTGGAAATGAAATTACTTTTAAAGTATTTCCATTTAGCCAAAATGAGACTCGAAAAACTGGATTTGAACTGATTCATAAAGAACCTATCGAGATAAATCTTGACGGAAAGAAAATTTCTTTAGGCAATGATAATTCAAAGCAAGATTTAAAAGTAACTCCAAATAGCAAAGTAATCTATGTCTCAAGTAAAGAGAAAGCCCAATTACCGAAAGTGGAGCGAACTCCCTACTATCACTTCCTAATAGACACTTCTCTTGGAAAAGAAATTCATATCAATAAATACATTCAAAAAATAGAGTCTTTACTAAGAAACAGCAAACAAGTATTAGCTTCTCCTAGGTTTAGTAGTGTAAATCAATATACAAAAAATATTTCCTCCGGGAATTGGAAGAGTGATTTAAGTGGAACGAAATTTACAGGTGGATTTTTTTTAGACAGGGCGATAAGACAAACTCTAGCTCAAACTTACAAAGAAAACAAAAAAGAATTTCCAATTCTAATTGTAATCACAGAAGAAATGCAAAGTGCACTAATTGAAAAGGATTTTTCTGACCTCGCCATTACTTATCCAGAAGGAGATTTATTTTACGAAATAAATGAAAACGGAAAGTTCATCGCTCATTCTCTAAAGAATAATCCGCATTTGCCAGTAAAGAAGCAAGAAAGTATTTCTTTTGATTTAAAAGTATACGAAATGAGTCTTTCGAAAGGGCATAAAGCTTATTTACCACTCGATAATAATCCATCTCTTGTTTTGCAAAATTCTAAGTTTGAAATATTGGCAGAAGAAATTAAATCCAAAGACTGGAACTCAGCACTTTACTTACAGGGAAAATGGATTTCCCATACACTACATCCAGAAATTTCCGAAACAGAATGGTTATCACTCGTGAAATATAGTTTCATTTCGAAATTTCTAACTCCCGTGACTTCTTATATGGTAGTAGAAAATGAAGCCCAAAAAGAAGCACTGAGACGAAAGCAAGAACAAGTCCTATCGTCCAATAAATCTCTAGACGTTGGCGAAGATGTCCAGAGAATGTCTGAGCCTAATTTCTATTTGCTGCTAGGATTATTTGGAGTTATAGTTTGGATTCGCAATTACTTCTTGCGCAGAACAAGGATAAACCGCTAGTGCTAGCGGTTATTGTTCTACGCATATTAAATAAAAAGGGGCATTACAACTGGTTGTGGTTGAATTAAATGCACTACTCGAACTAGATCCAGAAAAAATCCCATTTGAAAATAAAAGACTAGTTAAAAAACTACTCGGACTATTCGAATCATAAGGAGTCCGTTTAGCCTGGACACAAAAAGAAAAGCTTATAAAGCAGATAATTAGTATTAATCGTTTCATTTAAAATCTCCATGTATAGTTTACATCTACGTTTGTTCCAGCTTGTCCGAATTGATTTCGAGTTGGATAGAGATTAAAATTGAAACTAGAAGATTCCAGACTTTTGCTATCTACCGGCTTATCAAAAGAACTTCCGGGGCTACAAAAAAAAGCATGACCAATTTGAATAAAGTAAATCGCTACTGCATAAAGCGCAGCCTGATTGGTGTTTCTTTCAGCCTCGTTGTATCGCGCAAAAGATTGATTTGCCATATAGGAATTGTAAAGAATATATTGCGTATAAAAGCCAGCACCTCCAAAAGAGAAAAAGGATACATTCGAAATATTATATAACATACTTCCGCTTCTATACGCTTTTTCTGCCTCATGAAACCTGTCTAGATTCAATTTATAGTTATAAAGACTTGCACCAAACGCAGAAAAGAAAAATAAACCTGTAAAAAGTCTATCCTTCTTGACTTGACCAAGTCCCGGAAGCAAAGCAGAATAACCCGCATAGACGAAATTGGATTTTAGTTGCGGCGGCTCTGGAGCTGGTTCGTTTTCCTGCGAAAATAAGGAAAGGTTAAAAATTAATAGGACTAGGAAACCGATAAATGTTTTTTTTCGAATCATATTTTATATCTCTAGGCAGAAATACAAATATGTAAAGGAAATATTTCAAAGCTAAATGATTATTTATTAGAGATTAGAAAAAATTTCCGAGCAGACTGAGCACCCGTTTAATTCTTTTCGAAGTTCTATTTTTTTCTCCATGTCTTGTTCGCCCCAGAGATTGCGTGTCTCTAAATGATCAAGCTTGATATTGTATAATTCTTCTTTCTTCGGAATAGAATTTATTTTTAAAATATAATGCATATCGTTTCGAATATAACTAATTCCTACTTTGTATAAAGAAATTTCATTATTATTGGAAATCACAATAGTTCTGTTAGATGAAAAATCGCCTAATAAAGATTTACCGCCAAGATCTACTGTATGAAAATTATTCTTATTAGCCCCCAGTAATAAATCTACAAATGTCGGAATAATATCTAAATTCATTACATTCTTTTGTGTATTTGAATACAACTTTTCTATTTGCGATTCTTTTTGTAAAGACTTCGGAATATAAATCATGAGCGGGATGGAAACCGCTTCTAAGTAATAACTCTCGATATGACCAAGATAATTGTGCTCGAGCAGTGACTCTCCATGATCGGATGTGATAAGTATAATGGTGTTATCCAGTGTTCCAGATTCAGAAAGACTCTTAAACATAGATTCCATCAACTTATCAAAATGGAAAACAGAATTGTCATACATATCTTTAACATCATTTTCATTCCATTTTTTGGAAGTTACAGGAACAAAGAAAGGAAAATGATTCGTATTTAGATGCAGAACACCTGCAAACGTTTTCTTTTCGCTTGCAAGTTTCTTGATATGCGAGTCAAATGCTACCAGTGTTTTTCTATCATCAATCCCGATGTCGTTATATATAGATTCGCCGCTTGTTTCTTTACTGTATAAATAGTCGATTTCAGAATTAGAAAGATACCCGTTTAGATTATTCCAAGCAAGACTATGAGAAGTAATATAAAATGTATCCATCTCTGCTTTTTTCCCATATTCCCAGAATATGGGATAAGAATGAGTATCCGCAGCAGTTTGAACTGGAGATGCACCAGTTAGAATGCTAGGCAGAGAAATCAAAGTAGAACTAGCATTTGAATAAGCATTTTGAAATAAAAAAAATTCTTTCGGCTTAGAAGAAGCAAGACGTTTCAAAAAAGGAGTTGTCTCTCTTTCAGAATTATAAATGCTTAAACGATCTCTACGTAAACTTTCCGCTACAACTAGTAAAATATTAAACTTAGGCTTAGGAAGATTTTCTTTAATTGAAATTTTAGTTCTAGATTGTAAACCAGTTGATCCCATCCGAGAAGAGGAAATTCTATTTAGAATATTTCTAGAAGCAAAAGCAATTGTATTGATATCAGAAACATATAGTTGATCTTGAAATCTTGTATTGAAAGAAATTATACTAAGTAATGATAAAGAAAAAATGCCGAGGATAATAATCATTGTCTTTCCAACTCGGCTAAAAGGTAAGTTTATTCGGGAGAATATACAAATGATGAAAAAGCTAATACTAAAAATAAAACTAAAAATTAGAATGCTATAAATTGTAACAGAGTCCGAAAGAAGAGTAAAAGAATTCAGCGGTTCTTGAATCATATAATGAAATACAAAATAATTAGGAAGCATATTGGCTCGAAAGAAATAACCATAACTTCCCGCAATAGAAAAGGTATATACAAATGCAAATAATACAAATAAAGAAGTAGAAACTGTCCTGGAAAGTTTTCTTGCAACTTGGTTCAAAAATAAAAACAAAAATAAATAGAGAATAAAAGAAGTCGTTACAGATAACACATAGAAAACCAGCATACGATGGTTGAATTGAATTAAAATTTCTTTACGAACGAATAAATCAGTGATAAGGATTATTGCAGGTAAAGATACTAGTAAAAGGAAATTTTTTATAATTCTCATAAAGTTACATTGGAAACAAATTAGTTATATTTTGTTTCCAATCCTTAAGGAATAGACCTAGCTGTCAAATAAAAAGTTTTAAAAAAACAAAAGTGTTACACTATTGTAAAATTTTTATTTCTTAACTAGTTTCTTTTTAGGGGTAGGTTTTTGGAATTCTTCTGCATTTTGATCCATGATTCCGAAAAAAAGAACAGAATCTATCTCTTGAATCATGTCGGCGATATTATAACCTAGCTCTAGAAGTGTCTCTGGATTCATGAGTTCATTAACGACTGCAAGGTGCATCCTGATAAAAATATCAGTCTTAATGTCTTTTTTGACAATCCCTCGTTTCATACCATCTTTTATAAAATTTCCCATTCGAATTGGAATGTCACGATTTCGCATCTCGACTAATTCCCTCCAAACGTTAGGCGCATTTGTCTTTACATCTTGCATGAAATGAATACTTTCTCTGGGGCTTTCCTTACTTATGTATTCGATCATTCTTCGAAACCTTTGCATAAAATCCAAACCATCATCACCCAGTATAGTGTCTATCGCAGCACTTTTACATTGGGATCGATTTAAAATTACTTCCCGCAGAAGGTCTTCCTTATTTGAAAAATATTTATACATTGTCTTACGACTCATAACAAGTGAGCGACAAATTTCGTCCATGGTCACTCTAGAATAGCCATAAGCTAGAAATAATTCACCAGCCTTATCTAGAATTCGTTTCTTTGTCTTATTTTCTTCGGTTCCCTTTACTTCATTCATTTCTTTTGGTTTTCGCAATTGCATACATCTTTATTAGAGTATTTTTCTATTAAAAATCATTATTCTTAATTTGCTATTCATGCTTAGAATGACTTTATTTCTGACAAGTTAAAAACATCCAGAGATAATAGTAATCGACGAAATATTTTTTCGTTTTTCTAATGAGATTTATATTTACACGAGAATTGGAAAGAAATTGACTAACTTTTATGAACTCTCTTACAATACTTCTTGCATTTTTCCTTATAGGTATACCGCTAACCTATGTTATCCCGGAGACAGTAGTTTTTAAAGATGGCAAAGTGCGGCATGTAAAGGTAAAAAAAATAGATCTCAATACCGTATTTATTTTAAACGAGAAAGGCAAACAGGAAAGCATATCCAAGAAAAGTATTTCAAAGATTGTAAAAAAAGATAAGACTGGAGCCGAGAGTGACTTAATTGTTAAAGATGAATTTTTGAGAAGAGAAGAAAAGCTGAAAACTGAAATGGAAAAAGAAAAAGAAAACGCTCTAAAGATAGAAAAAGAAAAGTATGATCAAAGATTAAAAGCAGAAATTGAAAAAGAACGAATAGAAACTGCCAAAAAGGAAAAGGAAAAAGAAAAGAAAGAAAAAGAAAAATATGAGGAACAGCTAAAAGCAGAATTAGACAAAGAACACGAAGAAAGTGCAAAAACCTTCGAGGCAATCAAACAAAAAAAATCTGAAGACGGCAAATCAAAATTAGACGCGAAGCCATCAAATGAAAACCGAACCACCTCCAATTACTTTTTTTCGCCATCAGATAAAGTAATCGCATTAGCAGGACCGGATGCAGTATGCGCTTCCGTTGCCGACAAAAAACAATGGTTTATTTTATTTGGCACCTTCCCTCTTAACAAGGTAAAATCAGCAGAAATTTTTAAAGATGATGGGCAATATCGTGTTTACCTCAAACCAACTGGGCTTGATATCTTCACAAGTATATTTTTAGGAATATTAACCTCGGTAACAGTCAAGACGGTGTATATTGAAACCTGCCAAACGGAACCAATCTACCTTCTAAATGAGAATGAGGTTAATACGCTTATTCATAAAAAAAACGAAGAGCCAGAAGCTTCAACGAAAGAGCCGGTCAAAGAAGAAAAAATACAATGAAATCAAGTTTAAAAATCGTCTTCACTTCTATCATTATTTTCTTTCAGTCCTGTTATTTAAATCCATTCTTATATAAATCTATCTTTACAGAAGGAAACAACGATAACCTATTTCTGTATTCTTTATTTGGCTATAGAAGTGGTTCCTCCACCAACTCGATAAGCGGCACAACGTCGTCCAATTATATATTAGGAGGGACTATATCGGGATTAACCGCTACAGGGCTTATTCTATCTAGCGGAGCAACAACGAGTGAGACTTTATCTATCTCTTCCGGCACTACTAGTTTTCAATTTGCTAGTAAAATCAATTCAGGTTTGACGTATAACGTTTCGGTTTCCACACAACCAATCGGGCTTGTTTGCTCAGTGACAAATAATGCAGGAACAATTTCAGCAACGGTAACTAACGTTGCAATCTCTTGCACTGCAAGAACCTTAAATAGTTATAAGTTTTCGTATACAGGAGCAAATCCTACTTGGACGAGTGCGGTTTGCAGTAGTAATGATGAATCAACCGGAATAGGTCAGTACAATTTTACAGTCGATGCAGCTAATGACGATATGCTTTTTACAGCAACTTCTAACTTAGCCATCACAGGAGTGTGCGACGGATCAAACCAGGGAGAGATCAGCTTTTATATTGATGGGGTCAAGCAACAAACATCTAGTTATAATCGATGCTGGGGACAAACAATCGCTATGAATACAGCATTTATTATTCCGTCTATGAGCCTAGGCAATCATACGATGGAATTAAAATTTTGTTCAACGAATGC
>JANYCR010000548.1 GCA_025360185.1 Leptospiraceae bacterium | reverse complement strand
CTTCAGTAGCAACTCTTTATAATCTTACAAGAACACTTAGAATCACTCTTTCTACGGAATTAATTATTACTCTCGGATCAACTGTTTCAATTAGCTCTAGCGACGGGGATTGATATTACTATTTAAGATTAGCGCCTAATGTAAATAAACCAGCGAAAGCGCCAGTCATTAGGGTGGCTAAAGTTGCTGCCCAGAGCGCTTTCCAAGTGAGTGAACATATTTCATCAAACCGAGAAGGGACTAATCTAGATAAACCACCTATAATAATTCCGAGTACCACCTTAGCCCCATCAAATCCGCCTGTAAATAATGCACTTAAGTAAGTTTGTTGTTTAACTTCCTTTGCTACGAGTGGCATATCACTGTAAGTCTCCGGAATCTAAGTCTTAGGAATAATGATTTTTGATAAAATAAAAGAAGCTGGTATTGTCAAAAGAGAGGCTAACATTAAATGTTCGCTAGCACTGGGCAGAGTGGGTCTTAAAAACCCTACATACATACCAAAGACCGTGGAAGAGATAGAGGCAAAAGAGCAAGTCAAGATTGTGAGTAACTCACTTCGCGTCATTTTATTTAAATATGGCTTTATAAATAACAGGGATTCAAATCCAAAGAATATGTTAGAAACGCAAGCCAAACTCTCGGCTCCACTTGCTTTTGATTGAAATATCTTTGCAAATATTTTTACAATAAATTGCATCAAGCCTAATCTATAGCCAAGGCTAATAATAGCGGAAAAGAAAATCACGGACGGAAGCGATCGTATCGCAAAGATATAACCAAAAGAAATTCTACTACTAGGAATTTGGTTTGTATTCGGATTAATTAATTTTTGAAGATCGAATTCGCCAGTTAGTTCATTGATTAAAGCTGGGAGCTTATTCGTGTTAGTCGAAACAAGGGATGATCCGAATAAGAAACGCGACCCTGCGTCTGCCGCTTCATAGAGTGGATTCAGTAGATTATTCACTTCTAAAAATGGTAACATCGAAAAAGGAAATACAAAGAAAAGCAAACTTAGAGAAAACTGTATTCCAATTCCCCAAAGTATAAATATCCAAGGAATATTTTTTTTGTTTTCTGAACTAATCCAAACAAGAAAACAAAAGCCGAAAATACCAATTAAAGAAATGAAGTTTAGTTTTAAATCCATATTGATTACTGTCTTATTAAATATTCCGTGAATTCGTAAAGGATATTTCTAAAACCATTGCATAAATATAGGTTTAATCAAATTTTATAAATAATTTCTTGACAAGTATTTGGAACTTATTTATATATCGCATCCCAGTTCAATAAACAAAAGCGAGGGAAGGAATGATAAATGTTTAAAACACAAATTCTTAAGACAGACGAAGAAGGAAAGTTTAAACTTACTAAAAAGCATTTCCATAAAATGATTCCACTTGAAGCACCTAGGCATGTCGGAATGAATGTTTTTCCCCATTTATATATTCAGTTTGTTGAGATTGAAGGGGAAAATGTGAAAATTCTTTGGGATTTTAGTAAATTAAAGAATTTGCCCAATATTTCAAACCATAATTCCTATTCATGGAATTATGAATTCATTGTTACCGCAAATGTTTTATCGAAGAAGAAATCTGAAGTTCGATTCATAGAATACCAAAAAAATGAAACAGTCATCGCAATTCAGGTATAATCCGTAAAATTTATTTTACAAATCTTCCCGCCTGATTTTCATGGAAATATCACCAATATTTTGCGGGAATAGCTCAGTGGTAGAGCACCTCCTTGCCAAGGAGGGGGTCGCGGGTCCGAATCCCGTTTCCCGCTTAATGTATTTTTTCACCCCCAATAAAATACAATTACAAAGAGCAATCCATGGAATATAAAGTAACAATTAACGACGACGCTACGGCAAAATTAGATTTAACCTACTCTCCCGAAGACATAGAAGAAGCATTCAAGAAAGCCTACATTAGAGCCGCCCAAAAGGTAAAGGTAAACGGCTTCAGACAAGGCAAAGCACCCATGGAAATGGTCGTAAAAATGCTAGGTGACTCCGTGTCTGACGATGCAGTTACAATTTTACTTACTGACTCAATCAATGGGCTTTATCCAACTCTCTCGTTTAAAGCTTATAAGCCCCCTAAAATAGAAATTGAGAAGTTTGAGAGAAATAATACACTTATTGCCAAAGCAACATACGAAACCGCGCCAGAAATCAACTTAGGAAAATACAAGGAACTTTCTGTAGAAGTTTACAATGTTAAAGTAACTGATGAGGATATTCAATCTCAACTAAAGGACATTCAATTAAAACTCTCGAAAACGCAAGCTCGTGAAGCAGACGAACTATCTCAAGACGGGGATTTAGTAGATATAGATATTGAAACAAAAAACGAAAGTGGTGAAACAGTTCAGGACTCTAAAAATAGCCAATATTACATTGGTTTAAATCCGAAACAAAAGCAGTTAGACGCAGAAATTATTGGTCTCAAGCAAGGGGAAACCAAAACCTTTAATTATACATACGATAGTGATTCTTCCGAGGAACTAGCTGGAAAAACCTTTACTTTTACAATTACAATTAATTCTATTTCTAAAGTCATTTACCCCGAATTAGAAGATAGTTTAGCTCAAGAATGGGATGAGACTCCTACAATGGAAGAGCTTAAAACCAAAATGAAAGAAAATCTCAAAAAATTTGTAAATGACAAGCTGCATGCTCATTACTCCAGCCAACTTATTTCGGAAGTTGTCAAAAATGCTAGCTTTAGTATTCCAAATTCCCTCATTGAGGAAGAAAGTCATGCTCTTTACCATCAATTTTCTCATGATTATAACCTGGATCATATGCCAATGGAAAAATATGCTGAAATGCTTGGTTCAGATTTAGATTCCATTAAGTCTAACTTTCTAAACCGAGCTACAGAACAAATTAAATATTATCTAGCGATTCATGAACTTGCGAAACAAGAGAAAATCTCTGTTGCTCCAGAAGAAATGGAGACAGTTTATTCCCGTTTACAGCTTGGGGAAAAAGAAAAGAGCAGCCGAGAATCCAAAGAAAGAATTTATAGAAATATCTATGAAAACCTGATTTCGCAAAAAGTGTATGATTTTTTACTTTCCAATTCTAGCAAACAAGGGAATAGTGAAATTTCTATCAGCCGCGCTTCAGAAATTCTAAGTGGCCCAAAAAAGGATAACTAACTTATGCCAATCGTACCATATATTACAGAGCAAACAAGTAGAGGAGAAAGAAGCTCCGATGTATTTTCTCGTCTTCTAAAAGACAGAGTCATTTTCATCGGTAGTGGAATTGACGATGAGTTTGCAAATATTTTAACCGCTCAACTTCTTTTTCTAGAAGCAGATAACCCTGAACGAGATATTTATCTATACATTAATTCACCAGGTGGATACATTTCCTCTGGTCTAGCTGTGTATGATACTATCCAATATATAAAACCAGAGGTGCGCACACTTTGTATCGGACAGGCGTCTTCAATGGCGTCCCTACTTTTAGCAGCCGGCGCAAAAGGTAAACGCTCAGCTCTTCCTCACGCTAGAATCATGATGCATCAACCATCAGGCGGAGCAACTGGTCAAGCAAGTGATATCGAAATTCAAGCCAATGAAATCTTGCGCGTAAAAGGAATTATCAATTCACTTTACCAAAAACATACAGAAAAAGATATCGCCTTAATCGAACGAGATACCGAAAGAGATTTCTATATGACTGCCGAAGAAGCAAAGGCTTACGGCATCATAGATAATGTCATAACCGACAGAAAAATACCTAAGGCAGGATAGGTTTTGGCTTCAACTAAGAAACCGACGAATATGGGAAAAGAAAAATTACATTGTTCCTTTTGTGGTAAAGAGCAAGACGCGGTCAAGAGATTGGTCGCAGGTCCGGGAGTCTATATTTGCGATGAATGTATTTCGCTGTGCACTGAGATCATTGCAGATGAACCAGCTCATTTAGAAAGACCTACCCATATAGCAGACGTTCCAAAACCCCAAGAAATCAAAAAAACCTTAGACCAATATGTCATCGGTCAGCATCATGCAAAGCGAGCCCTGTCTGTTGCTGTTTATAACCACTACAAACGAATCCATTTTAATGTTGGAAAAAATGACGTCGAATTAGAAAAATCCAATATTTTACTCATTGGTCCGACTGGAAGTGGGAAAACTCTATTAGCCCAGACACTTGCGCGTATTTTGAAAGTTCCATTCGCAATTGTCGACGCGACTGCCTTAACGGAAGCTGGTTATGTTGGAGAGGACGTTGAAAACATTATCTTAAAACTAATTCAAAATGCGGACAATGACATAAAAAAAGCCGAACTTGGAATCATTTACATTGACGAAATAGATAAAATTTCTCGAAAGAATGATAGTGCCTCTATTACAAGAGATGTTAGTGGCGAAGGCGTTCAGCAAGCTTTACTCAAAATTATTGAAGGCACTGTAGCGAATGTCCCTCCACAGGGTGGAAGAAAACACCCTCATCAAGATTACTTGTCAATTGATACCAGAAATATTTTATTCATTTGCGGTGGAGCCTTTGTTGATCTAGATCGAATTATAAAATCACGAATTGGTGTCAAAACTATTGGCTTTAACTCTGATGCGAATGCAAATATGGATGATATGCAAAAAACAGAAGTTCTAAAAAATGTTATCCCTGATGATCTTTTAAAATACGGACTTATACCAGAATTTGTTGGTCGATTACCTATTCTTGCAACTCTAGAGGAAGCCGATGTAAATACCCTAAAGCAGATTTTTACAGAGCCAAAGAACTCTATCATGAAGCAATTCGCTAAAATCTTTGAATTAGAAAATGTCACACTTAAGTTTACAGATGGAGCAATCAACGCAGTTGCGACGAAAGCCATTAAGCGTGAGTCTGGTGCGCGTGGTTTAAGAGCTATAGTCGAAGATATCATGATGGATTTGATGTTTCAAATACCGTCGAGGGAAGATGTAGTAGAAGTTGTCATTACCGAAGAATCTGTGATGACTGGAGAATCTCCTCTACTCATTCTTAAACCAAAAGAAAAAATTGCCTAGTCGCATCCCTTAATAAAAAGGGGTGAAAAAATCCATAATTATGTCCGAAGGATAAGATAATGGATTTCAAGAAGATAAAACCAAACGATGTTCTGGGATATTTAGACGAATTAGTCGCAAAAATTCCAGAGAGTATTTCCTCTCTACTTACAAAGGTAATGGTAGGTATTCTCCTCATTGCGATTGCCTACGCGATGTATTATGGTTATGTTAGAGGTTATGGCAGCGCCCAACAAGAAGGGCAAGAACTTGCCAAAGATACAAAATCTCTTTTTCAAGAAGATATTGAAAGGGAATACAATCGCAAGCGAAAGAATATTCGTATGCCAAGTGCCGATAGCTTACTAAGCGATGAAATCTACAAAACGCCAAAGCAATATGAGTCATACGGACGTACAAATGAGCCAAATTCACTTTATGCGCCAGACGATACTAAATTAGAAAATGATAAAAGCATTCGAACACTAAAACGTAAAGGCGATACTTCTCCTTTAGCCGAGCTAAATGATGTAGCACCTTCACAAGAAATCCCATCCGTTGCACCAACAAGAAATGAAGGATCTAATGTAGATTTGAAGCCAAAGAGAAAATTATATCTAAAGGATAACTTTGATAATCCTCTTAGTAGTGGCGATAATCGAGAGTTAAACTCTGTTTTAGATAAAGTTAATACCGATTTACATCCTGAGAAAAAAATTCTAACTAAAAAAGATTCGAATAAAGATAGAATGAATACTATGGATTTACCAACATCAAATGAATCTGGAGCTTCAAAAAAAGATACAGGAAAACTTGTCGTGCCGGAACTCACAGAGAAACAAGATAAAAAAGGGAAACTTTTACCCGTTGATGGCAGTCGATAAATGATAAAAATTAAATTTAAGAAATATCAATATCCGAATTTTACAGTATTTGTTTTGTTTATACTTTTTACACTTCCTTTATTTTCCCAAGAACAAAACCTAAAAAAAGAAATAAATATTCCATTTCCAGAAAATATTACAATAGAAGAATCTATTTCAATTGAAAAGAAAAATGCAAAAACAATTTCCCAACCCGCAAAAGAGCCAGTTAAAAAATATCTATCCATTCCATTTCCTAATGATCCTGAAGGAAAAAACAGTCCAGGCATAGAATTAAAGAAAGTCGAAATAACTAATCCCGAAGAAAATAGAAAAGTTCCAGCGGCAAATATAGAATTGCCATTAGAAAAAATAATTGTATTTCCTAAGATTGATATACCAAATACATTGCCTCCTACGAATGAATCTAAAAAAGCCGGTGAAGCCAATCCTACAATAGTGAAAGAAAAAATAATACCTGCGGCTAAAGAAGTAAAGCCCCCAACTCCAATTTCTAATGAAGAAGTAAAGTCAGTAAAAGTTGTCGAAGAAAAGAAAGTTGAAGCCAAAACTCCTCTAGAACCAACAAACGATAAAGGAAAAGCACTTATTGATAAAAAAAATCCAGAAGTTATTTCATCGAAGTCCATAAAAACTCCAGATTCAAAATTAGATTTAGGTGGCGAATACGGCTTAGTAGAAGCTACAAAAAAGCCACCCATAGCAAAAGAAGCATCGTCGGCAAAGAAAGCTACGCCTAAAAAAGCGGCAGAGGTTACTCTAGTTACTCCACAACCTGTAACAAATCTACCAAATATTGAAAAGCCAGGTACAAAAAAAGGAAAAGGCAAGAAAGATGCAGATGAATCAATGGCTCCATATGAAAGATCTAAGTACTATTTGAATCGAGATGACAAGCCTTCTGCGATATCTGAACTCAATGCTGCATCTTCTGGTGACGGAGAGAATTCAAACCTCGCAAGGATGGATCAAATTCGTCTTCTAGCACATGATCGAAAAAAGAATGAAGCTAAAAATATTATAGATGGAATTTCAGATCTTGAATTTCGCTACAAAGGATTATACGAATTAGCCGTAGGCTTAGAAAATTCAGCTAAGAGTGATAAAAAGCTAAAGGAAGAATCAATTCCCTATCATTTAGCCATCATTACCGAAGCACCTAAGACAAATCCAATAGTTCCAAAATCCTTATGGGCATTATCTCATTTACTATTTACAATTGGGGATCATACTCCAGCCCTGGATCATTTATCGAATATAATTAAAAATCATGGTAGCAGTGAATATGCTGACGATGCAATCTATTTGAGCGGTAGAATTTACGAAGAAAGTACAAGCATTCGAAATTTGAACCGTGCTAAGAAATACTATGAATTGTTTTTAAAGAACACAGACAAACCATTATTTAAAGAAAGCATTTATTTTCCATTCGTTAAGAAGAGATTGGAATTATTAGAAAATTAAAAATAGAATTTTGCTCTGACTGTGTAAGAAAATTCTTATTAAACTGCTGAGAAAAGTAAATATTCTCTGCGAAACGTTCTCAACTCAATGTTTCTCCCTAGGGTCGAAACATAATGGCAAATTTGAATCTGCCGCAGATTTATTTAAAGAATCGCTATATTGATTTCTATTTGACCAAATCTGGAATAAAGATTCAAAGAAAGTGTAGTTGCTTTTAAGAATTTAATAGAAGAATCATTAGTTTCAATCACATTTGGTGTTGTAATATCAATGAATTGACCACTTGTAGCAAAAATTCTAAGCGCATTACCTGTTGTCATGTTTCCAATCTCACCTATGATGTCTTTGTATTCATCCTTAATGCTCTGATCATCTAAAGAAGGAACAAGTTGCTTTGCCATTTTATAAGCAGCATCAAAGTTCATGCTATATACAACTTCACCTTTGTAAGATCCAACAACGCCAATCACAATTGCAACTTCATGGCTAGGTGCAGGACTTTCTTTAATTTTTAGTTTTCCTCTAATTAATTCAACCTTTAAGGAATCTTTAAAGACTAAAGAAGCCGCTTCTATGAAGGGATTTACAAATTCCGCTCTTATTTCCATTTATTCTACCGATTTATCATTTCTTTGAATAGGATATATGCCGTTAAGACTTTGTTTGATTTCGTATAAAAACATTCGAACCTTGTTACTACTATTATCGTTCATAGCAACTGTCTTCCCAACTGAATTACCAGATTCAAGACTTAAGTCTTTAAATTCAACATAAAAAGTTTTATCTTTGTCTGTATAGGGTCCACCTATCTTACTTTTACCAAAGGACATATTGGTAATATCTTTTAAAAATGAGGAGCTTGATAGGAATTTCGGGAGTTCAGCTTTAACATCTTTTGCTTGAGAATTAAGACTAGAAAGAGGAATTTTATTCAATTCTTCTATTTTAGAGCCTGCAATGATTCCAATCGCAACGAGATTTGCATTTTCTGCACCCTTTGTCGAGAGGATTTTTGCTTTTAGTTCTGAAAGCTTTTTTTCTTTTGCATCTGATTGTAATTTATTAAAGATAATTGCTTTTCTCATTTCTAGAGGCTGCGGTTTTCCATCTGCTCCATTTGGAATAGTCTTATTGGCAACAGAGGCATCATATTCTTTTTGAATCTCTTCATCTGTTATCTGTGGAATTTCTCCAATCATTTTGGAAAGTTCATCGTCCGAGAAAGAAACATAAGAAAGTGTTAATCTGACATTTTCTAATTCAGAGCGGACTTTTTGCTCTTCTTCTGTCTCTTTTACATCCGTATATAAAAAGCGCTCGTACATTTCAGATGATAATACAGAATCTTGCCTATAATGCATAGGAACAGAAAGTAGTATGGACCTATAAATTTCATCTACACTGCGAACCTCATCACTTGCATAACCGGCGGAGGTTCCAGTTTGACTATGAATGCGTCTCGCTTCATTAGAAATATCTTCTTTGATTGAAAGATCAGAAACGAAATAGCCAGCTGCGGTTCCAAGCACTCTATCTACTTTCAAAGACCGAACCTGATTGTAAGCGCAATTATCTAGCATAGACCTGTCATCTGCAGCAGCAGGATATCTTTGTTTAAACATATAATAGCATTCTAAACGTGCAGCATTAAAATAATCAATAGGAATTGCCTCATCTCCTACCTTCCCTTTTGTCAATTGGTCTTGACCTGTGATCGTTCTTAGTAAATTTTGTTCCGCGTCTCCGGGAATAAAAGTGAAAATTAGCATTACAACTAATACTGCAATAAATAGCCCTGCGAAAACTCTATAAATTTTTTGTGCTAGGCTTACTGGTTCTTCTTCAAGTATCATCTTAACTCTCTTTATTTTATTACTCTTTTTAAAATGGGATTCTTGTAAAGAAATAAAAACTACTTTACTTTTGACGATTTTAATAGGATATTCAAGATATACATGATTTACCTCGCAACAATAATGATTTTAATAGGTTTGTTATTTTTTGTATTTGCAAGCCTTGGTCCCGAGCTTGTTACTAGTTCAAGAAAAAGTAATTACAAGCCAGTCTCAAAAACACAGGTAGTAAGAAGCTCACCTCGTGCAGCCAAGAAAATTTTATTTAATTTTCGTTACCCTGAGTACAAAGGATCGACGGAGCTAGAAAGAAAAATAAGACAAGAGCGTAGAATGGCTACTACGATTGTAAAACCGAAATTAGAAGAAAGCAAACTTGAAATGCCTACCTTGGATGATTTCCCTGAAGAAAATTCTATTTCTTCTTTTTATGAAACTGTTCATACAAAAAGTATGAGTACGATGCAAGAAACCCGCGAAAGAATTGAAACCATTCCAGTAGAAGAAGAAACAACGATGATTGAACTCAACGGACTGTTATTTTTAGATTACTCTCGAACGATTCCGTTTCAATCCAAAGATCTAAAGTCAACCGCTTGGAGTGAAAATATGTTCCAAAACTTCAAAAGAATTGGAGTCGCTCGTATTCAGCATAAGAATAATTCTTTTAAGTTCATAACCGGAAATTTGCTAACGGATTATGCTTTTTCAGACATCGATGAAGTGGTTTTCTTCGAGCAGGCATTCAGCATTATCCCCAAAAAAAGATTTCTCCCTATTCCACTCATCTTTAGCGAAGAAGTCGCGAAACTAAAAGCAGTTGTGATGAAAAGCTAAGTCCTATCTAAAACGTAGCTGTAACATCAAAAAGAAATCTTCTTCCTTCTCTGATATAATCAAACGGGTAATTATTATTTTTCAAAAGTGTTTGATGGGAATTGAAAAGATTCATCACATTTAAACCCATTTCTAAACTTTCATTCCACTTATACATAAAACGAAAATTTACACTTATCCAGGCAGGGACAGTCCTCGGACGATAGACGGGATAGTTATAATCATAAGACGGTATATTTGTATTATTCCCCAAAAAAGGATCAACCGGACCTAGATCGCTATTTCTTCTATATACTGCACCTTGCCTTTCAACAGAAAGACTAGTCATAAACTTTTGATCTGTCCAGGTAATACCAGCATTAGCCGTATGACTAGGAACCCATGTAGTCTGTGTTTTATTAATTGAAATAGTTCTATCCTGTACGTATTCATTTAATCTTTTATTGTACGAAAAGTTAGCAAACCCGGAAATGTTTTTATAAGAAACCAAAACCTCAGACTCAGCGCCGCCTGTAATCAATGTGTATAAATTTGTACTCAAATTGTTATTAGCCACACTGTATGCGATTTGGTTTTCATACCTAGTTCTAAACAAATTGGCTCGCAAGTTTACATATTTATTCACAAACCAATCTACGCCTGCTTCGTAGGTATGAATGATTTCTGGTTTTAATTTTCTTGGGTTAGATGCGAGGACAAATGTGTTGTAGGCGAACATCTCCGTAACAGAAGGCTCTCTAAATGCTTTTCCTGCCATGAGTTTAAAACTTAGATTACTTGAAGCAGTGTACACAACTCCAAATCTAGGACTAGTTCTTCTAAATACTCTTTTCTCATTTGGAACAAAAGGTGGTCCTAGATATTCCGGTGGAATTGGGTAGCTGGTTTGTGTTCCTGTTGCAGGATCAGTATTTGTAAGCGCAGGTGTTCCGAGTCTAGCAGAATAAGGTTGATCAATGCCTCTAAACTTTGCCTGCGTTTCATCGTAGCGGATACCCAGTGTAAACTCCAAGGATCGATTGAGTAGCTTACCAGTAGTTACCTGACCGAACACTGCAACTTTAGGAATTGGTTTATTTTTTATCCATTCAAACGTAGGTCGTTGTCGTAAAGGAGAACCATTTGGGTTATTCGTTAAATCATTAAGACTAATATTACTATAATGTTCTTTGTCACCTGAATAAGTAAATCGATTGACTTCTACACCACCGAGAGCAGTTCCTCCATTGGGGAAAATATACGTTAGTTGCCCTCTTCCAAAAACATCATCGGCTCCTGTCTTCAGATACTCTGTAATTCCAGAAGGATAGTATCCCGCATAAGCTCCATTTTCCGCCAACCGAACATTCCAATCTAACGTTCGGTTTTGGTATTTAAGCGCATACTCTTGGATCAGGTTGTCTGTAATATTTTTCGTGTATTTCATTGTCACAATTTGTCGTGCCTCCGAAATAGCTTCCTTGATATCGGCAGTTCTCCATGACCATCCATGCCCTGTTTGTAAATTCCAATACTGCCTGTGATACTGAATCGACAAACCTTTCAGAGCACCCTCACCTTCTATCTTCGTAAACAAATAGCTATTATCCCTTGCATCGTTTGTTGTAAATTTTTGAAGATAATTTGGAAATGCTGCATTTGTTCTACCTGATCCATCATAGCTCTTATAATTATTTCCATCTGTTTGATAGGAGTTATAACTTGCTACATAGGAAAACATTTTTCCTTTATTGCCTGTAATAATGTCATAAATTCTAGTTCCAGCATTTCCGCCTCGCACTCTTGTTTTAATTCCTCCGCCTAAATCCGCGCCCGAAAAAGTATTGATAGATATAACGCCGTTAGTCGCATTCGACCCATAGAGAGCAGAGCCAGGTCCACGAATTACTTCGAGAGATTTAATCATATTGAGTGGAGTGATTTCCCATGTGTATGCGCTACCATAGAGACTATCGTTAAATTGAATTCCATCCATAAGTACGAGCAAATGGTTGTTATTCCATCCTTCATATACACCCCTAGAGCTAACAGTGCGTCTATCATAATCCTGTGAAGGAGAAAATCCAGGAAGCTGATAAAGTATGTCGTTAATACTCACTCTTCCATAATCAGAAATTTCTTTATGGGAAATCACTGATACAATGTTCGGAGCCTCACTTGTTTTTTTTGCAATTTTTGTAGCTGATGTTGTCACTTGGTTTTGGAGGAGATTAAATACATCGGCAGTTGCTTCTTCATCTGCTTTACTACCTTCTCTAATTGGAAATTTATTTTTCTCAGCTAGCTTAGTAGATAAAAGATTTTGATTGATGTTCTCTCTATTTTCTTTGCGATTGACATTTGACCTGACGCTTGTTGAAACTTTGTTTGTCATTTTGCGAGTAACGACTTCATCTTTTTCTTTTAACTCACTCGGATCTAGTTGCACTCCTTCAATGATATCATTTTCATCTACAATGCTAATTGCATCTATCATAAAGCCAGTCTCTGGATTATAAATCTGAATATAGATAGATAAATTTTTAGAGTCACTCCCAGATTGATAATACCCCTCCACTAGAAAGTTTGCGCCACTCTTTTTCGCATAATTTAGATTATCCGAAAGATTGGAACTATTTGTAGGCGTTACTGAAAACTTATTAGAACTAAAATTAGTTTTTAGACTTTCAAAGATTAAGGCTTCGGTTTTAGAATTTTTCTCGGAGTTAAAAGGCTGAAAAATAGAAAGGGAAATTACCTTTTTTGACGGAGTCTCCTGGGAAATCACAGGAATGGATAATATGCTATAAACTAAAATCAAAAACTTTGGTATAAACTTCATAAAGCCCTCTACTAAAAACTTTATAAAGTTCTATAGTTATGCAAGTAAATAAATAAATACTTTTATAACAACAATTATTAAATTTAATTAGAAAATATCCTTACGAAAGTATTACGATGACGTTACAGGAAATAGAAAAGGGGTTGTGTCAAGACAAAGAAAATATCTCTCACAGAGGGCACGGAGTTCACAGAGAGTATTGATTTCGCTAACGCTATTGACTCTTTTCTCTGTGCTCTCAGTGTGCTCTGTGAGAAATATTTTCTTTGTCTTGACACAACCCCTTTTCTATTTCCTGTAACGTCATCGTAATACTTTCGTAAGGAT
>JANYCR010000518.1 GCA_025360185.1 Leptospiraceae bacterium | reverse complement strand
ATCGACGAGATCAACGAGAAAAACAGACCAGTTATAGTAAGATGAAAGAAAAAGTAGAATCCTTTATCAAATCCAAACTTGCTTCCTTTGTTTTTAAAGAGGAAGCGGTTAATAGTAATATTCCTACCTTCTTTATTAAATCGGAAGGAATTTTCCCAGTTGTCAAAGCTCTCAAAGAAGACAAAGAATTACAATTTAATTTTTTGAACGATCTGACTGCTGTAGATTGGCTAGGCAAAAAAACTCCCCGCTTCGAAGTTTGTTATATGCTTCGCTCCACTGTGAATAAACATTTTAGGATTATGCTCAAAGTCCCTTTGGAAGAAGGGGAGACTATTCCGACTATCGTTCCTGTTTTCAAAGGTGCCAACTGGCCTGAGAGAGAAGTATTTGATATGTTTGGGATTGAATTTGCCGGACATCCTCAGATGGAGCGTATTTTACTTCCAGATAATTTTCAAGGTCATCCGTTAAGGAAGGATTATCCGCTCGAAGGATTTGGTCAGGATTACTTAATCGCAGATCTTTTAAATATTCACCAAGAAGATAAGGAGAATTAACCTATGGCAATGTATGATAAAACGGCTATTAAGTTCAAAGGAAAATTTGACAATCTTCCTGAGGGGCATCTCCTCGTTAACCTCGGACCTTCTCATCCTGCAACGCACGGAATTTTACAAAACGTAATTCAAATCGATGGAGAAAGAATTGTAGAAGCAGATGCAATCATTGGTTATGTTCATCGTTGCTTTGAAAAATTGGGCGAGCGCTACGACTATAACCAATTTTTGGTTTGCACAGATAGAATGAATTATATTTCTACCCCGATGAACAATATCGGTTGGATTTTGACTGTAGAAAAAATGATGCAAATCGAAGTGCCGGAGCGCGTAACGTATGTTCGTATGATTATCTCCGAGCTTTCTCGTATCATGGATCATATTATATGTAATGGAATTTTAGGCGTGGATCTAGGAGCTTTCTCTGGAATGCTTCATATGTTTCACCACCGGGAAAATATCCATAGCATTTTAGAAAAACTAACCGGTGCGCGGCTAACAACTACTTTCTGCCGTGTGGGCGGAATGGAAAGAGACATTTACCCTGAATTTGTAAAAGAAGTAAAAGAAGTGATTAACGGGCTGAAACCAGCAATGGATGAGTTCAATACTCTTCTAATTCGAAATAAAATTTTCAATGATAGAACCGCAGGCGTTGGCGGCATATCAGCAGAAGACGCTCTCGCATTTGGATTTAGTGGTCCTAATCTTCGTGCTGCCGGCGTTGACTTCGATGTTCGTAAGGATACTCCTTATATGCTCTATGACAAGGTTGATTTTGATATTCCAATTGGCGAAGATGGATCTGTTTTACATAGAACTCTTGTTCGTATGGAAGAAATGCGTCAGTCAATTCGAATCATCGAGCAGCTAGTCGATGGTATCCCCGAAGGTTCGTATCATGCTGATCTTCCTCATATATTTCTTCCTGAAAAACACAAAGTATATACAAGCATGGAAGAATTAATCTATCATTTTAAACTCATCATGCACGGAATCAAAGTTCCTGCGGGTGAATATTATATGGCGACCGAAGCGGGTAATGGCGAACTTGGATTTTATGTAGTTTCTGAAGGAGAAAAATCGCCTTGGAGAGTGCATGTGCGTCGTCCTTGTTTTTGGTATTACCAGGCATTTTCTCAAATGGTAAAAGGCTCTTTGCTTGCAGATTCAGTTGCGACTATGAGCTCTTTAAATGTTATTGCAGGGGAGTTAGACTGTTAGTATGGCTTATCAATTTTCAGAGACGTCCGAAAAACGTTTTCAAAAACTATTAACTATGTTTCCCGATAAAAGGTCTGTTATCCTACCAGCTCTTTATTTATTACAAAGAGATAGAGGCTATGTAGATACAGAAGGGATGGAATACATTGCGGCTAAGATTGGTAATCCGATTGCAGTCTCTCATGTTTACGGTGTGGCCACTTTTTATACTCTTTATAATAAAAAGCCTGTTGGAAAATTTCATATTCAAATTTGTGCGAATATTTCTTGTTATGTGATGGGCTCTGATAAAATCACAAATCGTTTTTGTGAGAAGCTTGGAATTAAAAAAGGTGAGACAACTGCTGACAAAAAATTCACAGTAGATGAAGTTCAGTGTCTCGGTGCTTGCGGATACGGTCCGATGGCGCAAATCAATGACGGGTATCATGAACACCTTACGCCCGAAAAAGTAGATGAAATTTTAAAATCTCTGGAGTAAAGTATGGCAGAATTAAAGCTTTTAACCAAACACCAAGGTGAGAAAGATACTCACACACTTGCACATTATAAATCTGTAGGTGGATATACCGCCGTCAAAAAAGCTCTCGGTATGAAACCGGAAGATATTATTACGGAAGTAAAAAACTCTGGACTTCGTGGAAGAGGGGGAGCAGGTTTTCCAACGGGAATGAAATGGTCTTTTATTCCTAAGGTGGATAAGCCTAAGTATCTGCTCTGCAATGCAGACGAAGGCGAGCCCGGAACTTTTAAAGACAGAGTATTACTAGAAGAATTTCCCCATATGATGATTGAAGGAATGATCATTGCTGCTAAGGCAATTGATTCCCACCAGGGTTACATCTATGTAAGGGGAGAATATCATTTATCCTACGATAGAATCCAAGCTGCATTAGATGAAGCGTATTCGGCAGGACTTCTAGGTAAAAATGTTTTAGGCACAGGGTATAATTTTGAATTAGCGCTCTATGCGGGTGCAGGAGCTTATATCTGTGGAGAAGAGACTGCACTTATCAATTCACTCGAAGGCAGAAGAGGGCATCCAAGACTCAAGCCTCCATTCCCTGCTGTTGCCGGACTTTATGGTTGTCCTACTGTTGTGAATAATGTAGAAACATTTAGTGCAGTTCCTCATATCATCAATAACGGCGCTGCCTGGTATGCAAAAATGGGAACTCCTAAATCGGCAGGAACTAGAATGTTCAGTGTAAGCGGTCCTGTGAAAAAGCCAGGTGTTTATGAAATTGAACTTGGAACACCTCTAATGTCTTTAATCAATGACCTCTGTGGTGGAATGGCTGATGGGAAGAAGCTAAAAGCTATTATCCCCGGCGGATCATCAGTTCCAATTTTAACTGCAAAGGAATGTGAAACTGCGAATATGGATTTTGAATCTATGGCAGAGCATAAGACTATGCTTGGAAGTGGAGCAGTGATCGTGCTTGCAGAAGACACTGATATAGTTGAGTCTACTTTTCGTTTGGCGGAGTTCTATGCACACGAGTCCTGTGGACAGTGCACTCCCTGTAGAGAAGGAACTCATTGGATGGCAGACTTACTTCATAAAATAAAAGAAGGTCATGGAACTGAAAAAGACTTAGAGCTTATTTTATCT
>JANYCR010000437.1 GCA_025360185.1 Leptospiraceae bacterium | reverse complement strand
TATGACTGAGGTTGATGAGACCAAAGAGGTGCAAGGTGCGCTTCTAAATTTTGGTGAAGTCAATGTAAACAAACAACCCAAGCTATACAAAAAAATAAAAGAGCGCTCGCATGAGAACATTGGTTATGGTCCGATTACTTTGCCTCCGTTTATTTATGATACAACAGGGCTTTGCCTTTATCCGCCACCACTCTGGCTAAAGGCAATCGAAGCGGTTGACAAGCGTTATTCGGAAGCTGCGCTTTATGGTTTGAGTTATATTTTAAAACGCTCCGCCCCCAGTCTTTGTATGGCAGATGTTTCTGATATACATACTGACGTTTCTTTTACGGAGGTAACTCGCAACGACTGGAAATCTGCTCTTTATCTCTATGACGCACATGAAGGTGGAGTAGGTTATGCAGAAAAGATTTACGATAAAATTTTTGATGCATTAGAACTCTGCCTTGCTATTATCGACGAGTGTGAATGTGAAGCAGGCTGTCCTTCGTGTGTCACTGCAAATCCAACTGGGCTTGAAAATCGTGACTTACAGGAGCTATTAGAGGAGTCCAATGCTTCTGTAGCTTGCACTCGTAGTTTGATTCGTTGTCTATTGACGGGTAATATTGAATTGCCTGAAATTATTTTGCATAAGCATCCTTCTCCAAAAAAAGTAGCACAAGTTGCACCTGATCCTGAAAAGATAAAATTAGAAAATCGCTTGCATCGCGCGTCTTCTATTTTACAAAAGAAAAGAGATAGGATTTATTAAAAAATTAATTTAAAGAAGGATATTATGAAACTAACAGTTTTATTTTTTGTATCATATTTTCTATTTTATTGCTCTTGCTCTATTCCAAAAAAAGAAGAGAAATTAAATGCTCCAGAACCGAAAACTGCCGCACAGTTTTATTATCGTGGAAATAAATTCTTTGATTCTTTTAACTACGAAAAGGCAATTGCTGATTACTCGCAGGCAATTGAGTTAAATCCAAATTTTGCCCTTGCTTATAATTATAGAGGAAGTGCAAAACATTCTTTAAAAGATTTCAAGGGTGCGATCGCAGACTCCGATAAGGCAATTCAATTAGATTCTACCAATTCCCATTTTTTCAAAAATAGAGGTTTTTCTTATGCTGAATTGACTGAATATGATCCCGCCTTAAAGGATTTTAATAAATGCTTAGATATAAATAAATACGATGGGTTATGCTATTATGGACGCGGATTAATATTATATAGAATAGGAAAAAAAGAAGAAGCTGAAAAAAATTTAGATTCTGCTGTTCGAGAAAAATCGGATTACATAAATGCTTATCGATTACGCGCAAAAATTAGATTTGAATTAGGAAATAAAACAGGAGCTTTAGAAGATTATACTAGATTAATTGATCTTAATAAATCTATTTACTCTGATTATTATTATCGAGCTGATATAAAGTTAACTCAGGGAGATAAAGCTGGGGCATTACAAGATTATAGGTTAGCAAGTGAATCCTCTTCCGCAAATTATTACGTTGATCCATTCTTCGAGCATTTCTTTGCTGGCAAAAAAGAAAAAGAGCAAGCCAATCTTAAGCAAATTAAGTTTTACGATGAAATCTTAAAAAACTTTCCAAAAATGTACAAACAATTTACTGAAAGAGCTGTCTTAAAGATGAAACAAAATGATCTCGAGGGAGCTTTAAAAGATGTTAACTCAAGTATTGCGTTAAATCCCGATTATCCAGAAGGCTATATTGCGAGAGGCAGAATAAAAACAAAAATGAAAAACTATAAAGAAGCTATTCTGGACTTCAACGAGGCAATTCGAATTAACCCCAAAAGTGATTATGCTTACAATAATAGAGGTATTACTAAATCTAGAATGGGAAATAAAGAAGATGCGATCCTAGATTACGATGTAGCAATAAAATTAAATCCGAAGAATGAATCCCTCTATGTGAATCGAGCCAATGCATTTTCTGACTTAAAAAAATATAAAGAGGCAATTGATGATTACAGCCAGGCAATTTCAATTAATCACTTGAATGAAAATGCATTTAATGGAAGAGGTATTTGTTATCAATATTTAAAAGATTTGGATAAAGCCTTGAAAGATTATTCTAGGGCAATAGAAATCGACCCAAACTTTGATCTAGCCTATTCAAATAGAGGCAATATAAAAATTTCCAAAGGCGATTTGGATGGGGCGTTTCAAGATTATAATTCTGCTATTAAAATTAATCCAGACGACCCAATTAATTATTCTCAACGAGCGAATGCCTACTTTAAATTAAAAAAATACGAGGAAGCATGCACTGATTTCCAAATATCTAAAATGAGAGGCAATACAGAATTTAACGCAGACTTGCAAAAGTATTGTTCAACGAGATAGCTAAACGGTTACTTTTTATTAGCTGCACTTATAAGTAACCGTTCCAGGTATCCCGATCCCACCACAATATTCCCTTTTCAAACTGTTAATTTCATATTGATATAGATTTTCATTTATCGTAGCTATTTTTGGATACTGTGCATTACACTTTGCTGATTCCTTTGTTTTATTGTATTTCAGGATAATACTAGTTATCTTCTGATCTCCCATTGCTTGCTCAGAAAGATCAAACTCACCTTTTACATCTTTTGTTTCTAGTGTTTCTTTTTCGAGAACGGTTTCGTCTTTTTTATATACAGTAAAGCAATTTAGAAGGGAGAGTAGGAGTAGGAAAGTGATTGGTTTCATGAGAAATATATTATTTCACCTTCTTGTATTTAACCTTACCCGCTCCTTCTACATAAGTCTCCGCATTGAGATAACCGAAGTAATCCTCACCTTTTAAAATAAAAATTTCGGAATCCCTGCCAAATTGATTTCGATTGAAACCGCTGTTAATCCCAAAGCGTTTGGTTTGCGGTCCGCCGGTAAATTGGATTTCTTTAAACTTTCCATCTATGAGTCGAATTTTGGGAACAGCGTCAAATGTATCTCGCGTATACCTATCGTTGTCATAAGTGAATTCTATCTCCGATACATCTAAAAATTCTTCTCCTTCTCCCCTTATTCCAAAAATATTATAAGAAAAATTTCCCTTTGCAATCTTTCCTTTGTTAAATCCAGAAATAATTTCTACTTCTACTGAATAAGTGATAGAAGGAGTATTTGTATTAGCCGCAGTTCCAATGTAACTTTTTTTAGAGGATTCATTTGCAACTTCGATTTGGATTTCAGATAAAAAATTATCTCCATTCGTATGCTCTGTTGCACTTGCATTTAACCCCCTAATAAAAGAACCCTTCGGTGCGGATAATTCTATTTTAACTACATCAGTCATATGGTTTGCCGTGCTATAACTGTCAGATAAAATTAAATCTCCCTCTGGCTTGATTCGACTCCACTTCTGCCAGATAATTCGAAGTTTACCGATATGCATTGCACCAAAATAATTTCCCTTGTCCATGTAAAATCCAACGATTACATAACCTTGTTTTAGAACTATTTTTTCAGTCCCACCATTTCCACCGACTTGCGCGCTTCCAAAAGCTAAGTCTTCTATTTTTCCATTTGCATCTATCTCTCCGTAAATCGGGCGAATGGAATCTACTATATCACCGTGTCTAATAATTAGACCTGATAGAACTCGGTTTTGAATTGGCTTGGCTGTTTCAGCGAATAATGCAGAGTTAGCCATTGCAATGATTATTAAAAAATGAATATATTTCATATTAGTCCCAACCTTTTGTAAATCACATCAATACGAGCCAGATAAGGCTTGATATCACAAATTTCATCCAGCACTTTTGCGGTTAACACTTGATTCACCTCACCATCGGCTAAAAGCCTTGATTTCATTGTTTCATTTTGATTTGCCCAAACAGCCATTGCATGAGACTGGACTTTTTCATAAGCCTTCTCGCGGGAAATTCCACCGCGCTCTATCATAGCAAGCATTAGTTTCTGTGAAAAAATAAGCCCTCGGGTAATACCAAGAACCCGCTCGCTTGCATCTGGATAGATATGCAGATTTTTAATTACATAATTCATTTTATCAAGTATATAATCTAAAGCAATCGTAGAATCAGGTAATACAATTCGTTCTGCGGAAGAATGAGATATATCTCTCTCGTGCCAGAGTTGCATGTCCTGAAATCCTACATTTACGTTTGAACGGATAACACGTGCTATTCCGCTTATGCGCTCGCAGATGACTGGATTTCGTTTATGCGGCATTGCGGAAGATCCCTTTTGTCCTTTGGAGAATGGCTCTTCTACTTCGCGCCCTTCTGTTTTTTGTAAGAGTCGAATTTCTGTCGCCATTCTGTCAAGGCTAGATGCTGTTAGCCCTAATATCGAAAGATAAAATGCATGGCGATCTCGTGTGATTACTTGGGTTGTAATTGGGTCAACGGCTAACCCGAGTTTTGTGCAAACGAATTCTTCAATCTGTGGATCTATATTGGAATAAGTCCCAACCGCACCGGAAAATTTTCCAACAGAAATTTCTTTATGCGCTTGCTTGAGTCGTTCCAAATTTCTTTGCATCTCTGCAAAGAAGAGGGCGAATTTTAAACCTAGAGTCATTGGCTCTGCATGAATTCCGTGCGATCTTCCCATGCAGGGAGAATCCTTTTCTTGGATTGCTTTTTCTTTTACTGTTTCGAGTAACGTTTCTACTCGCTTGATGATAAGTTCAATCGCTTGTTTCATCTGAACGCATAACGCGGTGTCGCCGATGTCTGAGGAAGTTAATCCATGGTGGACATGCCTTGAGGCAGGTCCTATGTAAGAGCCCAAGTTTGTTAAAAATGCAATTACGTCATGTTGCAAGGTTTCTTCTAGTTTTAGAATTTCTTCTACCTTAAATTTTGCCTTCGATTTAATTTCATTAAAATCTGCTTCAGGGATTTCTCCACGATTCATTCTTGCTTCGCAGGCAAGGATTTCAATATCTTTCCAAATCTCGAATTTATTTTCGAGGCTCCATATCTTAGATATTTCTGGATTGCTGTATCTATCTATCATGTAAATAATTTCTCCCATTTTTCTATTGTCGCAAACCGTGCGTCATCCGCTTCTGTCGGTGCCCATGCTGCAAAAAATTTATCTTCTTTCGGGTCATAGGGTCCTGACTTACCTTCAAAGCAAACACATACATCACTGAGTGTAACAAGCCCATGCCATACACCCGGCTGCACATCAATTCCGTATATCGGTCCATCTTCGGATAATAAGTGTTTTCCGGTAATATTTCCATTCTCATCGAAAATTAAAAATCCAAGTTTCCCTTTTAACGCAATGAATGTTTCTGGCTTTGGCGGATTCTCATGCTTATGCGGTTGAACGTAAGTTCCTCTTGTGAGCACGTTTAAAAATCTCTGGTATACTTCTGCTAGTTCGTGGAAGTTGTGGTTTGCCCGTTTTCGAGGACTGAGTTTTGCTTTTTCGGACACGGAAGAAAATAATTCTTCTGTAATTAGTTGGACTTTTTCTTTCATAGATTCTACTCTGAAGTGAATTTAATTTCTAGTTTTTAAAGTAAGACTTCCTTTGCAATCTTTAAATTTTTCCATCTTTCTATTCCAGCTTTAAATCTTTCGGGAGTTTCCCCAAATCCGATGCGTATAAATCCTTCTCTCTCGAAATTACTACCGGGTAATACGAATATGTCGCACTGTTCAAGTAGCAAATCAGCATAATTCTCAGAGATAATTCCTTCTTTCAATTTTACAAAGCTAACAAGCCCTCCATCAGGAGCGCGGAACGATTCTATTCCCGATAAAAGGGAAACGTTATCCGAAAGAGTTTGTATATTTTCTGAAATATTATTTTTAATTGGAAGAATAAGCTTTTTTCGTTTACGTAAAATTTCAAGAGCTAAAAATTCCGAAATGGGGTTAACTGTATGCGTCAAGTAATCTTTAAAAGAGCGAGCTTTTTCCAGTCTAGCGGCATCTCCGATTAGCCAACCAATTCTAAGCCCAGTCACTCCAAAGCACTTCGTAATAGAGCCGGTTGCAAAACATTTATCGGTTAAGCCTGCTCCAGAAAAACTTAAATCATTCTTATAATCTAAAAAACGATAGTGTTCGTCAAATAAAGTGTAACCGCCAAACTTAGGTAAGGATTTTTTTAGAGTGTCGATCTCTTCTTGTCCTAGTCCAATGCCTGTAGGGTTGTGCGGATGATTTAATATAGCCAACTTAACGTTATCCGAAAACAATTTATCGAAGGGAAGATAATCAAGAACTTCCACTGCCTGAATTTTTGCACCAAGCATGAGAGGTATTTCGTATAACGCTTGGAATGCTGGTGTTAGCAAGGAAACTATATCATTTTTCTCAATTAGTAGATTAAATAAAATATACAGTGCTTCACTCGTTCCCGTCGTAATCAGAACTTGCTCGGGAGAAATATTTTCATATAGATTTGCTATTTCTACTCTGAGATCTTCTCGTCCTCGATTAGGAGAATCCGCTAGCGAAATACATTTAATTGTCTCGAATTGAATTTCAAGCTTATTAAAAAGCTCCCTTACGGTATAGTTTCGTAAGCCGCTTTCGCCTAGGTTACAACCTGCGGTTAACCGGTATTTCTCCAGTCTATCTTCAATGAAAAAATCTCTTGGAATCAATTTCTCTCTGTCCTATTTCGTCCGCTTTTTTTTGCTCTATAAAGAGCGTTATCCGCCCTAGCCACAAAAGATTCTAATGTATCTGTTAGTAAATATTGACTAATTCCCATGCTCATCGTGACAGGACGATCTTCAATAAATGGATATTTCTCTACGAGCATCCGAATTTTTTCACAAATTTTAATTCCGTCTTCAATATTGGAACCTACAAGTAATAGTGTAAACTCTTCTCCACCCCATCGACAAAGAATATCTGACATCCGAATATGAGCTTTAATGAACTGCGAAATATTTACTAAAACTTCATCGCCTTTATTATGACCATACGTATCATTTATTTTTTTAAAATGATCGATGTCGAAAATTACCAGACAAATTGATCTAGGGTTAATTTTGTTTTCTTCTATCGTTTGCTTAAAAAGTTGTTGGAATTTTGTTCTATTGTATACTTTTGTTAGTTCGTCGATACTTGCTTTTTCTTCTAAGCTATTTTTTTGATTTTCTAATTGGGTAATATCTGTTAGACTCAAGATACTAACTTCTTTTTCCGGAACAATATTTTGTTTGATTCTAAAAATTAGAGTTATATCATTTGCTGTTTTCATTTTAACTTGAAACTCTTCATCGTTTGGAAGTCTTTGAAGTTTTAAACTTGAATTCTTATCCTTGTCGGAGCCAGTTCCGAAATCAAGGAAAGTCATTATGTTTGGATATTTTTGATTAAACTCTTCTATATTTTTTGAATCTGTAAATTGCAAAAAACTATAATTAGCCGCAATAACTTTTTCTCCATCAGTCATTAAGACCATGTCTCGCTGAAAATTGAGTAGAGTTTGTAGCATATCCTGATTAAACTTGAGTTCCAAATGTGTTTTTACTCTTGCCGCTAATTCACTAGAGTTGAAAGGTTTAACGATATAATCCACTGCGCCCAAGTCAAAGCCCTTTACAATATCTTCTGGTTGAGTTTTCGCTGTTAAAAAAATGATGGGAATATTTTTTAAATTATCCGTTGCCTTTATTCTTTTACAAGTTTCATACCCATCCAGTTCAGGCATCATAACATCAAGAAGAATTAAATCAGGTTTAATTTTTTCTAAAATTCCCAGTGCTTGCAATCCGTTAGTCGCGACGATAATCTTGTAACCAATATTTTTTAAAATAGTGCCAAGGAGTTGAATATTTTTAGGTGTATCGTCAACGATTAATATATAAGCATTTTTAAAATTAGTTAACATAGTTTGACCTTAAGTCTTCTAAAAGTTCCGGATATTCCTTAAGTAAAATCAAAAGTGAATTCATATCGAACAATAGTGCTTTTGCCTGTAAACTATCTGAATATTTTATAAAAGGGGGATAATTATATTTTTCTCCTAGATATTTTATTTTATAAGCAAACTCTTCAATTTCATTTATACTTGAAATGTTAGATAATTTTTCCCATTCGTTATATAAGTCTGTTTTCATTTCTTCAAGTAAAGGTTTTAAATTCTTTATGCCTTCTTCATTAAGTAGGATTCGTGCAATTTTTTCGGAAGACGATTTTGTGGAAACTATTGGTTTGCTTTCGCTTATTTGTGTTTGATTTTTTGGGGAGACATCTTTAGAAATTAGTGCGCTATTTAAAATTATTTCAAAAATGCTTCCTTTACCTACTTCACTTTTGATAGAGATTACTCCATTCATAAGCTTGACGAGTCGATTGGAAATAGCAAGCCCTAGTCCCGTTCCACCATACTTAGAATGGCTCTGACCTTTTTGTTGTGTGAATGCTTCGAAGATCAAACTTTGGTCTTCAACAGGTACACCGATACCAGTATCTTCTACTGTAAAAATTAAATCCATATAT
Organism: Leptospiraceae bacterium; assembly: GCA_025360185.1. Classification (GTDB taxonomy): domain Bacteria; phylum Spirochaetota; class Leptospiria; order Leptospirales; family Leptospiraceae; genus UBA2033. The sequence goes on along the minus strand of JANYCR010000437.1, from coordinate 24,316 downwards.
TGTATAGTGTCCTTCTTTTTTTCCGGTCTTGCGGTTAATCGAATATAGCCCTGATCTGTAAACTTAATTGCGTTACTCAGTAAATTTAAAAAAATCTGCCGAAACCTAATTTCGTCGAGAATTATCTCTTTAGGAAGGCTTGGGTCAACTATAATTTGAAAATCTAAATTTTTCTCAGATAATTTTTGGGAAAAAATATCTCTTAATTCTCCAAATACGCTCATAATATTTACAGGAGAGAGTTCTAGCTCAAGTTTCCCCGATTCTACTTTTGACAAATCGAGAATGTCATTGATTATGGCTAATAACGTTTTTCCACTTGATACAATGTTTTCTAAATATTTTTTCTGAATTTCGTCTGAGATGGAACCTTTTAATATTTCAGTAAAGCCTATGATTGCGTTCATTGGAGTTCTAATTTCATGGCTGATATTTGCTAGAAATTCACCTTTAATTTTACTTGCAGACTCGGCAGCTTTTTTGGCGACTACTTGCTCGGTGATATCAAGCCCAAAGCCAATAAGCCCTCCTGTTGACTCGTCGAGGAAAAAATAATTTTGGAAAAACCATTCAATCCCGTCATTGTAAAGACCATTCGAAATAAATACTTGAGGTTCACCATCTAATGCTTTATGAAACTCGGGCGCAAACTCATGATAAACCTCAAAGATATTTACATTGACTGCTTGGTTGTCGAATAAGCCCATTTTTTTTAAACCAGCGCCTGTGCTTTGTGTTATGATTCCATTTTGATCTACGCGAAAGACAATTACTGGCATGTTAGCAAGAATACCGGCGAGCATTTGACTTTTTTCATTTATTTCCTTTTCGATTTTTTTTCTTTCAGTGATATTACGCATAACGGCATGAACTTCCAGATTGCCGGTATTTTGATTCATTATGTAGCGCGATACAACTTCTGTCCAAATCGCGGTTCTGTCTTTTTTATATTGCTCGAGTTCATCGACATAAATTCCTTTCAATGATTTTTTACCTGCTGATAACCGTTTCAATCGAAGTGGAAAAGTTTTTTGTGCATATTTTAAGGAGGCAGGAGCTAAAAAATCTTTATATGATTGAGACATGATTTCTAATACTGAATAATCGGTTAGATTTTTAATAGAAGGGCTAATATAGAGTAGCTTCATTGAGTTCGCATCGATAACCAAAATAACGTCTGCCATATTTTCGGTAATAATTCTATATCTTTCTTCGTTTTCGATGAGTGCTTCTTCTGCTAATTTTCGTTCAGTTATATCGCGGATATTGGTAAGTATACCGACATTAACATTTTCATTTTGATAAATCGCATGTTGAATTTCTATTGGGAAAGTAGTTTTGTCTTTTCTAATTGCCATACTTTCATATGCATAATTGCTATAGTCCGAGCTTAGTAGTGATCTCATTATCGAAGCAATTTTTTCCTTTTCAGGAGGAATTGCAAAATCCACGGCATGTAACTCGCGTAATTCCTCTATCGAATCATAACCAAACATTCGAAGCATATTGTTATTAGCCCAAAGTATAGAGTAGTCTAATCCAATGAGCAATATTGCATCAGGAGAAATCTCAATTAAAGTTCTAAAAAGCTCTTCATTTTTTCTGACTTCTTTTTCGATTTTAGTTTTCTCTGCATCAATTTTTCGATGATCTTCTACCATTTGGTTAAATGTTTTAATGAATTTTCCGAGTTCATCTTTTGATTCGTATTCTATTCTAACTTTCCAGTCTCCTTTTGCAATACGGTTTGTAGCAGACTCTGCCAATTGAAGCGGAAAAACAAATTGTTTAAATGTATAATAGATGACTAGATAAATAAATACTACTGTGAAAATTGATGTAAGTACCATCTGGAATAAAAGAGAATAATATGAATTATCCACAATTTGGTTTGACTCAATTTCGCCCTGCTTATTTAAGTTGAGCATTTCGTGAAGATTTGAATTAACTCTGTCAATTTGAGATTTTGATTTTTCTGATAGAATTGTAATGCCTTGTTTATTTGGTGATCTTGATTTTTCAATGAGTTCATTTTGAGCTATGAAATATTGTTCGAGATTTTGTGAAAATCTAATATATACGCTTTTCTCTTCTTTGTCGAAGCTGAGAGTTTTGTAATAGATTTTATTTGTTAAAAAATCTTTTTGTAGGAGACGCAATTGTTCTTCAATATTTGATTTTTCTTCTAGGCTATTTGTCAAAATATGTTTTGATTCTAATTTGCCAATGTGATCTAGCTGATCTAGCATTTCTGAAATTTTTAGAATGCTCTGCATCCATTTGTTATGAATTTCCTTTGTTTCTTCATGAATCTTATTAACAAGATGAATAGATAAGGAGATGCCGATTAAAATTAACAGGCAAATAACGGAGATTCCAACGAGAGCTTTACTTTTAATCCTTAATTGATTATACCAACTGACGGTTGTGATGTAATATTTAGTAGATGCCATTAGCCATACGTTACCCTTTCTATAATTTGCCTAATGGATTAGATAAGTCAGAACCTTCATTACCAAGTAGACTATCATTGCAGCGATTCATATGCATTGAGTAAATGGGATCATTAGGGAGTAGGGATTGACAAAGCGAAAATAAATCTTTTGCCTTTTTAATAAATCCTCCTCGATATAGCGTCAGTGCTCTAAAATATTCGGAAGCTACAGATTTTTTTTTCTCGATTGTTATTGGATCATCTGAGCCGAAGTATTCATAAATAGTAATAAATCCATCGTTACCACCAACTCGCAAATGTTCAATCTCCCTAGAATTTATTTTTAAATCATCTACGAGTAAAGAATATGTTTCAGAAGATATAATAATAGGAACAGAGTAGGATTTCGTTAGAGTTTCGATTTTTTTAGCAATACCAACTGCATTGCCTATTACCGTTGTATCCATTCTTTCTTTTCCGCCAAGTGTTCCCAGAGTAACAGAGCCGGAATGTATACCTATCCCGATTTTGAAGTTTAATTTTTTGAGCATAGTTTGGGATTGATTAAACTCTTGTAGATATTGATTGATTTCACCCGCTGCAATTAATGCATCTTTGGCGGATTCTGGAAATAGGACTACGATTTCATCTCCAATAAATTTATCTATAAATCCTTTGTTTCTTTGGATAATGGCTGTTACACCCATATAGTATTTATTTAGAATTGAAAAAATTTCTACCGAGTCTACTTTTTCCGCTATAGAGGTAAATCCGCGTATTCCACTAAAGAGTATTGTGACATCTTTCTGGACAAGATTGCCTAGCGAAACATCAATGATACTTTCTTTATTTAGAATTTTTAAAAATTCTTTTGGAACAAAATTACTATAAGCATTATTTATTATACTTAAGTTATTAGAAAGTTTTTCGATGTCTCTGAAAGCAAGAGAAAAGCGTCTCGATAGGATCACCGATTGCGCAAATAGAAATATAAAAACTCCAATTTGCATAAATTCACCGGTTATAATGAATTTTAGGTTATATAAAATATCATTTAGAATAAAAATTATAAGGACATTTGTGCAAAGAAAGATAGTCACAGAATCCTCTACTCGTTTGATAATGTTTATTATTTGATAATAATAAACTATAATCATGGTGAGAATAATCATCAAATAATTGAAATCTACAAAGTAATTATAGATTCTTAAATTGGAAAAACAAACAATCATCCCTAGAATGCCACCAATGACTAGGTTTATTTTTACCAATCGTGCTGATACTTGATTAGGAAAAAGCTCTTGAAAGAATTTAAAAAACAAAGGAGCAAGAATAAAAAAGGAAAAATACTCAAACTTCGTTATAATTTCATAGTGGATATTAGGTATTAACTGCACTAACATAATTTCGCCGGTTGAAATTATGCGCATAAGAGTTATTAGACAAAATAACGCAAAATAAAAACTCGTGAAATCGTTTTTACGAAATAAAAAAAGCATGAAGTGGTAAAGAGTCATTATTAAAATACTTCCCCCCAAAAGGAACTCTATAGAATTCCGCTCGTATTTCAATTGTTGAATATGCTCATGTATTCCAAGAATCGGGACACTCCAAATGCCTCCATTTCTATGATGATAATTGGAAACCAATAAAACTATTTCTAAAGTTTCTTTTTCTGTTTCAAAAAAAACAGTAATGGTTCCATAACCTGGGATGGATTCTTTTGCAGAACTCCCAACTTTTCCCTTTTGGGCTAATAGCTCATTATCCACATAAAGTTCATATGCAGTTGCTTGCTCCTTCATACGAAGTGCTAATTTTTTTCTCTTTTTATTATTTTGATCGGGCAGTAATATTTTTACACGAAACGTTGCATATCCATTTTTAGTTGCAATTTCATTGTCAAGCAATCTCCCCCGCCAGGAACTAGGAAATTCGAAATATTCTGAGGGATTTTCTGTCGCAAATGAATTTATAGTATTAGGACGAATTAATTTTTTCCAGTAGATTTCCCAATTTCCTTCTAAGTTAATCGCACCTTTCTTTTCAAAGTCCCAAAAAGTAAGATTTAAAATTCCATTTTCTACTTTTGGAGAATCCTTAAATACTAAGCCAATATTACAGCTATAGACGAAAAGAATAATAAATAATATAGAAAACCCTTTTAATCGAAGCATATGTAATGTTTATTGTAACCCGTGAAAAAAGAAATCTCTTTTACTGGACTTTTTAAGGAAAAAATAAATCTTAGGGTATTCAGATTAAAGAAGTAACACTAAAAACTTCGATGAATTAAGTAAATAAAAAAGAAGAGAACCTCTTATGAGATTAAATAAAATCCATTTTCTAGTCATTGCTATTACTTGCACAATGCTAATTTTAAATTGTGCAGCCAAACCGGTAGATATTAAAAAGCAAAATCCTAAGCTCTATAAAGAGTTAATTCGTGAGTATTCGGTCGTGAGCGAGGAACAACCAGGCAAAATTGAAATATTAAAATTTGTCGAGAACGAAACACAATCCATTGTTGGTAAAATTAATAAATTTCCAATCGAATCCTGCACATGGTTTTTTGATCGTAAAGTAAAGGATAAAACTGGAGCAGACGATACTTTTTTTCTTACGAAGGCAATTAATCTGAACTGTGGCGGGCAGTATTATATAATCGAGTTCGATAAAAAAAATCTCCAACCAAAAAGATTAAAATACCAAGGTATTTATAAAAACATTTTCAATCAATTATACAAAGCTGTTATTGTAGAGGCTTCTTGTAGTATTTATTCTACAACCAATAAAGAAGAGGATGATAAAAATTCGGCAATAGAGTGTTATCCTTACCCTTATGATTTAGAGCGTTATACGAAAGCACAAAAGCGAGAGGTCATCGCCGGATACTTTTTATATACCGAAAGTAAAGAAGTTCTAGATGCCCTCATGGCTGCCTCGATAGAAGAAAAGGATAATTATAAAGTTTTACAAGCTTTAAAAAAAGATTTCGTAAATGAAGAAACGGCTAATAATCAAAAGATGAACCCTTCTATCGGAAAGAATTTCAATTTTAAAAATTGTGAATATATTGATTTTCGAGAAATGCCAATCGAAAATGCAAAGGGGCGTGAGCTAAAAGCCAAAGTAGATAAATTTGTAGAGTCTGATCTTACTGATCCTGCAAATAAAGAAGGCTTACGTGATTCTATCGAAGAATACCGAAATTGTGGAAGCAGGTGCGTTAGCCGCGAAAAAGAAATACAAATTCTTTTTGAAATCAAGAATGAAGAAGCAAAACGTAAAATCCTAATAATTAAAAAATTAAACTCAAAAGCTGAGCTTTCTAAATATAAGCGGTTTAGTTTTTATCCAGTGGAAGGGAGTTTACGTTCGATTGATTTTTCTGTAAAAGGAGAAATTGAAAAGATATATTTAAACCCTAGTGTTGATGCTCCAAGTGAGACGCCTGAGTCAAAAACAGAAATTAAAAACAACCAGGAAGATAAACCAGAGTCCGAAACAAAACCAATTCCGATGGAAGAGGAAAATCCAAAGACTAAAAAAGGGAAAAAAGTAAAAACCACTGACGTAATCAAACCTATACCCGAACCAGAGCCTGATATTTATACAGAGCCCGTTCCCAAATAGATTAAGTTTCTAAATTCTTAATGATTCAATTCTCAATTGCGTAAAAAATTAGGTTTTTACTGAGTCCAATTATACCGAAAATAAAAAAGATACTTGAGAGATTTCTAGGACTTCTGTAAAATAGCAGTCCGAAATCTTGGGATTAATAAAAGGTGGACAATGAGTAAACTAAAAACCGTAATGTTCGAAGAAGAGTCTGCTCTTGAAAAGCTAGAAAAAGAGCAAGTGGAGGTCATCGGTGATACAATTGATGAAAGTCTGCGACTTGCCGCCAAGCACTTCGGAAAAGAAATTTACCAACTTGATTACGAAGTTATAGAGCGAGGAAAAAAGAGTCTTTTATTTTCGCATCCCTTTCGCATTAGAGTATTTATTGCCAACCATGAAGATAATATCAATGAGTTAGAAGGACTCGATAAAAAGCTAACTGGAGGAAGTGGGAAACTTCTTTCGAAAGAGCTTAAAAATTTAATCGTTCCAAAAGATGTTGATGGGTGGGTGAGTATTAAATACTACCGTCATGGTCTTTATATGATGGAGATTCCGCCTATCGGTAATGGAAAATATCCAAACGTGCAAGATGTTCTAAAAAAACTAGTGACGCGTGGAATTAATCCTCCACCTGAAGCAGCAATCCAAAAATTTTTAGATTCTAAATCCACCGAATATATGCGAATGGGAGAAGCAAAGTTAAAACCATTTGCTGAGGCTGGCGTAAAAGTAGAGATATCTGATGATAATATGAAAGCATTTGTTACTATCCTACCTCCAAAGCAAGGGGGAAGAGATTTAGAAGTTGCAGATGTTATTTATGAACTCAAGAAAGAAGATATTGTATATGGAATTAAAGAAGATGTAATTAGAGAAGCATTGGAAAAAGAAAAATACAACGAACCCTTTGTTGCAGCCTCCGGTGACCCCGCTATTCATGGTAAGAATGCTCAAATTGTATTTCATGTTCGCACAGAAAAGAAAGTTGTACTAAAGGAAGATGCTTCTGGGAAAGTGGATTATAAAGACTTGGATTTAATAGAGAACGTAGTCGTAGGACAATTGCTTGCCGAAAAGACTCCACCGGAAAAAGGAAAGTATGGTCGCGATCTATTCAACCAAATGCTCGAAGCAAAAGATGGACAGGATATTCCACTAAACCAAGGTAAGGGGACAATTCTTTCGGAAGACAAAATGAAATTAACCGCGGAAGTGAACGGACAAGTGATATTTGCCGAAGAACGTTTGTCGGTTGAGACCGTATATCGAATCAGTGGAGACGTGAATATGCGCACCGGAAACGTTACCTTCTTGGGCTCGATTATTATTACCGGAAATATCGAAGATAACTTTCAGGTCAAAGCTTCAGGGAATATTGAAATTTATGGCACTGTCCAAAAAGCGCAAGTCGAAGCGGATGGAGATATTATTATTCGCCAAGGTGTCACGGGAAGAGGAGAGGCACGCATTGAATCTACAGGCGGAAACGTAGTGTCTAAATTCTTGCAAGATGCGATTGTTGTGACTGACAAAGATGTGATTGTTCAAGAAGTAATTATGAACTGTGATGTGAGTGCGGGTGGGCGAGTTATTTGCAATGGAAAAAAAGCGAATATTTTAGGTGGACGTATTAAGGCTGGTGTTTTGATTTCCGCTAAGAATATTGGATCACAAGCTAATCCGACAACTGAACTCATTGTAGGTGTCAATCCAAAGCTACTCAAGCAAGTAGAGGATTATACCGCTAAACGTAAAGAAGCCCACGAAAAGCTAGAATTACTAAATAAAAGTCATAAGACTCTCAAAGCCAGACAAGAAGCAGATCCATCTTCGTTTACTGAGGAAAATTTAGCCTACCTCGGTAAATTGGAAGTCGGTGTGAAAAAGTTGGAAAAAAGAATCGCAGAATATGACAAGGAAATTCAGACTGTAAATTCCTATATGGAACAAGTTGGAGATCAGGGCAAAGTCTATTTCGAAAAGAAAATGTATGGTGGTGTTTCCGTTCGAATTAAAAATGCAGAGCCTTATAAGATTAAGAATGACTTGCAATCCAAGACTCTTTTTCTAGCTGAAAATAAAATTCAGATGAAGGCATATACCGACCCCGAAAATGAAAAAGGGGATACTCGACGTGGTGGAAGAAGAAAATAAAATAAGTGGAGAATCTAATTGGAACTTTTAGCCCTAGTCCTTATCAATATTGTTTTTGGAATAATCTTATATTATGCTGTTTCGATTAAAGTAACATCTAGTGTACGTGACTATCAGATAGTAAAACTTAAAAAAGAAATTCAAGCACATACACTTTCATTTTTTAAAGAATCAGAAAGCTATCTTGCTTTAATGGATTCCAGAATAGCAGTATTAAAAAACCTCCTGCATAAAGCGGAGACAATGGGAATTAATTTTCAAAGTCTACCTGAGAACGAGAAATCTAACCTTGTAAGTTCTTCTTTTAAGGAAGCAGAGTCTCAATCTATTAGTAAGCCATTTGCCGCTAAGTATGAAGCGCAAACTGAGTATAATCCTCGTGAATCAAAAGCTAATAATAAGCCTGCTATAACTTCGAAAGCAACTGATAAAAATAAATCTGATGAGGATGGGTTTTTAAGTGGTTTGATTGGCGGCTTGGGGAAAGGTCTTAAATCTATGTTTGGTGTAAACGATGAAGTTTTTACTAAACCTGAAAATGAACCTAGCTCTAAGACAAAGAAAAACTCAGTAATAGATGTGTCTATTGGTGGTAATCCGCTCGATTCAGATGATGTAATTCAAGATAATCTAAAGACCGATAGTAGTTTTCAAGCTATGGTTAACAACCCTTATTCCCAAATTCCTAATCCACAAGATTCAATTCGTATTTCAATTTCAACCGCCTTAGAAGAATTACCTGCAGATGCGACCAAAGTCGAAAAAGTAGTTCATCTTTTAAAAAAAGGTTATTCTCATAGTGATATTTCTGAAGAAATGGGTTTAGCCATTCCAGAAATTTCGCTTATTGAAACTATAAAGATCGAAAGGTCTCGAAGAATTTAAAATGTCTGCCTTTAAAATTTTGAACATTGGCTTCTCCAATATTCTTATGACTTCACGCGTAGTTACCATCATCCATGCGGATTCAGCTTCAGCTCGTCGTTTGCGCTCGGAGGCAAAGTCTAATGGTCATTTAGTAGATGCAACCAATGGTAGAAAAACTAGATCTGTTATCTTGACGGATACAAATCATTTAATACTTTCTAGTCTAAAAGTAGAGTCTCTAGCTAGACGGATTGAAGCGGATGATAACAGTTTGCCTGCATTGGAGGAAGAATCCCTTGAAAGTGAATCCTAGAGGAATCTTATATATTATATCATCCGTTGCGGGTGGTGGCAAATCGACATTAATCTCTCTACTCTTGCAAAAGTATCCTGATATACACTTTTCTATTTCAGTTACATCAAGAGCTGTGAGACCGGGAGATGAGCCGGGAAAGAACTATCATTTTGTTACTAGAGAGGAATTTGAAAAGTTAATCGAGCAGGATTTCTTTTTAGAATGGGCTCTCGTTCACGACAATTATTATGGGACATCGAAACGTTATATCGAAAAAGAACTTCGCAAAGGCTATAAAGTAATTCTAGACATAGATGTGCAGGGTTTCCGAATTATAAAATCAAAAATTCAAGCGATGAAGTCTATTTTTATTCTTCCACCGTCTGAGGAAGTATGGATAGAACGACTTAGAAATAGGGGCACTGACAGTCCGGAGAGTATTGAAAGACGAATCAAAAATGGACGAAATGAATTAACCCGTGTGAACGAATATGATTATCATATTGTCAATGATAAATTAGCAGATTCTCTCCTTGCCCTTGAGATAATTTTATTTGGGGAAAAAAAAGAAGAAACACCTGCACAAAATGAATAATACCCTATCTATTCAATCAGGTATATATAAAGGAAAAAAAGTTTTAGTTCCCTCTAGTGTTAAGGGTAATAGCAATTTCACCTCTGCGCTTTTAAAAAAATCAGTATTTTCTATTCTAGATTCTTTTGATTTACAAGAAAAAATTTCTCTTTCTGAGTCCTTGTTTATTGATTTATTTGCAGGCTCAGGGCAAATGGGACTAGAAGCTGTTAGCCGTGGATTTAAAAATATAGTTTTTTTTGAGTTAGATAAAAATCGTTTTAGAAGTTTGAAAGAATTTTTACCTACCATTCGCAAAGATTTTATTTTACTTCATCGTGATTCATTTCGTTACTATGATGCCTTCGAAAAAGAAGAGAAAGATTCACTTGTGTTCTATATTGATCCACCTTATTCTTTTTGGGAAAAGGATTCCGATAAAATTCACCGGCTAACAATGAATATACGAGATGCGTTCCATGACAGAAAACTTATTCTTCTTGTTCAATCTCCTAAGAATCCTAACTGGGAAAATTTTGAAGTAAGACAAGTAGGGAATAATACGTTGTTAGTTTCCGAGAGTTTTATTTAATTCTATCAAAATTTAAACTGAGGTTAGAAAGTTTTTCTGCGCCTTCGCTACCTTTACCGGTTAACGTTTTTATAATCACAGAGACATTTTCTATTTTCGATTTTTGTTCTTGAATTCTTTCGGAGAGTGCATTCATGATTGTTTTCATTTTTTGAATCGAAGAGGTTTGATCCCGTGTAAAACATTCTCTGATGCATTCGATAGAGAGTCTCCTGAATGTTCTAGATTTTGGACTAATTGTTTTATATCTTCGTATTGCTTTAGATTTTTTGCTGCTTCTTTTTCTGAACTGTTTAAAGCCTTCTGAATGGAGTGAATAAATATCATGGACAAAATAAATGTTAGCCACAATGACGTCAGGTTGTCTGTTAAAACTGAAATTCTATAGGTAGCTCCCATATGTTTCGAAAGATTATAAACATAAATCTTTGCCACTGTGAATGCGATTGCATTGATAAATGCAATTTTTCCAGAGGTAAATAAAATCGAAACGATTACGACTAATGAGAAGTAGGCGGCAACAGGAGGAAAATACTGAGCAGTTATCTTAGCTTGAAAAAAAAATAAAAGAAATCCTGAAATACAAAAAATGAATAGGTGAACAGCAACATTATAGAAACCCAGGAAAGTCATTAACACTTTAACTAAACATAACGCAATCGGAGGAACTTGATCGTAATTTACATGTCCATCAAAGAGCTGAATGATAAACGTTGTTATTAGAATAAAAACTACGAATATATTTAAAAACGAAAGATAGATAATTCTATCCTGCTCTATAGTAGTAATATCTTTATAGTTTCTTAAAAGACCTAATTTTAAATTAGTAAAAGACATCGAAAAAGTATTCCCTAAAATAATTATCGGAAGAAACCTTTGTATACCAATAAAGTAATTAGTTGACCGTCTAACGCATTGAAAGGAATGATTTTTATTTAAATATCCAACCGAATAGGCTCGCCTGGCTTCACTTTATTAAAATCACGAACTTTAAAAGTTAAATGACTCCAGGCATCAACGGAGTAATCATCTTTTACATGAACCGCTGGTCGCAATGCAATTGGAGTAGCTTTTTTTTCGTGGAGGTAGAGAGAGCGTCTGCCGAAAAACCTTCCGTTGAATTCAGCTTCGGTAACTTTTTTTACTTTCTCACCTTTCATTTTAAACGCCAAATCACAATTATCCACAAGAAGTTTCATTTCTTCGGGGTTAACAGAGATTGTATGATCCGGACCTGGCAGTGTTTTATCTAGAGTAAAATGCTTTTCGATTACGCAGGCTTCATAGCCAATAGCGATTGCGGCACCGAGAGTTCCTGCGGAGTGATCGGAAAATCCAATCGGAAAATCATACATTCCTGAAAAGAGTTGAATTGTTTTAAGATTAAGATTTTCAGGTGGTGTTGGATATAGAGAAACACAGTGCATTAGGCAGAGTTCGGAAACTTTTTTGGAGTCAAGAAATTCAATTGCACGGGTTACTTCGTGTAAGTCGGCAGCGCCAGAAGAGACAAATAGTGGTAATCCGCTAGAAGCTACTTTTTCCAGTAATTCGGAATTTACAATATCACCGGATGCAATTTTTAAAACGGGAACATTTAATTGAACTAATAAATCTACACTTGACACGCAGAGTGGAGTTGAGAAGAAAACTAATCCTTCATTATGCGCTGCTTTTTGAAATTCACGGTGTGAATGCTCGGAGAGTTCGTATTGTTTGAATATATCGAATAGAAATTTTGCATCTGAACTTCTCGAGTCTATGAATTCTTCCGTAACATACGATTGGAATTTTACTGCATCTACGCCTGCTTTTTTTGCTGCGGCAATTGTGTGTTTTCCTATCTCAAGGTCATTATTGTGATTGAGTCCGATCTCTGCTACTAAGAATGGTTTATGATTCTTGGAGATAGTTCTTCCGCTAAGTTTTATTTCTGTTTTAAAATTCATTTCTCACCCTAGGTTTTTAAGCAATCGCTAGAATACTCATCGGAATATTGGTTGGGGATGGATAATATTTTCATCTTGCTTTTTGGTTTCTTTCTTAGAAATTTGCATTCATGAAATATTTTTTGTCCTTTTTTCTCTTTTTATTTTTTTCTTGTGCTACAACGCGTTATGTGGCACCGGAAAATGCAGAGCCAAGTATGGAGTGGGGACCGACCGAAGTAAGTGCGACGGTAGACTTGATGGTCGCCTCTGCCCAGTCTTATTTTGAAAATTCAAAGGAGCGTCCTTACATTGAATTAAATAAAATTCAAAATAAAACCTCGGAGCATATCAATACTAATATGCTTGCGAATGAAATTGCGACAAGTTTAATTAAACGCAAAATTGTATTTGTTGATAGAAGTCAAAGAGCAGACGCTATTAAAGAAATGGAACTGAGTCAACGTGGAATGGTAAGTCCAAATTCTGCCTTGCCTACCGGAGAATTTATTTCTCCTAATTTTAAATTGAGTGGAGAAATAACGGATAATGTGCGTTATGTGGATGGAGAAAAAAATCAATATATAGTTGTTACTCTTAGGTTATTAAAACTCTCTACCGGCAGCATTACTTGGCAGGAAGAAAAGAAATTTTTGAAAGTATCGAAGAACGCTACATTCGGATGGTAATTTAAGGCATGACAAATAGTCGTTCTACGAAAGTCTTGTGAGTATGCCAGCGACAGTTTTACCGGATATAGATATTGATACTGATTTAAACCGCAAGGAGCCAGGCGGACCTTGGAAGGTTGTGCTTTGGGATGATGACTATCATACTTATGATTATGTAATTCAAATGCTAATGGAAATCTGCCAGATGTCTATGGAAAAAGCGTTCCAACATGCAGTAGAAGTCGACACAGAAAAGAAAACTATTGTTTTTGAAGGAGAGTTAGAACATGCTGAGCATATCCAAGATAGAATTCATGCTTACGGACCTGATCCGAGGATGGCAGCTTCTATAGGTCCGATGAGTGCAACATTAGAACAATAAAAATAGATTGCCTTTTTAGGGTTAATTAATTTTCTTTTTAACTTATGACCTAATATTTCAGAACGGGGTCGAATCCATAATAAGAAGTAGAGTGATGATTAATAAAAAAAAAGTTGTAGTAGTTTTACCAGCCTATAGAGCAGCCCTTACCTTAGAGAAAACTTATAAAGAAATTCCTTTTGATATAGTTGACGATGTTATTCTAGTCGATGATGCCAGTCCGGACAATACCCCGGAGGTAGCAAAAAAAATTGGTATTAAGCATGTCGTAGTTCATGAAAAAAACAAAGGCTATGGTGGCAATCAAAAGACTTGCTACAATACTGCATTAAAATTAGGAGCGGATATTGTTATTATGCTGCACCCTGATTATCAATATACACCTATGCTGATTACTGCGATGGCAAGTATTATTTCCCTCGATCTTTATCCAGTTGTATTTGGTTCCCGAATATTAGGAACGGGAGCGTTAAAGGGTGGTATGCCTCTCTATAAATATTTCTTTAATCGTTGTCTGACTTTATTTCAAAATATTTTGATGGGTCAAAAGCTATCTGAATATCATACCGGCTACCGTGCTTTCTCTAAAGAAGTTTTGCTTAAAACAAATTACGAAGTGAATTCAGATGACTTTGTGTTTGATAACCAGATGATTGGTCAGATATTCTATGAAGGTTTTGAAATTGGAGAAGTTACTTGTCCAACTAAATATTTTCCAGAAGCCTCGTCTATTAATTTCAGTCGTAGTGTTAAATATGGATTAGGCGTTCTGAGCGTAAGCATTATGTACAGAATTCAAAAGATGGGTCTTGGAAAATTTAAAATCTTCGAAAAAAAACTAGCATAGTATGCCAGAGAATTTAGTCACAGAGAGTTTTAAAATACTATCCGTGGCTAACAGGATTGCGCAAAAAAATATCCTAGTATCCGATTTTTAGTTTATTGTAAATTTTACTCATTAGCCAAAAAGGTCCGATGAGTAAAAATTGCAGGTCTTTAAAGAACGATGGCTTTTTGCCTTCAATCTTATGACCGATAAATTGTCCAATCCAGGCAGCAACAAGAATTACTTGCGAATTAGAATTTGATACCTAAATAAATTTCTTTTTATTGACAGAAATTTATTGACTACCTAGGCTAGGAATTCCTATTTCTATGAAACTCCGCATACTTATATCCTATATATTTTTTTATTTCTCATGGTCTTTATCATTATATGCAAAAGATTCCGTTGATCTATTGGAGATTTGTAAAGATTCACGATGTGCTCCGAAAGTCTGGAATATCAGAGAAGGATTTTCTGAAATCTATATTAGTAAAGATTTTCAAGTCGATAAAGACTGGAAGGAAGTAAAAAAATTTCCTCTCTATCCATGGGAATATTTTTCATCAAGTGAATTGCTCGCAGATTATAGCCTACTAGTGGAGTTTGACTTAACTGAAGACTTATTTCAAAGTTTGCGACACAAGGGAATTGCAATCGGGGGAGTAGGCGAAGTATTCGAAGTTTATTTGAACGGAGTGCAAATTGCTAACGAAGGAAAAGTAGAAGGTGGTAAAATTCTATTACATCGCGCATTAAGAGGACAGGTCTTTGAGGTAAATCAATCTTATCTACATAAAGAAAAGAATCGGTTATTAATTCATCTCTGGGGAAGACCCGGCTCAAATAATACAGGACTTTATTTTACGAAAGGAAATGAATTTGGTTTTTATGATGATTTAAAGAAAGAACGGCAGGAGCGCTCTACTTTAATATTGATAGGGATTTATTTTGTCGTAGCATTTTATCATTTATTCCTATTTCTAAATCGAAGAAAAGAACGTTATAATCTTTATTTTGGCATCTACAGTCTTCTCATTGGTATTTATATTTTAACTAGAACAAATACAATTTTTGAATTAGGACTCGATACCCTTTTAATTCGGAGGATTGAATACTCTGCTCTATATATAGATTTCATGACAATTTTTTTATTCACTGAATTTTTATTTTATAATAAGGTAAGTAAGAAAGTAAAATTTTTAACTTTTTATCATTTGCTTATAGCGGTTATTACCTTATTTACCCCTGAATTTATTTTTAAACGAATTCTTTCTTTCTGGCAGGTAACGGCACTTTTTTTTGGAGTTCCTTTGATGTTTCATTTAATGTATAAAGGAATAAAAGATAAAATTCCTTCTGCAAAAAGAATTCTCATTGGTACGATATTATTGTGTACTACTGCTTTATTTGATTTAGTAGATGCTAAATTTTTGGGAACAGGGATTTCTTTGACCAAGTATGGATTTTGTTTTTATATACTCGGAATCGCTGCAATACTTGCTAAAAATTTTACCGAGGTGCATGACAAAACAGAACAACTCAATGAAACTTTGGAGAAGCGTGTAGAGGACAGAACAAAAAAACTAGAAGAGAGTTTTAATGAAATTAAAGAATTGAAAACCCAACAGGATGCAGATTATTTTCTAACATCCCTCCTGATTGAATCACTTGCAAGTAATAACGCGAAACAAGATTCAGTGAAAGTAGAATTCTTTATAAAACAAAAAAAAGAATTTGAATTTCGTGATAGGGTAAGCGAAATCGGAGGCGATATTTGTAAGACAGAAAGTATTTATCTAACGGGTCGTAAAATGACTGTTTTTCTTAATGCAGATGCAATGGGAAAATCTATGCAAGGAGCCGGAGGAGTATTAGTATTAGGCGCAGTCTTCAAATCAATTATTGAAAGAACTTCTTACTCTGATATGGTAAGACAGATGTCGCCTGAAAGATGGCTTAAGAATTCTTTTGTAGAACTACATAAAGTTTTTGAAAGCTTTGAAGGTTCGATGCTTGTTTCGATTGTTCTTGGATTAGTAGATGAGAAATCAGGTCTTATGTATTTTATCAACGCAGAGCATCCTCAGACAATTTTATTCAGGGATAGAAAAGCAGTATTCATTGGTGATAATAATTTATATCAAAAACTAGGTTCTCAGTTAACGGATGGTTTTATTCGAGTGCAAACATTTGTTTTACGCAAAGGTGATATTATCCTCAATGGTTCTGATGGAAGGGATGATATTTTAATTCAGGATGAAAATCAAAATGAGAAAATGATCGGAGATGAAACTTTCATCCTAAAAGTTATTGAACGAGCACAGGCAGAGCTATCAGAAATATTTCGATTGATCCAAGATAGAGGAGTTGTAATTGATGATTTTTCCATGATACGCCTTGAATGGATTGGGGAGGAAGAAACGGAATCGCTAGAGGATAATGAAATTGGGATTGGTTTTATTACAACAAAAAATGACTCAATGGCATACAAGCATTTGTCTCGCTACTTAGAATTCCATCCAGAAGACACTATTTCAATGCAGCTAATCGCGGAATGCCTACAAAGGTTGGAACGTTTCGAAGAGTCGATAGAATTTTCAGAACGCGTTAGAATTCGTCAGCCAAAAAATATTTCTAATCTAATTACTCTCATTGAATCTTATTACCGTATTTCAAAATTTAATAGGGTTGAGACACTCATCAATAGTATTTTTAGACTCGACCCGAGAAATCAAATTGTAAAAAAATATATAGACTAGATGGATTCTAACGGGTATAGCAAGTAAAATAAAAAACCGGAAATTAAAAAGAAAACACTGAAGTATACTCTTCCAATCTTTTCCCAGTCAAGTGTTTCTAGGGACAAAATCAAATCTTTCATTTCTGTAAGATTGTGATTCATTTGTTCGGGCTTATAATTTCTTCCATAAAGTTCCATCAAGAATGAGCAATAGATTTCATTGCGGTTATCATTGATTACCCGGTAAGACTCAATTACAAGCAATTCATTCTGCGAGAAAAGATTCTTGAAGATTTGGGGAATTTTATAATATTGAAATAAAATCATTACAGATGCGTTGCAATACATTGCATAGATATTTAAAAGAAAATACTTTGTATCTAAACCCTTCTGGCTAAAGAGAAGGTATAGATACAGACCGAGCATCGAAAAACCGAAATAGCGTAAGATTGGGACGAACAGCCTATATCGTTTTTGCTCTGATTTATATTGTTTATAAAGTGTTCTATTCAAAGTAGCTTTTGTCATTTTGTTAAATGAATTTTCTGTGAAAAGTAAAAATCATTCTCCATTGTTATACAAGATAGAAATAGCTTGCGGTTCAAAAAAATATAAGGTAAGAATAAAAAATTCTATTCTAATTATACTCTTTTAAAAGTATGAAACCAAGAAATGAAAATACGCGTCGTTAGCTCAGTTGGTAGAGCAATTGACTCTTAATCAATGGGTCGTAGGTTCAAGCCCTACACGACGCACCATTTTCTAACTTTCTCTTGTAAAATCCTTTCTCCTTTTTTTATTGACCTTAGCTTTTCAAAGAGAATGCTAGTCGTAAGTTTTTAAAAAGGTAAGGAACTAGAATGAAATCACCGCGTGAACCTAAAATCAATCTATTCAAAAAATCTGCTCCACTTAAGGCGAAGGTTTTAAAAAATATTCAACTTACTCCTGAGCCGGGTAAGGGCAAACGCCCAAAGAAAGAGGGCATCGCATCTATCCATAGAATTGTGATTGGAATTAATCATTCCGAGTTTCCATTTGTAATTGGGCAAAGCGCGGGTATTATTCCTCCCGGGCAAGACCCAGAGAAAGTCGCTAAGGGATCGGAAAATACCGATTATGCGATACGTCTCTATTCTATTTCTTCTCCTACGTATTCAATGGGAATGAAAGAAGACTCGATTGAATTTATAATTAAGCGGGACAATGCTTACGACGAAGAGGGTAAGGTCAAATTTTCAGGCGTAGGCTCGAACTACATGTGCGATTTAAAAGAAGGGGATGAAGTAACGATGACAGGTCCTGCCGGCAAAATTTTTTTACTCCCTGCTACTGACTTTAGCGGCGACATCTACTTTTGCGCTACTGGAACTGGGATTGCACCTTTTTATGGAATGACTTATGAATTACTAGAGCACAAGTTGATTAACTTCACAGGAACTATTACGATTATTTACGGTGCACCGTATTCAGATGAAGTAGTTCTACTTGATGAATTTTTAGAGCTAGAAAAGAAGCATAAGAATTTTAAACTCATAACAGCGATTAGCCGTGAACAAAATAATTCTTTCGATGGTGGCAGAATGTATATCGGGCATAGAGTTCGCGAGCTTGCAGACCAAATCAAAAATTCTTTTGCCAATAACGGTAGGCTTTATATATGTGGTGGACCGAAAGGAATGGAGAAGGGCGTTATCCATGAGTTACAAAAGGCTTTAGGGGATAACGGAGAATTGTCGCATTTTGAAGAAAAATTAAAAGAGCAAAAACAACTCTTTGTGGAGACTTACTAATGGGTGAGAATGGAATTATAAAAGACATAGACAAGGGCAAAGGCGAAATTATCCGCGTGGAGATAAGTGAATTCAAAGGTAAGAAACTTTTGAATTTGCGAGTCTGGTATACAGATACTAACGGTGAATACAAGCCTACTCAGAAAGGAATCGCAATTCCGCCAGAGCTATATGAGCAAGTCAAAGAAGCGATTAACTCAGCCGGTGCGATGTTCTGAATCTTCGCGCAAAACTTTTTCTTTTCTACTCTACCGTTTTTTTTTCTCTCTTTTTTATCTATAGAGTTATATTCCTATTAGCCTACAAAGATAGATTAGGAGATGTGAGTCTAGGACTTGTAATACAAAGCTTTCTCGTTGGATTACGATTTGATGCCGCTGTCATTGCGAGTGTATTATCTCCATTTTATTTTCTTTCTTTACTATTTCCTCTCAATCGTTTTCGCAGTTTTCAATTTCTATGGGTTTTCCTTCCAAATATTTTATTTGTTTGGGCTCTCCTACATCTTGTCGGGGATATTGTCTATTTTGCGCATGCGAATAAGCATTTGGGCTACGAGGGGTTTGTATTTTTAAATAAAGATATTTTTGTTTTGGTTCAATCTTTTTTTCTAGAGCAACCTATTTTATTTTTACTTGCCGTTCTATTTGTAATTTTTTATATAAGTCTAGTCATCTATCTTTATAGAAAAGAATTTTATTATGAGGAAAATACCCGTAAGCCTTTAAGTCGAGCTTTAGAAGTCATAATTCTTTTATTAATTTCTGTCTTTCTGATTCGCGGTGGGATTCAAACTACATCACTTCGTCCGAGTCATGCGATTATTTCTAATAATGGATTTATTAATATATTAGGGTTAAATGGTGTGTTTACCTCTTATTATGATTTGAGTCAGACCCAGATTCCAAATGCAAAGAAGATTTCTTTTGCCGAGGCGGCCCTACATGTTCGGGAATCTATTTCTTACGAGGGTGCTGAATTTATAAATCCAGTTTATCCAATCCTGCGTAAAGTTACAGCGGTAAATGAGAGTAATCCCCCTAATCTAGTTATCATTCTCTTAGAAAGTTGGACTGGAAAATTTGTAAAGCCAATTTCTAAAAATGGGCTCATAGATGGAATAGAAGTTACTCCAAACTTTAACCGTCTCGCTGAGAAGGGTGTTTTCTTTAAGAGATTTTTTGCAACGGGTGGTAGAACGTCTAACGGACTTATTGCAACCCTGACAGGAATTCCAGATAGACCTATGATGAGTGTTCTTCATACACAAGAGGCTAACGCAAGAGTATCCGGTCTAGGGAAACTTCTCAAGCAAGCAAATTATGAAAGTCTTTTTATGACAGGCAGTGATTTGTCTTTTGAAAATATTGAGCCTCATATCAAGCAGTGGGGTTTTGATACTGTCGTTGATGAAAGAACGATCGAGAAAACAAAACGATTTCAAAAAGGTGTTTGGGGCTTTGATGACGGTGACGGATTGGAATTATTTAATGAATACTTAAGAGCGCAAAATAAGGATAAACCATTTGTTGCTACTTATCTCACTATATCCACTCATTACCCGTATAAAGTTCCTAATAAAAAGTTTGAAGTATTTGATACAAATACAAAAGACTTTGCTTTTTTAAATACTTATCACTATGCAGATTTTGCATTGGGAGAATTTATGCGCTCCGCAGAAAAAGAAGCTTATTTTGAAAATACAATTTTTGTTTTTCTAGCAGACCATACACATCACAGGGATTTGAATCATTATGAAGATAGAAATATTCCTTTTCTAGTTTACGCACCTTCTAGATTAAAACCAGAAGTTCGTGATACAATTGGTTCACAGTTAGATCTAATTCCTACTTTACTGGGATTTGTCGCAAAACCAGTCTTATTCTCAGTAATGGGTAAAGACCTATTTGCCCCAAATGTAAAATCTTTTGCTTATTTTTGTTTTGGATATTTGTATGGTTGGATTGAAGAAGGACATTTTTATTTTCAGAATCTAGATGCAAGTCGTCCGACAGTTAATTTCCCTCTCAAAGAGCCATTCATTGATGCAGAGAATTGCAATATATCGCCTGAATGTAAACTCACAGAGCGCAAAACAAACGCTTTCCTCAACCTACCAATTTATTTAATGGAAAAGAATTTAGTTTTTCCCTGGTAGTGATTGAAAGAATTTCCAAATTTCTACATTTGCGCTAATCTCCGTTGTAAACTTTCCAAAGCCCGGTTTCTCTTCTTCTAATTTCCCAGGCCAACCATGACCTGCTCCTTCTAGTTTTAGAAATCGAACTGGCTTTCCTGATTTGCAATTGGAGTAGGTGTGGATAAATACTTTTACCCCATCATTTAGTTGATTGATAATTTCTGCATCTGGCTTGACTCCGCATTTATTCCATTTTACCCATTGTTTAACTGTATCCTCAGCACCTACGGCTACTCCTTTATTGCCGCTAATCATTCCGCCTTTGTATGGAACGATAGGATCTTCAGTTCCACTCATGAAAAGAACGGGAACAGGTTGCCTTGGTTTTTCTTTGCTTAAATTTTCAGACATAGTAGAGACTACACTTGCGTAACCGGCAAATGCTTCCGGATAAGTAAATGCTATCTTTTGTGTCATGAAACCACCGTTAGAGTAGCCAAACAAAAAGAATTTCTGAATAGAGAATTCTTTTTCTAGTTTTTCTTTTAAAGTCAGAATAAATTTCTCATCGTCAGCTTTATTGCTTTCTTCTGAGAGTTTTCGCCCGTCCTTCCAAGCACGATTTATGCCGGATGGGTAAACAACGATAAATCCCTGCTCTTCTGCTAAGCGGTTAAACTCTGTTTTCCACATAAGCTCTTCGCCAGTTCCGCCTCTTCCATGCAGACCAAATAAAATCACATTTGCTTTCATTTGCTTTGGTTTAAATAAAACATATTCTCTTTCTAATGAATCAATTTGGATTTTTTCATGGATTAATATATAATCTATAGGGATATTTCCGCGGAGAGAATTCTTGCTGCACTCTGCAAAGAAAAAAAGAATTAGAAGTAATAAAATCTTTTTCATAATCTATTAATAATTTATTTCCAAAAAAAAGCAAACGAAAAATTAAATTTACTTTATAGAATCTTCGATACAACAACGATAGGATTCGAGTGCATCCCTTGCCTGGCTACGGATGCTTCTTGCGGTGAGAGTCAAGAAACTACTGAAAGGAAGTCCTGCTTCTTCCAATACGCGGGCTGTCCAAGTATTACAGGTATTTGTAATATAATAAGAGCCATTTGCGACGAAGAAAAAACTTTTTCCATAAAGCCCACGTCTGGTTTTAATTAATTCATTTTTCTCATTTCTTTTGAATGTTTTAGAAATATTTTGATTCAAAATTACATGCGCCTTTTTGGAGATTGGAATTTTAATTACCTCGGAGCCTGAAAAATATTTATCCGGTTCGTTCGGAACGGATACTATATGTAAGACGCTAGGAGTAGGAATAAATAAAGCCTGCAATGTAATCTTAATGGTAATTTCTTCTGCTTCATAAAATCCTTTATCTCCCCAGCCAATTTCATAGTAGGGGCTAATGCCAAAATGCTCATGTAAGAATTTTAAATCTTCTCCTAAATTCTCTTCTAAGATTACGACACCTGTATGCCAACCATGACTGACAATATAGATGTATGTTTCATCGCCTTTATTCTTTGGTAAATATTTCAACGACTTGAAGCTCGAGCAGTTGAATGTGAGAATGGAAAATGTTAAAAGAAGAAAGATTTTTTTGATTGGAGGATTGTTCATATTGATTTATGAAAATTGTTTGCTATTGAAAAAAATTGTCAAATAAAAATTGAAAAATAATTGACATTACTTCTCTAGTTAGTAAGTATTGACTATGATTCTATCTTTTTACGATAAAGATTCTGAGAAAGTTTTTAATGGGGAGTTTGTTCGTAGGCTTCCGAAAGAACTTCACAAGAAAGCTTTGATGAGACTTATGGCAATCAATTCTGTAAAGGAGATTGATGAGCTGCGATTGGAGAAAAATTATGGAAAAAACATTTAACGT
The DNA here is from genome assembly GCA_025360185.1 of Leptospiraceae bacterium. GTDB lineage: Bacteria > Spirochaetota > Leptospiria > Leptospirales > Leptospiraceae > UBA2033. The sequence continues at coordinate 1,384 of JANYCR010000437.1, read as the reverse complement.
GCATCCGGGTGAAATTTTAAAAGAATACTTAGACGAAATGAAAATTACTGCTTATAAATTGTCTCGCGCGACTGGTATTTCGGAATCAAATTTAAGTGAACTTATTAATGGCAAAAAAAATATTACTGCCAGACTTTCTCTTTTATTAGGCAAGTTCTTTGGCTTTAATGAAGAATACTGGCTTAGAATGCAAAATCATTATGATATTTTGGAAGAGAAGAAAAAAATTAAGACTAAATTAAAATCAGTTCAAGTTTGGGGTAAATCTAAAGTAGCCGTATAGGTAGTTTCCTCTAATACGGAATCTACCTATTGCATTTAGAACTTTTTTGTGTTAGTGTCTTTTCTTATGAAAAGATTATTCCTGTTAGTTTTATTTTTATCCACACTTGGTTGCACTCATTATTTTGTAAGAGATAGCACTCCATATGATCTCACGAAAGAGGAATTAGAGTTTTTAAAATCCAAGAAGATAGGGCTAATAGGGTTTTACCCGTTTGAATTCTATGAAACAAGCGTTAAGTTAGATGAACATATTAGTTCCGAAAGCCTCAATATCAATAAGGAGCAACATAAACAAATCCTTCAATTTGTAGATGATAATACAAAGAAGGAAAATGTTTTAGATGGACTCGAAAATAATTTTTTTGCATATCGACGAACAAAATATGGCATACTAAAGCAAATTGTTTTTCTTCGCAAAGATCATTCGACAGTTCAATTTCTAGATTTTGGAGAAGAAATAAAATTACAACAAAGCGAAAATGTAAATTTGCTCGTAAAAGAAAAAAATTTAAAAGATTTCTTAAGAGAGTACTTATTAAAAACGAAACATCTGGGTCTGGAAATTCTGGAGCCTTTGCTTATTTTTTATAAAAGCCGTAATAATAGCATAGGTAAGATTCAATTTAAAAACTTAGACAAAGATTTTTTGATCGTCGCATACCACGGTCCGCCTCTTCAGAAAAAAAAATCTGGAATAGGAATGTATGCTTTGAATGTATTTATTACTAGCTGCACGGCTTGGACGTTTCCACTTATGGATGAATGGCAGGCAGAATCTATGTTTGCAGTGTACGATAAGAATTTGAATTTAATCAAGGTCTTCGAATACAAATATGAAATTAATATGCTTAGTGCTTGGTGGATTCTATCTGGAAGAAGCTATTGGATGGGAGTTCCACCGGCTAATACCTATGAGCCGGACATTAATCAATTCTCAAAAGAACTTGTTTCATTTTTGAAGAAGTAAAATTTTTTCCTACTTGTAGCGTTAGCGATGGAACGAGGTCAATTATTTGCTTGGGTTGATATGTTTTTCTTATTGGTTAAATTTCTACTTGGTGCTAATTGCCTGCAAATAATTGACCAGAGTGAGAGCGCG
>JANYCR010000427.1 GCA_025360185.1 Leptospiraceae bacterium | reverse complement strand
TTCTTTAAAATCTTTTTCTAGTTCCAAAGTATTCATTTTTCCTCCTAAAATAATCCTAATTCTTCTGAATCGTTAACTATATTGCAATCCTGTTCTAAACATCGGATAGCTTCATAAAAATCCGCATACCGATTTGTTACTTCCGCAAACCCATCTTCATTTCCAAATTGTACCTGGTATCTCTCGGTTGCCGTGTGAATATGATAATCATAGAACTTATTTTTTTCAATCTTATTTGTATGCTGATCTTTTCCATCATATCTTTTTAGAATGAAAATTTCGCTGGAGTTTTTCACTCTACAGCCCAGTATAACGGAAAACAACAAAGGGTTTTTATTTGTTTTTCGGCAGATGATTCGAAAATGACTGCCATCTGCTCTGGGAATTTCCAAGTCCATTTCCAGATGCCCCTTTTTAGTTTTAGGATGAAACAGATTTATTAAATTACCTTGAATAAACTTCTCTTCTAAAATCAAATCTTTAATCTCCGCATCCGTCAAAAAAGGTTTCATAATGTATATCCCAAATAGTAAGAATTCACACCTATCTCTCCCTCTTTGCAAATCTAGACTCTAAATCCTTTTTCTTCGAACCATGACCCGTGTAGAAGGCAGTGATGAGTCGAAAGATCATTCCGCCGCTTCGCATTGGATTTTTTTCTAGGACAATGACATAATCAAAATTCTTGAGCCAAAGATACGTTCTAATTTTTCCGGAGTTCTCTTTAAAGTTCCAAACAATAATTTCAGAATCATTAGAATTTACAATTACTTGTCTGCACCAAGGAAGCCTTTCTGCGCGAGCATAATCAATCAGACGATTTCCGGTCTTGGTAAATTTTTTCTGACCACGTTCATAGGTTACAATCTCTTCGTCTTTACTGGTTAAATGCCAAAAGCCTTCTTCATAATTCATAGAATTAGGCAATTTACGCATATCCGGTATTACGCGCAAAGACTCAAAACTCGGTTGTGATTTTTTGAAATCTCTATCAAATACAACATAAAGAGCAGGAAAAATTTTTTCAGCAAGACCATCTAAATTCAATTCAGGAGGAAGCCAGCTCGGACGACTCATACACCAGTCCTCCTTTGAATTACAAACTTATCACTTGAAAGCGAAGACTCCTTGTCTAGCGGATAATTTGTCTTACCTTCTATATAAGAAATCAATTCCGATTTACCCGTTTTATCATTCGGATAACGCAATTTATGCGAGACAGCGCCAATGAGTAAATCCAAAATCTGTAAGATAGAACTTTCTCTGGATTCGATGAGTTGGATTTTTCGAATCATGGACTTAGTATAATCAAAAGAAAGATCGGAAAGCCTTGAGCGGAGTTTGTCTACTCGCTCTTTGCCTCTGGTGTCTTTTTTATCTACAAATACATTGTAACGCTGGCTAGGATCAAAACTATCTTTCAATAGTTCAAAGTATTCGTTGTAATACCAATCGTCTTGAGGACTAGAAAGATTCTTTTTACTCACAAGACTTTTTACATGCAAATCTTTTTCAGAGAGAAATAAATCCACAATTTCTTTATAAAAATCTAACTTCGCAGGAGAAACCTTTGTCCATTTAATTTCAAAATAGTCGGAAAGTTTATGCTTACGTTTAATATCTCTTATTTGTAGAGAAACTTCTCTCGCCTTTTCTTCTGGAACAGAAATACTTCCTAGCACCATGAAATCCTGTTTGTCTTTGAGCAAATGACAACTTTCATCACAATACAAATTGGTAAAAATCCGATTGGGGTCTTTTCGTTTTTCTCTCTGTGCCGCTACTAGTTTCGGATAACGTCTGGCATACCAGCTTTCTACTTCTGCGATGTCTTCACGGTTCAGACCATAAGCCTCATAGACGAGTCTATCAATTTCGATTTGTTCGTTGGATGCGTAGTCGTAGCGGGGGTTTTGTTTTTGTTTTTCTATGATGGAGGAAACGAGGGAAGAAATTTTTTCCTCATCAGGCAACGAGAATAAGATTTTTTTTAAATCATCGACTTCAGTATCTACCCCATGATTTAAAAAATTTTTAATAAAAAATTTAATTATTTTTGAATTTAAAATTCCAAGAAGTTTAGCTTGGCTAAAATTATCATTAAATACAAGTCTTGAAGATTTATTCAAAAATATAGGTGCATTCGATGATCTAAATGTTGGAGCATAAATACCAGTGGCAGAAAAAGATATTTGATTATCCAATTTCATAAATCTAAATTCAGCATTCGCTAAATCAGAATGTCCTTCTTCGCGCATGCTTTTAACTGATTTTTTAGACCAATCAATTACTATTTTGGATTCTTCTTGATAATAACACGGAAGAAATCCACTGTCTGAGTCAGACGGCATTCCCATTTCAAAAGGAATAAAAGATTTCTTATCATTAATTCCTTCGGATTTTTCTTTTTCAGTTAAATTCTCTATTTCTTTTTTAGATAGAACTCGTTCTAAATCGACAAGTTCTAAATTTTTCTGTGCCTTGTCGTCTAAAATTCGCAGATACTTTTCATTACTCCCAGTTTTAATACCCGATACAATTTTAAACAACCCAGCATTTTTCCATTTCTTACCAGCACCCATTCCTTCATATTCATCGCCTAATTTATAAAGAATAATTTCTTTGTCGTTTATTGTGCATCTATACCGAATTCTCGGAAGATTCTTTCCTTCTATTATTTCTTGGTTCGTTACATCATTCATCAGCGCAAACAACTTAGGACTAGCCACAAAGAATGGATAATTAGAGTTAGTCGCTATCAGAGTTTGCGGATAGGTATAGACAGCACAGGACTCTGTGGAGATTTGGGGTTTGTCGTTATCCCCTTGTGTACGGTAGAGTATATCTAAGAAACGGTCATGCTCTTCATGAATGGAGATATTGGTAAGGTCTGCCATGAGCACGGTTTGGTCTTTAGGGATTCTTGCCGAGAGTATCTTGATTTTATCTGCATCCGCAACTTCTTCTTTTTGGATGAGGATAATCGCAGTATTCACAGTCGCTTTAAATGTATCTGGATGCACTCGAATCATTTTATGAATTCTATGATTTAGAATTTGTTCTCGTAGCGGCTTATGCGACTTAATCGTCATAAACGTATCACTCACGATAAAGGAAAGTATGCCGTCCTTTACAAGCGGAGTAGAACGAATCCCATTTCCTAGAAACCTAGAAATAAAAGCTCCATACGGGTCTTTAGAACCAAGTCCCAAATCCGACTGCACAGCATCTTCTATCTTCGTTCCCCCATAAGGCGGATTCCCCATCACAATATCAAAACCGCCTGTGGCAATTTCTGGAAAAAATAAAGCAAACGAAAAAAACGGAGCGGGTAACGAAGAATGCCGAATCCAATCTTGGATATGTAGGATATTCGCTGTTTTGCGGTCTTTTTCTGATTTGTATTCGATGCCGGTCAGCTCTGCCCCAAACTTTGGATAGAGAGAATCTAAATCTTCTGCTAGACTTTTTAAAAGTTGATTTCTTCTTTTTTCTTCCGGCTCATGGAAGTATTCGATTCTATTTTTTTTGTATCTATCAAAAATACCTGCATCAAAAAGATTTTGTGTGCGAAGTTCTTTCAGAGTATTTCCGCAAAGAAGTTTGGTATCTAAATTGGGTAGTGGCTCTATTCCATAATTGGTTTCCGGTGAATTCTTATCTATCCCTTGGTCAACAAGAAGCGTAATAAAAAAACGTAACTTAGTAATCAGAACGGCTATTGGTTGTATGTCTACACCGTAGATAGCATTTTTAATAAGTCCAAGTTTACGCACATAGTCTTGTGGCTCTGCTCGAAGTGTTTTCTCAAGAGACTTTCTAAGTCCAGCATCCGCCTTCTCAACTTGCAATCGAATCCAAACTTCATTGGAGGAGTCTACTTTTTTGAGTAACTCCACAATTCGAAGAAGTGCTCCCATTGGAAACGCACCAGAACCACAGGCTGGGTCTAGGATTTTAATTCTTTCCAATTCTTCTACAATCGTGTGGGCTAATTCCTCTTTGTCTTCTGGAAATTGATTTTTATATAGAAGAGGATTTAATAAATCTAAATCTTCTTTCGAAAACTCTCTGGCCTTTAGTTTTGTATGTAAATAGAGCCTGAGAGAATCATTTACCATGTTACTAATAATTTTCCGATGAGTGTAAAACGAACCAAACTCTTTTCTTTTATTTGTGGCTGTGCCTTCGTCAAGTCCCAATTCGCCGAGTAGGTTTTCAAAGACTAACCCTAATAACTCAGGGTCAAGAGCGACTTCTTCTTCCAGAGAAGTATTTTCCGAAACCGTAAATTTATAATTGCTCAGGATTCGATTTAAACCTTCTAAGGGAATTTCTTTATTCCCACTGCCGAATACATATCCATCTTCTTTTCGGGCATAAAACAATTTATTGGGAATCTTGATTTTTTTATCATCAATCGACTCATCGTAATTATCTTCTTCCAGTCGATCGAAAAGACCTCCGTTCATATAAGGAATGGAATCAAATAGAGAATAATCGAAATTATCCGGTATAAAGTTTTTGGCGATGTAATTCTTCTTGCCTCTTCCTTTCGGATGATTCATTTTTTCATTCAAAGAGCAAAAGAAAATATTCTGCAAAATCCCTCTATAATAAGAATTTTCTTCCCAGAATTTCTTTACACTCTCTGAATTCACTAGAATTCGAATCTGGTCAGTCTCATCATACAATTCCAAAAGAGTCGGGTCAATCAAACCTTCTTTCTCTTTTACAAACCACGCAAATATAGTTCTACATAGTAAGCGAATTAGAAATTGAGTAGCATTGATTTTTTCTTGTTCTGCCTTTTTCTTGTCCGAATTTCGTAGATACAAGGGGATAATGGGTAACTTCACTTCCTCCGAAGCCCAATAAAACCAATTAGAAATATCTTTATAAAACTTTTGATTGAGTTCCTTTGTATCGAGTGCTCTTCTCCAAGCAGTGTACAAGTCCACAAAATGAGTAATCTTTCCTTGTTCTGCTAGTAAATCTCTGTGAAGAGAAGAAAGTATTTCTGTATGTGCTCGATGGGGATGTGTTACATTTACATCATAGACCAAACTTACTTTTTCTAATACATGCTCAACTGCTTTGACTGGATTTTTACTTTTACTCTGCCTTCTATCTATTACGGATAATGTAAGTTTGTCGTCATAACGAAAGATGACAATCACAGGAACTTGAAAGGGTCGATTGATTGCCCTAGTAATCGAAATCAACTGGGTTCGAGTGTATTCCTTTTTCTTTAACTCAATCGCAATAAATAAAAATGCATCTGCTACTTTTAAACCCTTTTTCCCAGAAGCAAAAAGCCCACCCGATTCTTCCGGGCTATAGGAATACAAAACTTGGATTTCTTTCCAATCTTTTACAAATGCCTTTTCCTCATCTAGTTGAAGCCCAGGATAGTCTTGTAATAAACCTTGATAAGTTGGTGAGGATAATGCGTTCAGTTCATTTGTATAATTTAGATTTTTGAGAAAGTTAAGAGAACTTTTTTGTAAATTCGATTTTCCAAATTCCAAAATGGAATTTAAAATATTCTGTTTAATCGCTTTATGCGAATCATCATTCTTTACAACTTTTGCCATTCTTTATTCCTTAATCACTAACCAAGTAATGAGTTCAAAATCCTTATTGCCAGTGGGAAGCTCCGAGGCTTTTACTTGTTTGCCGCTTCCGCCATACAAGAGTGCCGCATTGTTTAGCTTCTTTACTTTTCCGATAATAGATTCCATCGCACCACTTAATAGCAAGTTATAACTCTCCATCTTATTCCCATCTTCCGTCTCCCTGTCAAATTGTTTGCACAACTCTTCCAAAGGCTCTTTCTTTCCAGCACATAGAGAGCGGTAAATATCAAGTATCTGCTTTGGATTTGTATAACCATATTCCAAAGTACCATCGGATTTCATATACACTAAATAAAACGGATGATAGGGATTGATATTTTCTTTGAGAGACTCTTGGGATTTATTTCTAAGTAAAAAAATTACACCTGCATTGGTTCGCACAGAAATTTTCGAATCATCTAAACTTGTAAAAATATTTTTGACAATTGCATAAATTCCATCGGGAGTTTCCTGTAATGCTTTTTTGTTTTTATTTAAAAAGCCAATCAAATCAAAACGAAAATCATCTAAAGTAAAATCACTTAATGTAATCGTATCTTGTAAATCTTCCATGTCTAAAATTTCTTTTTGGAGTCGTTTGATTTGTAGGTCACGGTATTTCATATCTTCATCTACAAGCTCTTCTAGATTTTCACCGCTTAGAATATTATCTTCATTCGTCGCAGATATATCGACTAACGCCATACGAGCTTCCACACGAGTCTTGAGTTTGATGTAATGGTCTAAGTCTTTGGTAGGCCAGAAATTTACAAGTTTCACAGTTTCGTTTCTAGAACCCAAACGGTCAATCCGACCAAACCTCTGAATCACACGCACAGGATTCCAATGAATATCATAATTTACTAAGTAGTCACAGTCTTGTAAATTTTGTCCTTCCGATATACAGTCTGTAGCCACAAGAATATCAATCTCTTCTGTTTGTGGAAAGTTTTTAAGTTTAAAGCGTTTCTTGGAAATAGGAGAAAAGTTTGTAAGTATACTTTGGAATTTAGATTCACCGAGCGTAGTTTTATTTTCCCCACTACCAACAACTAGTGCAATATGCACATTATTTGCTTTGGCAAAAGACTCTAACTCTTTATATAAATACGTTGCCGTATCCGAAAAGGCAGTAAATACAATGACTTTTCGATTTTCTTTTTTATCTAAATTGATTGTAGGCGAATCAATCTTAGCCTGAATTAAATTTCTCAAATCATTTAACTTGGCATCACGCTCTGGTTTAATCAATTGGGCTTGGGCATTTAAACTTTTGATTTTATCCAAATCATTTTTTAAATCGACCTTCCATTTCGCCAAATCCATATCGGCTAATTTGTATTTAATCCTTCCACCTGTTTCAATTACACCTAGAATATCTTCGTCTTCTTCTTTCGCCTCAGAATCTACTTCGTAGTCCAATTTACTTTTTAATTCTTGGGCTTCGTCGAGACGCTTGATTAAATCCTTAATCTTATCCATAGTTCTTTTTACTGTGACTTGGAATGAAAAGATAGAACTTTCCAAACGCTTTAAGAAGTTAACCTTCATCATCCCCACTAAATAAAACTCTCGATCTTCTTGGGTTAAATTTTTGGCAATATTCAGAGTGTATTTTTTTTCATACTCTGTTTTTTTTTCGTCTTTCAAATAGCTAAATGGATTAAACAAAGACAATTTATACTTACGAATTGTTTCTTCGATAGATTCATACGAAGGAAATTCATCTTGCAAATCAATCTGTGAATAAATAGAATCAGGTCTTAGTCTTGTTGGAAATTTTCCAATCTTCAGCATATTTTCAGGATAATACTTTTCGATATGTTTACGAGAACGAGCGATGGTCAGTTCATCCAAAAGTTTGAAAAAGAGCGGAGGAAGTTTAGAAAGTAAATCACTTACTTTACGATTTTGATTTTTAGAAGGATCAGCCCAAAGGGTAAATTGTCGTTGTGCGTTAGCGAGAATAGAATTCAAACTTTCAATTCCAAGCGAATCTTTAAAGGCAAAGTCACTGTCTTTTGTAAAAAAATAAATTTGGTTACGAAGGTCTTTCAAATGTACGTTCACAGGAGTTGCACTCAGAAGTAAAACTTTTGTATTCACACCTTTTTGAATCACATCTTCCATTAGTTTTTCGTAACGACTTTTTTTACGATTTCCGTCTTCGTCTAACTTTCCCTTTGTATCATTTCTAAAATTATGAGATTCATCAATGACAACTAAGTCATACATATCCCATTTAAAAGTAGAAAGGTCAATATCACCCTGTTTGCCATTATCCCGTAAGTCAGTATGGTTTAAAACTGTGTAATTGAAACGATCATTCGGAAATGGATTTAACTCACTTCCCATCGAAATCAAGTAAGCTGTCCAATTCTCCCGAAGCTTCTTAGGGGTTAAGACTAATACTCGATAGCCTCTACTCTCATAGTATTTAATGACACCAAGTGCCTCATAAGTTTTTCCAAGACCAACGCTATCTGCTATAATGCATCCATTGTATTTTTCTAATTTATTGATTGCACCTTTGACACCATCTTTTTGAAAATCATACAACTCTTTCCAAATCTCAGAGACTTCTAATTGAATTTGTCTTTCTTCAGTCTCACGTCTAATTTTATCATTTAAAAAATCTTCAAATAAATGAAAAAGAGTTTTATAATATAAAAATTCTGGACTTACATCTCGATAAAGTTTTTGTAAATATTCTACAACTTGTTCTTTTACATCTTCTACGATTTCAGGATTGTCCCAGAGAGCATCGAACCATTTTTTTAAATCGCGTGTTAAACCTTTTGAATCAATAACGGTATTGAGTTCTAAATTTGGAGCCTCACTGAGCCCTAAACCTTTTACTGTAAAATTAGAACTTCCCATGAGAGCGTTTTCATTTTTATTTTTTTGTGTGATGTGATAGAGTTTGCCATGCAAAAAATTTGGTTTTTTAATAGATCGGATTTGCACTTTTTCACAAATCCACTTCTCGCAATCTTTAGCGATTCTAGATTGAGAAAGACGATTCAAAAGTTGTATTGTGCTGTCTTGGATTTCAAAAGACTTAACAGACTGCTTATCAGGATCAATTCCTTTTAAAAAACTAGGCTCTCCAAAAAGAAATCTAAGTTCGTCAATCGAATCTAATTCTGATTTTAATTTATCATACGCATAAATCGTGAAAAAGGCACTGACAAAAGTAAGTTTGGAATCAGGCAAAATTTCATTCTTAAGCCAATCTCCAACTTTCCCATACCCATGATTATCCTTTATTAACGAATCTTCCATAATTGTCGTCTGCCCAATTTATCGACGTAAAACAGGATGACAACAATAATATCTACCCATGAAACCTTTAATTTCAAGTAACAATTTACTTTTAAAAAAGACGTTGTATAAATCAAACAACCACACCAAACAAAAAAAGCCCCACTGTCTCCAGTGAGGCTTCGTAGTATTAGCCGCCTGAGCGAACGATTCTTACATCATTCCGCCCATGCCTCCCATACCACCCATTCCGCCCATGCCACCGCCACCCATTCCACCACCAGCGCCGCCATCTTTTTCTGGCTTGTCGGTGATAGTGACTTCGGTTGTGAGGATCATAGCACCGATAGATGCTGCGTTTTGTAGAGCAGAGCGAACTACTTTAGCAGGATCAACGATACCAGCTTTGATAAGGTCTTCCCATACCATTGTAAGAGCGTTAAATCCGATATTGCCTTCTTTTCCTCTAGCTTCTTCTACTACTACAGAGCCTTCCATTCCCGCGTTGTTTGTAATCATACGGATTGGCTCTTCTAGAGCGCGTAATACGATTTTCGCTCCAGTAGCTTCGTCGCCTTCTAGTTTAAGAGCTTTTACAGCAGCCTGAGCGCGTAACAGTGTTAAACCACCACCGGCAACGATACCTTCATCTACAGCAGAACGAGTAGCGGATAATGCATCTTCTACACGAGCTTTCTTCTCTTTCATCTCAACTTCAGTAGCAGCGCCTACATGGATTACAGCAACACCACCTGCAAGTTTAGCAAGACGTTCTTGTAGTTTTTCTCTATCGTATTCAGAAGTAGTATCTTCTACTTGTTTTTTGATTTGAGAAATTCTTCCTTGGATGTCTTTAGAAGTTCCTTTACCTTCGATGATAGTTGTGTTTTCTTTGTCGATAGTTACTTTAGCCGCACGACCAAGAGTTTTTAGGTCAGCGTTTTCTAGTTTCATACCGAGGTCTTCCGATACAACTTGTCCACCGGTTAATACTGCTATGTCTTCGAGCATAGATTTTCTTCTATCACCAAATCCAGGAGCTTTAACGGCAACGCAAGATATAGTTTTACGGATAGTATTTACAACGATAGTTGCAAGAGCTTCGCCTTCTACTTCTTCTGCTATGATTAATAAAGATTTGCCGCTTTGAGCTACTTTCTCAAGTACAGGGAGCAGGTCTTTCATAGAAGAGATTTTTTTGTCATAGATTAAGATGAACGGATCATTTAGAGTAGCCGTCATGCTTTCTGGATCAGTTACCATGTAAGGGGAAACATATCCTCTGTCGAATTGCATACCTTCTACTACATCGAGTGTAGTTTCGATAGACTTTGCTTCTTCT
>JANYCR010000409.1 GCA_025360185.1 Leptospiraceae bacterium | reverse complement strand
CTCTTTAATGATAAGTCAATCTCTTTTATATGCTCTTCTAAACCATTTAGTCTTTCATCGACTTGGGTTTTAATTTTGCGCTCTATTATTCTGGAAGCAATTAAAAACATTCCATAAAGCGAAAAAACAATAGTGATTGTAGCCATAATAACGGGGTAAATATCCATTTTGCACTCCTAACAATTAGACTTCTTAAAAATCTATTAGCACTTATGCTACTTTGAATGTAATCCCAACAGGAATCAATTGTTTACTTTCTTTATTCTTCAACTCTTTTTTAATTCTTTCGAAATAATGAATGGTTTCTGGTTCGTAAAATCTTTCTCCACAATGGTCGCAAACTTCTGCATCTACTTTCACTAAAGCAGTATTGTTATTGAAGGAAAGTATTTTCTCTACATTTTTTATTTTAGTTTTTTCAATGCCACAGTGAACACATTTAGATAATTTTGTTTTCATTTTTTTCTCCTTGTTCTGTGATCATCGATCATGCCCGTAATCTTCTTCGCGAATTGTTACTTTGGTTTTTATATTAAAGTCTATCTTTCCAACCATCTCTATTTCTCTTTTTGTGCCAGATTGCTAGTATATAGATAATTGGTGATTGAATTGTGTAGTAAATAAAATAGGGAAATCTTTTTATTGATGCCTGTCTTGTGCCGTTATGAATTTCTGAATAGGATAAAGGACGTTTCAAAATCTGTTCTAATTTAAGCTCAACATCATCTATGAACTCATCACCTAGACCAGATTTTTTATCTTCATACCAATCTGCTGATTCGGCTAATTCAACTCTTGCTTCGGGATGAAATTCAATTTCGTGATTTGATTTTTTTTCTGGCATAAGAGATTGCTTCGCTTGCTTTGTAAGTTTTTACTTTACCAATGCTGTTTTTTCTTTTGTCTAATTCCTGTTTCATTTCATCATTCAATGAATCAGTACCAAGATTGCCCTTTTGGGAGATTGGTAATTTGCTTACTGTTATAGAGTCCAGGGTTTTTAAAAAAGCGAATAAAGCTTCCGCTTGTTTGGGATTTTTAATTTCAATTGCAAAGGAAGTCATAATTTTTCTATCTCCAAGTTAAGAATGAAAATATTTATCTAAAAAGCAAGAAGAAGTTTTTTACTACTGGCGGACTTTTTTGTAGCAATTGGAAAAAATCTAACCCTTTCCTTCAAATTCCTTCCCTGTAATCTTCTTCGCAAACTCTTTCAACAACTCCACTTCGGGATGACCATCGCGGATTGCTTTTTCGATGTTTGCCAATAAATCCCAATCAGCACTGAGTAAACTTTCAGTGCCATTCTTCTGAATATTTTCTTCAATTAATTCTTGTAGTTTGCCCTTAGCCTCTTTACTCTTTACTTTTTACTGAAATGATCTTTTAAGGAAAGGAAAAAACTAACCACAGCCATAATAGTAAGAAAAATATTCACGATCTCTTTCCAATTTTGATCGTATAGTTGAAGTAAAACGAGTGCGAGGGCTACAAAAACAGCATAAAGAATAAATAGAATTTTATCTAGATTCTCATCGCTCAATGTTATTTACTCTTTAATGATAAGTCAATCTCTTTTATATGCTCTTCTAAACCATTTAGTCTTTCATCGACTTGGGTTTTAATTTTGCGCTCTATTATTCTGGAAGCAATTAAAAACATTCCATAAAGCGAGCAAACAATAGTAATTGTAGCCATCACGATCGGATATATATCCATGTTCTTTCTCCTACTTCGTAGTGCTTCTTAAACAACAGAATTAATTTTATCAAAATGTAGATTTTTGTCTATTTCATTTTTGTTTTAAAAACGCAACTAACCCTTTCCTTCAAAATCCTTCCCTGTAATCTTCTTTAATTCTTTATCAAAGTCGCTTTCAAAAACTTGATCTTGAATAACTCGAAATTTTTCGAATTCTGTTTCTGCGAACACTCGAGCGATTTCAGCACTCACTTTTCCTGAGTCGGTGAGAATATCTTTTTCATTAAATTGCAAGAATGCATCCAGCTTTTCAATCCAATCTTTCATATACATAAGCTTACGGTTATTAGCCTGCATTTCTGCATAGTCGAGATACATGGAGACAATTTGGTTTAACCCCTTTAACTCTTCTTCATTCAGATAATTCTTGGCGATGCTTACATCGGCTTTTCTAATTTGACCAGAAGGAAAATTTTTCCAAGTAGTAAGACCCATATTATCCTTTTGGCTATTTGCTCGTGAATGAATAATCTCTGCGGCAGTTTGCTTTGTAATTGCCCAGTGAAGCTTATTTTGAATAGTCGCAAAGAATTGTGCAGTGAGTTCGCTATTTTTATCGTAATCTGCACTGCACTGAGAATATATATCTGTAATCTTTTGATAGAACCTTCGCTCACTAGAACGAATATCTCTAATTCTAAACAATTGCTCCTCAAAGTAATCCTTTCCAAAAATATTGTTAGGATTTTTAAGTCGCTCATCATCCATAGTGAATCCCTTGATGATGTATTCCTTAAGACGCTCAGTTGCCCAAATTCTAAAATGAGTGGCTTGCGTTGAATTTACGCGATAGCCAACGGAGATAATTGCATCTAGATTATAAAACTTTGTTTTGTAAGATTTTCCGTCTTCGGCAGTATGTGCAAAAATTGCACATACTGAATCCTCTTTTAACTCATTAGTTTTAAATATATTTTTGAGATGTTTTGTGATAACTGTTCTATCTACTCCAAATAGCTGAGCTATTTTTTCTTGTGTCAGCCAGATATTTTCATTGCGTAAAAATATTTCGAGCTTCACCTTTCCGTTCGGAGATGAATACAATAGGAACTCTGTAAAACTATTATTTGGAATTGGCGGTTTATTCTTATTTGCCATACCTAAGTCATTTCCTTCCCTGTAATCTTCTTCGCAAATTCTTTCAACAACTCCACTTCAGGGTGACCGTCGCGAATTGCTTTTTCGATGTTGGGAGATAAATCCCAAAAAATTATCGAAGAATCTGCTCCATACTTTTGAATGTGTGCTTCGATTGATTCTTTTAGTTTGACTTTAGCCTCTTCTCGTTTTTCGGGAATATGAGCGTATGTCCAAAACCAAAAAGTAGATAATCTTTCTAAATCGTCAGGAGGTGTTAAAGAAAATGCTTTGTTTAAATTTTCAATAGCCTCTGTATCATGATCAGATATGAAAAGGATCTGCGACATATACCCATAAGGAATTGGATCATTAGGAGCATGTTCTATCAGTTTCGAATAATCCTCAATTGCCTCTTTGACCATTCCTGATTTTATATATACGTAAGCTCTAGAATAATAAGCGTTAAAACCCCACTTTTTTTTGGGATCAAATTCGGCTATAGATTTTGTATAATCTTGAATTGCTTTACTATAATTATTTAAAAGAAAGTAAATATACCCTCTTACCCAAAAGTATTTATCTGTATTTTTAGGATTATTTATATCAATCGCCTGTGTTATTTCAAGTATTGCCTTCTCATATTCCTTTAATTTTCTGTAACACATTCCTCTCCAATAAAATGCCTCCGAGTTTTTAGGATTCAACTCAATACAATAGGAAAGTAATTTCATTTCAAAATCGTCCTTCTTAGAAGACCTCCCAATTATCAAATACATATCAACCAAATAATTCCTAATCCTCTCAAGATTCAAAAACTCTTTCCCATATTTTTCAAAATGCTCAAAGGCTAATTCTAATTCGCCGCTTCGGAGAATAATTTCTCCATGACGGAATTCTAAGATTGTCTTTTGTAAATCATTGAGCCTAAGTCTATTTTTTTCTAAGTAGTCTACTAGCTTGAAAACTTCTTCGGGAGTTTTTTCTTTTGCGTTCTCAAAAGTTATCCATTGGAATTTTTCAATCCCTTCTTGGATGGTTTTTAAATTTGCGATTTGTTTGTCGGTCATGGGGGATTTGAATTCGCCTAACGCATTTAAAAGGTCTTTGCATACGTCTAAATTAAATTGCATACTTTCTAAAACAATGCCGGGGAGTAGGGAAAAGAGTTTATGGATGTCCGTAAAGGCGACTGCGTTTAGATAGTTCTTTAAAAAGCTGATGAAGTTTTTATCGTTGTATCTATCATCTAAGGCTGGCTCTTTGGTTTCGTAGGATTTTAATTTTTCTTCCCAATAACTAGAAATCAATGTTCCGTATTCTTGGATGAGGCTTCTACTTGTGGAGCTTTTGCTTTCATCTAGTTCAGAGATTAGATACTTTCGCAGGTATTCATAAAAAGTTTTATTTGTTCCGCTTTTACTGCGGCTAATAAAAGAATGCCTCTCCGCAAGTTGGTCGAGTGTCAACTCTACATTTACCTCTCTACCCCAGAGTTTTTGCAATAACTCCAAGTCCCATTCTTTTAAAATACCTAGGCTAAATACTTTTTTTCTTTCTTCGGGATCGCAATATTTGATAAACCGGTGTACAGTTTGGGCGAGTATGTCTTGATTGCCGTCATTTCTTCCTTCTCTGAGATCAGCAAATAATTTTTCTTTCGGGATTGCCTGGGATTTTATATCTTTAAGAATTTCTCTCACCACAGAAGGAATTCCCCTGGTGTGTTTTATTAAGTCTTTGATTTCTGATTCTGTGAGTTGCACTTCTTCTAATTGTGCGAATTCCGAAATTTGTGCTTCTTTAAAAAGTAATTTTTCTAAAGGAATTAAATTTAAAATTTTATTGGAAAAGGAATCTTTAAACTTCACACTTACATCTTTTCTGCCTGAGAGGATAATAGTGATTCCACTCTGATTGTCTTCGAATAGTTTTCTCAAAAATAAATTACTAAACTCATCACTGAGTCGTTCTTCTATAATCTCATAAGTATCAAATACAAATAATATTACAAAATCCTTGCAAGCTTCTTTGATTCCTTTTACCAATGCCTCTGTAAGACTTTCGTTTTGGTTTTCCCAGAGAATGTATTCTTCATTGGATAAAATTTTACTATTCTTAATTGATTCTTTGTACTTATTGTAACCTGCCTGTGCTAAATAGTTGACTGTTTTTGCCGCTGCTCCCGCAACTACTTCCATTTCTAATACTTTTTCTACAGTATTTCCAAAACCTGGAATTGCTCCGGCTACGCTTCGTAATCCGCTAACAGCACCACTTCCAAAGTCCATCACTGCATCTGGCTCTTTTAGTTTGTCTTCAATTTTTTTATGAATTCTTTCGAGACTGATTAGTTTCTCTCCATAATTTTTGATGTACTTGTCGATTTCGTATTTCTCTTTCAGTAATTCCGAGTAGATAGAATCTAAAATTTTACGATAGGCGGTATCCTTAGCTCTAAAATTATCCCAGTCGATAGAAATGATTTTTATTTCTTGCTCTTTTTCTTTGTAAATGGTTTCCGCTTCTTCGGACAAGGCTCTCGCAAGTGTAGTTTTCC
>JANYCR010000348.1 GCA_025360185.1 Leptospiraceae bacterium | reverse complement strand
TTAAAAAATTTGTATTTAAAGAAAATGCAATCACAGAAGAAAGAATCAATATTTTACAACAGCCAATGGGATTAAAGGGAAGCACGGATTATATGGGAAACTTCGTAGAATACCTAGCGACTTACGTAGATAATTCACTTGCGGAAGACATAGTGAGCGCTGAACCCATTCAGATTCCAACTCTTCTCATTTGGGGCGACAAAGACACAGTAACCCCGATTGAGCGCGGACATTTTTTTAATAAATTTATTCCTGGCTCAAAGCTAGAAATTATTAAGGATACAGGTCATATTCCACAAATCGAAAGCCCCGAAGAATTTCAAAGGATTTTGATTTCTGACTTGAAGAAGTATTCGAAGTAAAACACTACTCCCTACAATGGGCTAATTGGCTGTAAATTATACTAATCTATGTTGAACAGGTAAATTTATTCTTTACTTTTAATTTTATTAAAAATATATTTCATGACATCGCTAATAGTTATATCATGACTTTCCTTAACATTTTCTTCGAAACCGTCATGCATATGATGAGGAAAGGAAGATATTCCCTGATGATGCGGTGCATTATCCCAACGTACGATGAGAATTTTTTCTGAACTCTGCCAATGGTAGGAGTAAGTTTTCAATTCAGAATCTAAATGCTCTCTAATATGAAGTTCCGATCTATCAATAAAATTAATTTTAAGTTTGATATACGACTCATTTGTCTTTGTCCAATATTCTAAAATCTGATAGTCAGTGATGAATTCATTATTACTCAGCCAATTGAAAATTTCCATTCTTCACTTCTTCTATTTGTTTTAGATAAGATACATAAAAATTATGAAATGCTTTCCACTCAATATAATCATCCCATTTTTCGAAATCTTCTTTCGAGGTGGTCTTAATTTGTGTTTCAAAGCTTTCAAAGTTTGTGTTATATTTCTTTACGAAAAGAGAAATCTTTTCTTTTAAGGAATGGGTTCTTGCCAAATAATCCAATAAAATCCATTCTGCCATTTGTTGTTTACTAATCGTCACCATAAGTCAACCTACATCTTTATTTTTAGAAATTCAAGCAGAAAATTTCAAAAGAACGCCCAATTAATATTAAGCTGAAATAAACAGTACCAATATTTCTTGGTAGCAGTATCGCTCATTTTGGTAATTTTCATTTCTAATTTATCCAAAACTTCTCAAAATTATATCTGTATAGAACCATTTTCCTACAAGCGGCTAATTGGCTGTATGCAATCATAGCTTATAATGGAACGGGAAAATTTTGAAGATTAATTTCCTAAAAAATTTGAAAATAATTCTACTAATTCCTTATCTCCTGATTCAATTGCAATATCTGCCGGAGTTTTTCCTTCGTTATTTTTAATAGAGGTATCTGCATTTTTAGATAATAATAATTTTACTATCTCTCTTTGCTTGTTTCTAGCAGCGAGGTGTAATACAGTATTTCTATTGATATATATTAAATTGACATCTGCTCCATGTTTTATTAAGAATTTTGCGATTTTAAGTTGGTCGTTACTCAATGCATTCCAAAGAGCGCTATGCCCATATCCGCCCTCGCTGATTTCATTTACATCCACATTTCTTTTAATAAGTGATTTTACAATTTTGAAATTACCTGCCCAAGAAGCTGCCATCAGAGGGGTATAACCATTATAATTCTTATCTTTAAATTCCGCACCTTTTTTTAAGAGAAACTTTGCAACATTCTCTTTCCCATTATTAATAGCAATTAAAAATGCTGTCTCACCAGATTGATTTTTTTTATTAATATCTGCATTGTTTTCGATAAGAAATTTCACAATTTCTAAATGCCCATATTTGGAATAATATTGAAGAGGAGTAAAGCCGTTATCATCGCAGCTACGATAATTGCAATCAGTATTAATTTCCGCGTTCATATCTGCTTTATGTTTTATTAAAAATTTTGCAATTCTAAATTGGTTATTACCCAATGCATACCAAAGAGCGGTATAATCATCGTAACCTTTTGCATTTATATCAGCATTTCGTTTAATAAGTAACTTCACCATTTTAAAGCAGCCTCCTTTAGAAGCTGCCATCAATGGAGTAAAGCTAAAGCCACCAGTATCATTCTTATCGTTAATGTCTGCACCATTTTTTAAGAGAAGCTTTGCAATGTCTTCATGCCCGTTAGAAAGAGCAGGAATAAAAGCTGTTTCGCCATATTGATTTTTTACATGAATGTCTGCTTTGTTTTCGAGAAGAATTTTTACAATTTCAAAATGCCCTTGTTTAGAAGCCCACCAGAGAGCAGTATAATTACAAAACGTTTTCTCATTTACATCCACTTTCTTTTCAATTAGAAGCTTTACAATCTCAAGACAGCCTCCTTCAGAAGCTGCCATTAGAGTCGTATAATATTTATCCGTATTAGCTATGGAATGGTCAGATTTATCAAAAAGTTTTGCGCCATTATCCAAAAGAAGTTTTGCAATAACTTCCTCATTATGGTAAAGTGCAGTCATGAACGCTGTTAATCCCAATGTATTTTTCTTATTTATTTCTACTCTTTTTTTAATT
>JANYCR010000298.1 GCA_025360185.1 Leptospiraceae bacterium | reverse complement strand
TGTGAAGCTTGACAAAGTCGGGTGAAAATTATCTATTGAATTAGATAAAAAATATAGAAATAGTTAGATATTTAACTATCTAATAATAAGAAGCACTAAAAAGGAGTTTTTTATGGCATTGGCAGAAATCACAGATACAACGTATAAGCAGGAAACCGGTTCTGGTTTAGTATTAGTAGATTGTTGGGCAGAATGGTGTGGACCTTGTAGAATGGTCGGACCTGTTCTAGAAGAATTATCTAAAGAATACGGAAGCAAAGTTTCCATCAAAAAATTAAACGTAGATGATAACCAAAAGACAGCGCAAGATCTGGGAATTCAATCTATTCCTACTCTTTTATTATACAAAGATGGGGCTTTAGTTGACAAAGCAATTGGTGCTTTACCAAAAAACCAAATTAAGAACTTTATCGAAAGACACGCGTAAACAGTGAAACGAAGTCTCACCTTTACAGAAGAGCATAACAGTTTCAGGGAATCTACTCGTAAATTCTTTGAAACTGAAGTGAAACCATTCCATGAGGAATGGGAAAAAGCTGGCATTGTTCCTAGAGAGATTTGGCTAAAAGCGGGATCTGCTGGTTTACTTTGTCCTGATGTGGAAGAAGAATATGGTGGAAGTGGGGCTGACTTTTTATACAACCTAATCATCATTGAAGAATCTTCCCGCGCAGGGAACAGCGGCTTTTTCGTTTCTCTTCACAACGATATTATAGCGCCTTATATTTCCGAATACGGAAATGAAGAGCAAAAGAAGAGATGGCTTCCTAGATGTGTTTCTGGTGAAAAAATTCTCGCCATTGCAATGACAGAACCTGGAACAGGCTCTGACTTAAAGGCAATTCGAACAACCGCAATTGAAAAAGACGATCATTTCCTTTTAAATGGCTCCAAGACTTTTATCAGCAATGGACAACTTGCAGACTACGTGATAGTAGCCGCTAAGACAAGTGATGAAGCGATGAGTCTACTCATGGTTGAGCGCGGTATGCCCGGATTCGAAAGAGGTAGACGTCTCGAAAAAATTGGTCTCAAAGCACAGGATACTTCCGAGCTTCATTTCGTAGATGTTAAAGTTCCAAAAGAAAATCTAATCGGGAAAAAAGGGCAGGGTTTTCGTTATCTGATGACTAAGCTCGCTAAAGAAAGACTTGTGCTTGCGGTAGGCGCAACAGAGGCAACTGCGGCAGTGCATGAGATTACTCTGCGTTATCTCAAAGAGCGCGAAGCATTCGGAAAAAAGATCGGTACTTTTCAACATATTCGTTTCAAGATGGCAGAAATGAAAACAGAGCTAGAAGTCTGTCGTTCTTTTTGTGACCAAGCGGTTAATGCGATTATGGCGGGCGAACTTACTACAAGCGAAGCCTCTATGGCTAAATGGTATTCTACCGAAATGCAGAAGCGACATACAGACGATTGCCTCCAGTTCTTCGGTGGCTACGGTTATATGATGGAATATCCAATCGCCCGTGCTTATCTCGATGCAAGAGTGCAAACTATCTACGCCGGTACAACAGAAATCATGAAAGAAATTATCGCTCGAAGCATGGGGCTTTAATTCTCAAAAGGAAATTCCAGGATAAATTTCGTTCCGTTACTACTCTCGAATCGCAAATTACCTTTTAACTGCTTTGCAAGTAAGTGCATAAGCCTAAACCCAAATCCTTTTGAGTTTTCTAAACTCATAGACATTTCAATTCCTTTGCCATTATCCGCAACAATAAGAAAAACTTGCTTTGCACTTGTGGATTTCGTTGTCCCTAATTCGATTGAAATTTGTCTGTCTTTATTTACATCTTTAAATGCATATTTCATGATATTAGATAGCAATTCAGTGATTATAATTCCGAGAGGTTGTAACTCTCTTGTTCCTAAAATGAAATCTTCTATCTCTGTTAAAATTTTAATTGATCTATGATTTGGAAAGTTTCCGAGGATTTGCTCTATTAATGAGGGAATATATTCTTTTGCCGATATATCTTCAAAGTTAGCGGATTGGTATAATTTATCATATAGTATCATCATACTTTGAATATGGTTAACAGATTCGTTCAGGGCTATTTTTGCGGTTGGTTCTTTCTGCGTGCTCGCTTGCAAAGAGAGGAGGGATTGAAGTGTTGTCATATTATTTTTGATTCGATGATGCACCTCTTTGAGGATAATTTCCTTTTCTAAAAGTAGAGATTTAATTTCCTTCTCTGCGCTTTGACGAAATTCTATTTCTTTTTGTAATTCTTTATTGGTGGTCGTAAGCTCCACTGTACGCGTTTCGACTATCGCTTCTAGATTTTCGCGAAGCTCGGTCAGTACCATATTCTTCGATTGGAGCGCTTTCACTAGAAATGAGTTTTTACTAATCTGCATGTAGTAGTTGATTGCGCTTTCTATTGTGTCTAATAGCTGTTTGCTTTCTGCACCTTTGATTACGTAGCCAAAAGGACGGTAATTATTCATTATCTCGAACGGGCTTTTTATATCTTGGTAGGCAGTTAGAAAAACTATGGGCAGGTAAAGATTTATTTTCTTGATTTCAATGAATGTATCAAAGCCATTTTGACCTTCCATTTTTATATCTAGAATGACTGCAAATACATTGGAATTGACATTTTCAACGCCTGATTCTCCGTTTTCGCAAAGAATTATATTATATTTTTTTTCAAAGGTGAGTTTTAATGCGTCTCGCACAATTGCGTCATCGTCTATTATCAAGACTGTCGGCTTAAAAGTTAATACGACTGTTTCACTTGACTGCGGATTATTGGAAGTATCCTGTCTTATGGAAGAGCCTATGTTTTCTGTATCTGTTTCACTGCGAAATATTTCGAATTCATCGTTACTCATAAGTTTTATTTATTCTCCAGGGCTTCTATCCCTTCCCACTCCGGTGTGATTCCATGAATCTCATAATACTCGGAACGCTTTAGATAAATTTCTGCAGCTTTGTCCGCCGGGTCTTTATCTAATACTCTACGAAAACAATTTTTGGCTTCCGTAAAATCTTTTTCCTGGTAAAGCGCTGTCCCGAACTCGAAGTCCCGCTTTGTCATCAGTTTAGTTTCGATTATCCGCTTTGAGTTTCCATTTAAAACTTCAATTACTGTGACGGGTTCCTTTTTGCCTTTAACTTTTACAGTATCTACAATACGGTAATCGTAAATAGATGGGTCCTCTAATTTTTGAAATGTAATTTCACTGATTAAAATAGAAGCTCCATACATCTTAGTTAAACCTTCCATTCTAGAAGCAAGGTTTACTACATCACTGATAACTGTGCCTTCCATCCTGTCTTTATCACCTACGATTCCGAGAGTGAGGTTACCCGTGTTTATCCCTATACCTATTGATATCGGCTTATAGCTCTTAGCCTTTCGATGTTGGTTATAGATATATAATTCCTCAAGCATTTGAATTGCCGCATCAACTGCGTTCTTTGCATTTTCGGGAAATAAAGCCATGACAGCGTCTCCAATGTATTTATCAATGAAGCCATTATTTTTAATGATCTGGGGCGCAATTCGCTTTAGATACGAGTTAATGAATTTAAAATTTTCTCCAGAAGACATGGTTTCAGATAAAGAGGTAAATGAGCGTATATCGCTAAATAGAACGGACATTTCTTTTTGAGTTTGGTCACCCAACTGGATTTCTGTTATATCCGATCTACCTAAAAAGTCTAGAAATTGTTTGGGTACAAATTTTTGATAGGTAGAGTTTAGTTTATGAAGGTAAATTTCCGCCTGTTTTTGCTCCGTTATATCCTGTAAAATTCCATCCATCCATTCAATATTTCCTAGTGTATCTCGTTTTACATTAGCACTGATAGAAACCGTAATCGGACTTCCATCTTTTTTCTTTAACCTGAGTTCAAAGTTTTTGCAATAACCATTCATTTGTAGGACAGAAACAAATCCCTGCCTATCATTTGGGTCTACATAAAAATCAGAAATATTTTTACTCATAAATTCTTCTACTGATTCATAACCAAAAATTTTGGCAAGTGCAGGGTTTGCCTGAAGGAAGATGCCTTTAGAGCCACCTGTATTTCGATAAACGCCTACATTAAGATTATTGACAAGTGTTCGATACTCTTCTTCCTGAATTTGTATTTTTTGTAATAGAGTCGAATTTTTATTAATTTGAAAATAATAAGATACAGCACTTTCTAGTGTGGTTAATAATTGTTTGCCGTCATCGCCCTTAACAACATATCCAAAAGGGCGATAATCGTTCATTATCTCGTATGGGTTTTTTAAATCCTGGTAGGCGGAGTGGAAAATAACAGGAAGGTATGCGCTTTTCTCTTTGATTTCTATAAAAGTTTCAAATCCATTTTTCCCTTCCATTTTTATATCTAGAACTACTGCATGGACTTGTGTGTTTACTTTTTCTATTCCCTCCCACCCGCTACTACATAAGATTAAATTGTATTTCTTTCCTAGGATGAGCCTCAAAGCCTCTCGAACATTTTTATCATCGTCTATGATAAGTACAATCGGCTCAACATCAATCTGAATTTCATCTTTAGAAATAGAAAGCGGTTTACTAGGTGTAACCTCAATTGTGTCTGCGGCATCTTCTACGTGCTCTATCGGCTTTCGAAATATATCAAATTCATCGTTCATTAGGTCGCTCATTTAGATTACAAAAAAGCTTTTGAGATTGTAAGTAGTAGTTCTTGGACATCATAATCTCCTTTCGTGAGATAGCCAGAGTGTGGTAGTGACTCATTTAATATTGTTTCTAACTGGCTAATCATTGTTAATCTCCTTTTCTTTTCCTAACGGTAGTGTTACTGTAAACATAGTTCCTTTTCCTAATTCAGATTTCACTTCAATTTTTCCATCGTAGAGAGCAATGATTTTTTTGACTACTCCTAATCCTAGACCCGTGCCTGTATCCGGTTTTGTAGAGAAAAAAGCATCGTAAATTTTACCTATGTGTTCATCGGAAATGCCAATACCGTTATCTGTAATTTCTATCAAAAACCTGTTATTTAAAGTTTGTGTTTTGATTTCGATTGCCTTTTCTTTTCCGTTGGTTAAAGTCTTATCAAGTAGCGCATCTTTTGCGTTTAACAGCAAATTCTTATAGACTGATTCAATATGCGTCTCTAAGCCTAGGATTTGAGATTTTTCTTTTGTTAAATCTAAACGAAATATGATTCTTTGCTCAGACCAATCTTTTTTATACTGCTCTACTATATTTTGTAATAGATAGTTTAAATCAATTTGAATTTTTCCACTTTGTTCATTTCCTACTTTCGAATAATTCATGATGAGTTGCGTTATATTCAAACCCTTAGACACAGCCTCGTAAATCATATTCAGGCTATCGTCTATTTGCTCCTCATTTTGAAAAATTTCTTGCATTGCTTTTAGAGTTGTTTGCAATGTCTCGGCTGGAATGGAGTCTTTGACTAAGAGGTAAATCTCTTTTAGCCTTCGACTGTTTTTAAGGCTTATACTCTCATAAGGCTTCGAGCCGTCTTGCCCTAGAATATGTTGGATTACGAGTTTTGGTCCGACTAACGCATTTCTCATTTCGTGAGCAAACCCACCCGCTAGTTGCTTTTCTGTGGTTTCTTTTTCTAATACCAGAATTTTTGTATGAGCTTGGTCTAGCTCTAAGGTTCTTTCGATAATTCTCTGCTCTAAAAACTGATTTTGTTCTTTAACCAGTCTATCATTTTCTAGGGTTTGAGTTAGAAGGGCAAATTGACTCTCTTCTTTTTCCATTCGCATCCTGTTTATTCGTTCAGCCAATGCCAGAGAAAAAAGAGCTATTTCTATGGAGGTACCTAAGACTATAGAATTGTAAGTCCAAAAATTTGTAGTGATTAATCCAAAATTTTGACATATATAAATAATAGTCCCCATCATATAAAAAGAAAAACCAAAGACTAAAAACTTGGCATTTTGATTACCTTTTTTGTGTTGGTAAGCACCATAAAACAATATATAGATGAATGCTAATAAAAAACTGGCTTGTAGAATATTTATTACTGGTTCAAAATGACCCGTTATCAGGTTAAATAAGGCACAGAAGAAGTGTAATAAAAGCCAAGATAATAATATTTTATATGCCAAGTGTTTTTTTTGTAATTGCAAAAGCTTTATAATAAACGCAACAGTAGCCAGGGTACTGGTGAAATTTATTGCGGTAAAATAATTAGAAAAATAAGAGATAATATTGAGCTTGTATGCGTAATTACCCGAAATATAGTTCACATTAACAAGAGTAGGAATGATATACGCACAATAATACAGGTAAATACTATCTTTGACTGAAAAATAAATAAACAAATTGTAGAAAAACATAATCAACAGCAATCCCGTAAAACCACCCAGAAACCATATATATATAGTGCGATGCTCCAATAAACCTCTTTTGGTAGCTATGATAAGCGGAAGGTTAAGAGGACCATCAGATCGAATAGCAAAATAATAGGTTTGGTGACTGGGATTGTTTGCTAATTCAAACAAGAAAAAATTATTGTCTACTTCCCTGTTATCAATGGGGCGCATCATGCCTGTTTGGGTAGTCAAATCGGGTTTCCCATCAGCATTAGGTTTATAAAAATCAATATACCAAGCCATAGCCTGTCCCACTTCCAAATAGATTTTTTCGTCTGTTTGGTTTGCTACAGTAAGTTTTACCCAAATCGTACTACGAGTAACATTAAAGTTAGGTGTTTCTTGGGTAGATTTTTGAAACTTTGCCTGATATTCGGGTTTTTGAATATCCCCAATCATTAATTTTCCCCCTTTGTCTTCGAGAATATAGACCTGCTTACCAATATTAAGCATTTTAGTTTGATCTTTTACAATAATGACCGAGTCAGCATCTTGAGCAAAAAGGGAATAGTTTATAATAAAAAATAGTAAGGGTAGTATTTTTCTCATTTTTCTTTCTAGCGACGAAGCGGCTAAGTAGTCTTTTGTTTTAGAACTCTAAGATTTATGTTCGATTCCTATCATTGTAATGTCATCTTGTTTTTCTTTACCTTCCAAAAATGTATCCAATTTATTTATTGCATCTTGAATGGTTTCTTCAAGACTCAATTTTCTATTTTCTAGCAAGATCGAATACAGCTTTTCTTCTCCAAATTCTTGGTCTCTTGAATTAAATTCTTCAAATATTCCATCTGTAAAAATAAATAGTCGGTCCCCCGGATGAAAAGTCATCGTGTTCGATTGATAAGTAGCATTATTTACAACACCTAACATTTTGCCTGTTGGTTTAAGGAGATTAATTTTTGAGTCTTGTAAAAGAACTGCTGGCGGGTGTCCCGCAGATGCATATTTTAAAGAATGATTCTTAACATCTATATCAATAATAAGGGCGGTCAGAAGGCTATTTAAGGAATAATACTTTGCAATAAATTCGCTGTTAAATATTTCCATGATCGTATGAACGGCAAGATCATATTGTTTAATATCATCATAAATTCCTTTAATCGCCATTGTAATCATCGCCGCTTGGACTCCATGCCCGGTTGCATCTGCAATAAAAATCCGATAGGTAAAATCTTTTACCTTAGTGATTCCATAAAAATCTCCGCCGACCTCTGACATCGGAATGTAGCGGGGAACAATTGTTAGCTCTTCGATCAGTGAAAAATTTGTGAAAAGAGTATTTTGCTGAATTTTTTTTGCAACGGAAAGATCTTCTCGAATTGTAATTAGTGTATTATTTAATTCAGAGGTTCTTTCTTTTACTTTTTGTTCTAGATTCAAATTGAGTAAGCTTATATCGAGCATAAGAGTTTGCAATTGCTCTTCTGCCCGTTTAGCCTCCGTAAAATCATTTAAAATTCCGTCTATCCAAAGCAGTGCACCTGAATCATCTTTGTGCGCTTTCGCGCTAATGGACACCCAGATGGGACTTCTATCTTTTTTTAAAAGCTTTAATTCAAAATCCTGACAGAATCCATTGTCTTCTATCATTTTGGCGAATTTCAGTCTGTCTGCCGAATTTTCATGAAACTCGGAAGCTGATCTGCTCATGATATCTTCTACAGAATCATATCCCATGATATGCGCCAAAGCAGGATTAGCCTGTAGAAATTTTCCTTGTGAACCACCCGTATTTCGATAAACCCCTACATTGAGATTGTTTACGAGAGTTTTATATTGTTCTTCTTGTCTTTGAATCTTGTTAAGTAAAATTGCGTTTTTATTAATTTGCCAGTAGTAATCAATTGCACTTTCGATAGTGTGTAATAGCTCTTTGCCTTCAGTTCCTTTGATTACATATCCAAAAGGACGGTAATCATTCATTATCTCGAATGGATTTTTTATATCCTGGTAGGCGGAATGAAAAATAATTGGTAAATAAAGATTCTTTTTCTTGATTTCGGTGAATGTTTCAAATCCATTCTTGCCTTCCATCTTTATATCTAGAATCGCCGCAAATACATTTGAATTTGTATTTGCAATTCCTTCTTCCCCATTCTTGCATAAAATCGTATTGTATTTTTTTCCAAGTGTGATTTTTAAAGCCTCTCGCACATTTTGATCATCGTCTATGATTAAGATAATTGGTTTAGAATCAGATTTAAATTCTTCCTTAGAAATCAAAGGTGGGTTATCGTTAGTAGCTGCAAAAATAGAATGATTGCTGTTTGTGTTCTCTAATACTTTACGGAATAAATCAAACTCATCGTTCATTTACTTCTCTAAAATGCCCTTTCGATTGTCTGTAAAAGTTCTGTGATATCATAGTCTCCCTTTGTTAAATAGCCTGCATGGGGTAAGGATTCAGCGAGTAATGCCTGTTCATCGTTACCCGGATAAGCAGAATGAAAGAT
>JANYCR010000271.1 GCA_025360185.1 Leptospiraceae bacterium | reverse complement strand
TCCGAAAATGACAACCGTTTGGACAAGAGAATTCACATTGTAAACCGCTGGGTCTTGGAAAAACGTAATCGCATTATGCAGAATTAAAATTACAGCATAAAATAAAAACAAATAGTATCCCCAAGTCTGAACGAGAAGAATTCCAATTCCTACGAAAATGGGAATTGCGAGTAAAATCATTTCGAGCGAATGAAGCTCTCCCATAATACCTGCAAATTCAATTAGCCTATGTTTAAATCGTATTGCAATTCCTATATAATTTATCAATGGAAGGATAAGAAAGAATAGCCCGAAAAAAATTAATGTCTTTGGTCTATGAATTCTTTTTCTCTTTTTCCACTTGCGGTTTATTTCAAGCATTTCATTTCGTGATATTTGGATGTCTTTGTTCTGCATATTTTTCTCCTTAATTAATTGTAAATTTTATTAGTCACATACTTTTTTATAAATGGCAAAGTCCGAAAAAAAAGCATAGTGCCACTTTACACATATCATCACATTGACCAATTACGTTTGTAAGATCAAGAGGAACTCCATTCGTTAACCCTTCTAATTGCTCCCTAGTTAATAAACTATTATTTGGAAACCATCCAATAAGCGCCATTTTCGCCGCAAGCATCTTACCGAATTGTTCATTGCCTAAACTAGATACAATTGCAAATGACCGATTATCCCCACTTAAAAAATGAACTCCATCGCCGGGTATATAATAAGTAGCCCCTCCAACAATATTACTTAAAAAGTGGTTAAACATATCTAAGAAATGAATTTTATCTTCACCATATTTTTGCTTTAAATAAGGGAAGAGATTGTTATAATATTTTGTATTTAACCTTGATAGATAAATATTAAACCGGAGTGTACTTTTAAAATCTACGTTTAGTCCTAAATTTTCTTGATAAATTAATGGGGCAACATCTACCAAGAGAATTTGATTTAATGCAGGAGCATGATTACCATTTTGCTCCATGAGTTTAGAGGAATATGCTTTCATTCCTTCTACAATTCCGTCTTCTTTAGCCTCAAATTGCCAATACCAAAATAGCTCATTTTCTTTTTCTCTTCTACCTGTAAAAAGATTTGCCAAGAAGGAAACAGGGTTTGAAATTGCTCTTATTATTTCATATAGAACTTCCACTTGCTTCATATACTGATAGAAATCCTTCATATCATTTCCGCCTAAATGCAGAATCATCTTAGGGCTTGTAATATATGGGTTTGCATAAATACCTCTACATAAATCCCATCTTCTATTCCAATTCTTCGCTCCGCTTCCGGCAACTTGAAAGCCTGGAATAAAATTCTGCAACCCAAGAAAAATTTCTTTATCTGTAGCAGTTGCTCCTGCCCAACCTAAATTGTGAAGAGTAACGGGAGATTTCAAAATCTTAATCATATTCACACCGGAACCATAAATACTTGCATCAGAAATTGCTTTTCTGAGCAACCGATTCGATCTATTCTCATCAATACTTTGCGGGCTTATACTGGAGTCACCATTCATTTCAGCCAATGCGAGGAGAAAACTTCGACTATCCCCTACTAAACTTACATCTGGAATTTGGTTTGCGGGTGACGTTCCCCAACCGATTCCACAGAAAGGAGGAGGGGTTGGAGGACCAGAATTAATTCCAAATGCACTTTCATTTAATAAATCTATTAAAGGATCTGAAAATAAATTTAAATTAAAAATAGATAAAATAGTTATTGTAAAAATTAGTTTTTTCATAATCACTCCACTTTCACAACTTGAAAACCGTTGCGGAAACAATACAAATAGTCACCCGATTCAAAGTTTTCGTAAGGTGTAATTTTAGCTGTACCAAGACCAAGGCTTGTTTTTACTCCAATATCCTCATGAGTAAACGAAATAGGGAGTTCTGATCCAGGAGCCACATATTCTTGCTTTGATTTTCGCCAAAGTCTTGAAATTGTACCACAAGCCCAAGTTTCATCGTCAGAAGTTTGCTGTGAATACCGATTACAACAGGAAAGTCGTTGTCCTACTTTAACAGTTTTAGAGGTATATAAAGCTCGCTTGTCATAATCCCAAATCGCACCTGAATCAATTCTACCTGCACACTTTGGAAAAGTTCCAAGAGGATCGGAATTTTGATCGTATTGCAATGCTCCAATCGCATTACACATATTACCCGCAATAAATCTGTTCCAGGCAATTCCTTGAAGTAATAGCTTTAAATTTTTTTTAACATCGAAACTCTTACACTTTGTATCATGGCATCCTGTATCTATACATTGAACTTCGAAAACTAAAATAAGAATCGAAATACAAAGAAATCTAACGTTTAAGTCTTTCATCTTTCATTTCTCTCCTAATCTGAATTAAAACCTTTAACTCTGACTTAGTAAATTTTATATAATCTGTCGAAATTTCTGTCTGAACTTCTTTTAAAAATTTATCTCTATCATTGATTTGTACAGACAATATTTTTATACTTGCATCTAAAACTTCAGTTTCGGTCTGTTGGATATATCGAATTCTGTTTTGGATCGCATTTGTAAGATATCTCTCCACTGGAATTTTAGTTTGTGAATATGCATTTTCATACATCGTTTGATAAATTGACATTTTTGTTTTAACTATTTTATCTAAAGATACTAGTCCTTCAGTTTGCAATTTATTTAAATACTCTTCTCTGGCTTGAATTTCACCAGCGGGTAATTGATATTTGGCAATATCTTCTTCTGGGATAACACAAGGATTAGGATTACAGATACTATCCGCCAAGGAATAGAATTCATTCATCTCTGATTTCATAGTTTTTTCTTCTGATGTGATATTTCCGTATAATGACTGTAAGCCTGTCTTGTCATCTGCACTTAAAGCAGTTCGAATAACTTCTGGTTCTAAAAAGCGGTATAAAAGTGAATCAGAGTTGGGATTACTTGTTCCTCTAGTCGCTGCTTCATTTGAACAAGCATCGTCACTTAATCCGGCAGGGCAATGA
>JANYCR010000241.1 GCA_025360185.1 Leptospiraceae bacterium | reverse complement strand
CTGTTGACCAGTTTTTTGCCATGTAAATCACTGCTAAACTTTGAACAACGCATAGAATGATAGTTCCAAATTTTGTATATTGGTTAATCTTCTTACGACCTTCTTCGCCTTCTTTTTGCAATTTTTGCAATTGAGGAATGAGAACCATCACAAGCTGCATAATAATAGATGAAGAAATATAAGGCATAATTCCTAGTGCAAAGATAGAGAATTTAAGTAAAGCTCCACCTGCAAATAAATCGACCATTCCTAAAAGTCCATCCGTAGAATCAGAACTAATTCCAGAAACTACTAAGCTATTCACTCCTGGAATGGTGACATGAGTTCCCATACGAAAAAGTAGGAGCATGAAGACGGTAAAAAGAATCTTCGCTCTTAGCTCAGGGATTTTAAAAATATTTGTGATTACACTTAGCATAGTTAGTTCTTAGCTGGCTCTGGTTTAGCTTTCACTCTTGCAGTGAAACTACCACCTTGCTTTTGTAGTTTTTCGAGAGCTGCCTTTGAGCAAGCATCAGCAGTAATAGTTACAGATGATTTTAAATCCCCGGTTCCTAGAACTTTGATCAAGCCCGCTGCATCTTTAATAAGACCTTTTTGCTCTAAAATTTCCGGTGTAACGGCGCCAGAAAGATTATAGCGAGTTAAATCACCAAGATTTACAGGTTGAAATTCAACATGGAAAATATTCGTAAAACCTCTTTTAGGCATACGTCTATGTAAAGGCATTTGACCACCTTCAAATCCTCTTCTCATGCTGGACGCTCTCGCTTTTTGTCCTTTTTGTCCACGAGTTGAAGTTTTTCCCATACCAGAGCCTGGACCTTGTCCAATTCTTTTGCGCTCTTTTTTCGCTCCCTTTGGTAAAGGAATTAAATTAGAAGAGTTTGGCTCTGTTTTTTTAGTTTTTCTAGATGTCCCGAAGGCAGTAGAAGGTTTTACACGATTGCTTTTTTTAGTTTGATTAGACATAGATTACGCCTTTTCCACGTTTACTAAGTAGTTTACAGAACGAAGCATTCCTAATACTGCTGGAGATTTGCTATGAACTCTAAAGCTACCGATTTTTTTCAAGCCAAGGGCTTTCAATGTTTTGCGATGTACTGGAATTGTTCCAATAGAACTTTTAACTTGGGTAATTTTGATTTTTTCCATTTTAGATCTCTCCTTGACCAAAGAGTTTCTTTAAAGGTATCCCACGCTTCTTTGCTGCGATAACGGGAGTTTCCAATTTTTTAAGTGCTTCAAATGTTGCTTTTACGATATTTAAAGGATTACCTGAACCATAAGATTTGGTAAGAATATCTTGAACGCCTGCTTTTTCTACTACAGAGCGAACAGATTCCCCTGCGATAATACCAGTTCCAGGAGAAGATGGCTTTAAGTAAACCCTTGCAGATTTAAACTTTCCAACTACTTCATGAGGAATAGTGTGTCCAATGATGTTAATTTTGAATAGATTCTTTTTTGCAGATTCGATAGATTTACGAATTGCATCTGGAACTTCATTTGCTTTTCCAAATCCAATTCCAATTCTATTCTTTGAATCACCTACAACAGTTAAAGCGTTAAAAGAAAATCTACGACCACCTTTTACTACTTTAGCAACGCGGTCAATTTTGACTACTTTCTCGCTAAACTCTTTTGCTTCTTCGTCCATGTATGCCATTTAAAACTCCAATCCTTCTTTTCTTGCTGAATCTGCGAATGCAGCTAATTTTCCATGGTAGATGATACCAGATCTATCTAACATTACTTTGCTTACACCCTTGCTCTTTGCTCTTTCAGCAATCAACTTCCCAAGCTCAGTTGCTGCTTGTTTGTTTTTCTTTGAAAATCCTTGTACCGGGAAACTCTTTTCGGAAGATACAGCGTAAGCAATTGTAGTGCCAGCAGTATCATCAATTACTTGAGCGATCAAATAGCGATTTGTTTTATTAAACACTAGACGAGGTCTGTCTCCGTTTTGCTTTAACTTAAATCTCGCACGCTCAATTCTTCTTTCTTGTCCAGCTCTATGTTTTTGTTTATTAATCATTATTTCTTACCAGTTTTTCCAGCTTTACGCTTGATGTATTCGTTAGCATATTTAATTCCTTTGCCTTTGTAAGGCTCTGGCTCTTTAAATCCACGAATATTCGCAGCAACTTGACCAACGAGTTGTCTATCTACACCAGTAATTTTAATTTTTAACTGGTCAACTACATCGATCTTAATTCCTTGTGGCTCAGGAAATACAACTTCATGAGAAAATCCGAGGTTCATTACTAAATTAGAACCTTTCTTTTGCGCTCTAAAACCAACGCCAAAGATTTCGAGGTTTTTTTCCCAGCCTGTAGAAACACCTTTTACACAATTATTAAATAGAGCTCTTACGAGACCATGCAGTGCGATAGTTTGTTTTTCTTCGTTTGCACGAGCAAATTTAACAACATTGCCATCTACACTCATTGTAATACCTTTGTATAAAGGAGTGCTTAAAGTTCCAAGAGGACCTTTTACTTCAATTTTATCTCCCGCTTGCTTAACTTCCGTTTTAACCGGGAGGGTTACTATATCTTTACCTACTCTAGACATACTCTTAAAGACATTTGCTGTATCCGATTAGGACACTTTGCAAATAACCTCTCCTCCAATTTTTAATTTCATAGCTTTCTTATTGCTCATAATCCCTTTAGAAGTAGAGATAATAGAAATACCAAGATTACTTTTTACAGGCTTGATATCTTCTGATTGGATGTATACACGTCTACCTGGCTTGGAAACTCTTTCGATTTCCCGAATAACCGGACGGCGAGTATCATCATACTTCAAAGTTACCGTATATTCAGGAATATTATTAACTTTTGTTTCCTGAAAGTCTGTGATAAATCCTTCTTCCTTCATAATGCCAAGGATTGAATTTTTAATCTTACTGCCAGAAACTTTACAAACAGGGTGTTTAGCACTTCCTGCATTTCTGATTCTAGTAAGCATATCTGCTATTGGATCTGATAAACTCATATATTTTTTCCTTATTCTACCAAGATGACTTAGTCACACCTGGAATTTGAGCAGTACTAGCTAACTCACGAAAACAAATTCTACACATTCCGAATCTTCTTATAAAAGCACGAGGTCTACCGCATAGAGCACAACGATTGTATGTTCTAACTTTAAACTTTGGCTTTTTATTTTGCCGAGCTATAATGGAAGTTTTAGCCATAAAATTTTAAGTCTCCTACTTTTTTCTATAAGGCATTCCGAAACCAGCGAGTAGTTCGTATGCCTCTTCATCAGATTTTGTACTTGTTACCATGGTGATGTTCATACCATGCATACTATGAACCTTATCGAATTGGATCTCTGGGAAGATAATTTGTTCTTTAATGCTTAGATTGTAGTTTCCACGACCATCAAAACCTTTGGGATTAACGCCCTTAAAGTCCCGAACCCTCGGTAAAGCCACATTTATAAACCTGTCCAAAAATTCAAACATTTTTTCCCCACGAAGAGTAAGCATACAGCCAATATTCATCTTTTCTCTAAGTTTAAACCCAGCAATTGACTTCTTAGCTATAGTCTTTACTGCTCTCTGACCGC
Source organism: Leptospiraceae bacterium (assembly GCA_025360185.1). Classification (GTDB taxonomy): domain Bacteria; phylum Spirochaetota; class Leptospiria; order Leptospirales; family Leptospiraceae; genus UBA2033. The sequence continues at coordinate 2,978 of JANYCR010000241.1, read as the reverse complement.
TAATTGCAGCCAAGGTATCTAATGCAGATTCTAATGCTTTAGGATTAGAATGTCCCTCTCCCATTCCCACGTTCAAAACGATCTTTTCGATCTTTGGAACCTGTGAAGGAGATTTGAAATTAAACTTCTTTAGCAAATTAGGCTTAATTTCTTCGTTGTATTTCTTTTTTAATCTTGATTGTTCCATGATTAACCTTTCGATTTAAGAGTTCTTTCTTTAGAACCACTCTTTACTTCAAAACCTACTCTTGCTCCTTTTTTCTTTTTGGAGTCATAGAGCATAACGTTGGAAATATGAATCGAGTTCTCGATTTCTATAATTCCACCTTGAGGGTTTTCTTGTGTGGGCCTAACATACTTCTTTCTTTTATTAATACCACTTACAAAGATTCTATCTTTTCTTTTATCAATAGAAAGAATTTTCCCTTTTTTGCCTTTATCCGCACCACCGATGCAGATAACTTCATCATCTTTTTTTAGTTTAATTTTTTTAAACTTCGTAGGCTCAGAGCCACGATAAGGTAATTTGTTCGCCATTTTATAATACCTCTGGTGCTAGAGAAATAATTTTCATAAACTTCTTATCTCTAAGTTCACGAGCTACCGGTCCAAAAATACGAGTGCCCTTTGGGTTACCTTTCTCATCAATGATTGCAACTGCATTATCATCAAAACGAATATAGCTTCCATCTGGTCTTCTTATTTCTTTTCTGGTTCTAACAACTACAGCTCTTTGCACAGCTTTTGTATGAACTTTCTTTCCAATAGAATCTCTTAAACCGTATGCTGGTTGTGAGTCTTTCACCGCAACGATGATTTCATCACCGATTGTCGCATAACGTTTCTTAGATCCACCAAGAACCTTAACACACTGAACTCTCTTAACTCCAGAGTTATCAGCTACCTGTAAAAAAGTTTGCATTTGAATCATTTTATTTCGCTCTCTCTACAATTTTTAAAAGTTTGTGTCTTTTTTGTTTAGATAGAGGACGAGTTTCCATTGCTACGATTACATCGCCTTCTTTGCATTCCCCTTTTTCATCATGCACTTTCAGACGAGAAGTCTTACGAGTAATCTTTTTGAACATAGGGTGATTTTGTCTAAACTCAATTTCCATAACAACAGTCTTAGCCATCTTAGTGCTAACTACTTTACCAGTGACAGTTTTGCGTTTTTTTACTTCTACTTTTTCTTCCATAAGTTTTATCCTTATTTCTTAGCGCTTTTCGCGGCTGCCTTCGCAGCAGCTATTTCTCTTTCTCTTTTCACAGTCAGAAGTCTTGCAACTTTCTTACGCAAATTTCTAATTACCATTGGGTTCTCAAGGGAACGAGCAACTACATATTGAAAACGATGAGTTCTAAGTTCCTTTCTTGCTTCTGCAAGCTGAGTAGTTATATCAGCATCTTTAATGTCTTTTAATTTTAACTTCATATCAAAGTCCTCTTTACAAATTCAGTATGAATGGGAAGTTTGTAAGAAGCAAGAGTCAAAGCCTTCTTAGCCGATGCTTCATCAATACCACTCATTTCAAATAAAACTCTTCCCGGGCGAACTTCAGATACCCAGAATTCTGGATTTCCTTTACCTTTACCCATTCTAGTTTCAGCCGGTTTCTTTGTAACAGGAGTATGAGGGAAAATCCTAATCCATAATTTCCCACCTCTTTTTACTCTTCTATTAATGGAAACACGGGCAGCTTCAATTTGTCTTGCTGTGATTCTTCCAGAGGTAATAGCCATTAGACCAAACTCTCCAAAAGAAACTTTATTGGCTACTTCATCTTTACCTTTCAGTCTGCCGATGTGCCACTTTCTATATTTTACTCTTTTAGGTGCTAACATAATCGTTACTCGTTCCTATTAATTAGTTCTACGTTTAACAGCGTATTTATCTTCTACTTCTTCATTGGAACTGGAGATATGATCTCCTGCATAAGTCCAAACTTTAATACCGATTTGACCGAATGTAGTCAAAGCTTCTTTCATACCAAGATCAATCTTTGCTCTTAGTGTATGAAGAGGAATACGACCATCTTTGTAGCTTTCTGTTCTTGCCATATCAGCTCCATTCAATCTGCCGGAGATAGAGATTTTGATTCCTTCTACCCCGCCTCTCATTGCCCTTCTGAGTTCTGCCTTCATTACTCTTCTAAATGGCATGCGTTGTTCAATTTGAGTTGCGATTGTTTCTGCTATTGCTTGTGCTACAGTTTCTGGTTTTTTAACTTCAATGATATTGATATTAATTGGCTTGTCAGACATAGGCTTAAGTAATGTTTTCACATTCTCAATGTTTTGTCCTTTTTGACCAATTACAACACCTGGTTTTGCGGTATGTAGGTTAACGTTGATTTTTTCTGGAAATCTTTCGATAACAACTTTCACAAGAGAAGAGTTTTTAAACTTAGCCTGTAAAAATTCTCTAATTTTAATATCTTCATGTAGATTCTTGGTATAGTCTTCTTTGGCAAACCAAATAGAATCCCAGGTTCTTGTAATACCGATTCTTAAGCCGACTGGATTAACTTTCTGTCCCATTCAATATCTTCCTATTAATTTGATAATACTACAGTGATGTGGCTTAAACGTTTTCTGATTCTAGAAGCGCGACCGCGTGCTCTTGCTTTAAAACGTTTCATGATTGGTCCATCTTCTACATAAATTTTCTTGATGTAGACTTTGGTTAAATCAATCTTTGCATCGGCTACTACCGCATTAGCCGCCGCAGAATTAACTACGTTCAGGATTTCATCAGCTACTCTTTTTTGAGTAAACTTCAGAATATCCACAGCTTCTGTATAATCATAGCCTCTTACTTCATTAGCCACTAGTCTTGCTTTTCTAGCAGAAACTCTTACATATTTTGCTACAGCGGACGACCCTTCCATAGTTTTGGCCTTCGGCAGTCCACAGGTTGCAGGAATGCCCAGCCAACTGCTGATCCGATGCCTGTTGCCTGCCACCCATTGGTAACC
>JANYCR010000420.1 GCA_025360185.1 Leptospiraceae bacterium | reverse complement strand
CATTTTATCACAAACAAAAGATGAAACAAAAGTAGAATTAAAATTTTCTATAGATACACGTTTTGGCTTGGGAAAAGGAGCTTTCAAAAAAGCATCACTAATGGTTAAAGATAGAAAAGCAGGAATCGGAATCGTTGAAATAGATGTTTCCTCAATAGATACAGGAAACTCAATGAGAGATAATCACCTTCGCGACCCTGATTTTTTTGATGTTCAAAAATTTCCGAAAGCTGAATTTGAGATTCTAGGCATTGAAGAATCTGGCGCAGACACAATAAAAGGAAAAGGCAAATTAACTTTAAAAGGGATTACAAAAGAATATCCGTTTTCTGCAACGATTGTGAGAACTGCTGACTCAGAAAAATTCTCTGGCTCAATCAAGATTAATCGTAAAGATTACGGAATGGTTTATCAAAGTATGATGAATCCAATAGATGACATAGCAAATCTTGAATTTACAGTAATCCTACCTATAAAAAAATAGACTCCCATGAAAACATTTCTTTTTACTTTACTAGCGTTACTTTTGAGTTTACAAATTCTTACAACTATTCTCGTTTCTCATGAAATGAATGTATCAATAACTTCTAGTTCAGATGATGAGTTTGATGATGAAGAAGGAAGTGAAGAAGAGCAAGAGAATGAAGAAATCGAAGAAAATGCCTAATTTCTATGGATGAATCCAATAGTTTTTTCTCAAAAATTTTTCATTACATAAAATCACTTTCCGTTGCTAGGGCTGTTAGCTTTAGCTTTGGTCTGGCAATTTTTACCGGCTCTGTTATTTTGTATACGCTTGAGTGGGGAAAAATTAGTTACATCAATGCCTTTTACCTTTCCGCTTCTGCTTTTTGTGTGACGGGCTTGTCGCCTATTCCAATTAGTGAGCTTTCATTTCCAGGTCAACTAGCATTAATGATTTTTATCCAAGCGGGCGGTTTGGGTATAATAGTGTTTACCGTTCTAATTGGTTTGATGGTTATTCGTGGTTTGTCGCGCAATACTCAGTTACAAGAATTCATGTTTGAAGTTTTGGATACAGCGCCGACAGATGAATTAAAATCACAAGACTCTTTCGAGCAACCTAAAGTCTTGAGAATCATAATTGCCATTTTTAATATTGCTATTACAATTGAACTTATCGGAGCTTTGGTTTTATATTTTACTTTTCCAGATGAGTTACCTAAAAATGTAACATCTCGATTTTTCTTAAGTCTATTCACATCAATTTCTGCATTTAATAATGCAGGATTTTCTATTGCAGATGATCTTGGTTTTCTTATTAATAATTTGAATAGCCTTTATGTTATCATGTTTTTAATCGTGATGGGTGGAATTGGATTTCCTGTAATAATATTCATCGAAAAATTAATGTTAAAAACATTGAATGAAATCACTTCGAAATTTGAAGTATGGTGTGAAACCCATTTAATGATAAAAGCAATCAGTGGGGAAGAACCATCTCCTATTTATTTTTTTCTGACTAAACTTTCTTTCTGGACAGAAAATCAAATCGCTACCTATAATAAATCTCTGCTTGGCGAATCAAGCCGCGTGCAAACTGCCGTTATCCTCGTAGGTAGTTTCGTATTAATTTTTGTTGGTGCAATCTCCGTATTTTTATCCGAGTATAATAATCCGCATTCCATCGGTAATCTGTCACTGGATGCCAAATTCGCCAATTCGTTGTTAGTCTCTGTTGCATCAAGAACAGCAGGCTTCAATACGTTTGATATGTCAAAACTAATGGACTCGTCCATTGTAGTTATTTGTAGCTTGATGTTTATCGGCGGAGGACCACAGGGCACGGCTGGCGGAATAAAGATAACTACATTTGTTATTTTTTTACAATATTTAAAAAACGTAATAAACTCGCAAAGTAAAGTGGAAATTTTCGGACAGTTGGTTTCTAAACGCTCGGTAGCAATGAGTATAAGACTCTATTTTCTAGCTACCACAACGCTTATGGTGGCAATCTTTATACTTTCGATTGCTCATCCAGGAAATAACCAATTAGAAAAAATTGTCTTCGAAGTTATATCTGCATTTGGCACGGTTGGTTTTTCTTTGAACTTTACTAGCACGATTACCGATATAGAAAAAGTAATTTATTCTCTGCTCATGTATGTTGGACGAATTGGAATTTTTACAGTTCTAGTTGCGGTTACAGGCAACTCTGTTACAAGTCAAATGGGTGAAATAGATGACGGGCTGAAAATTCAAGTCGGTTAAATATCTAATTCAATAACTCACCTTACGAAAGAGAATAAAACGATGGATTTTTTTATGAAATCAAGAATATTAGATAAATCTAATGAATCAATAGCCTGCGGCATAGCTTGGCTGAAGGAGAGCGACCAAGCGATGGGAGGAAACCCACCGTTAGGTGTAACCCCACCCTCAGCGCTGGGAACGCTGGCACTCACCCGAACTCAATCATTTCTTTTGTAAAGAAATGATAATGTAAGGTGAGTCAATAATAGACTTCGGTAGAGATTTACAGATGTTATCCGTTTATCTTGAAATAGGAATGGTAAAGAAAAAGCGGCTCCCTTTTTTTAATTCACTCGCAATGCCCACCATACCACCATTCTTCTCTACAAATTCTTTACTGAGCATTAATCCTAGCCCGGTTCCAATTTCGCCTGACGTTCCTTCCGTTGAGACCACTCCGGTAGTAAATATTTTTTCTAAAGCGTCAGGTGATATTCCTCTACCTGTATCTAATACAGATATTTCCGCAAAGGAATTATCGCTCAAAACATCTATTTCTACTTTGTCCCCCGCCTTACAAAACTTGATTGCATTAGAAATTAAGTTTCTAATCACAAGTTCTATCATATCTTTATCCGCAAAGACGTTAAGATTTTCTTGAAGCTTAGAGATGATCTCTATTTTTTTTTCTTTGGCACGCGATGAAAAAAGACTTATTTCGTCCTCAATTACTCTGTTTATGCTAAAAACACTCGGATAGACTTTTGCCCCACCTAATTGACTTCTTGCCCACCCGAAGAGACTATCAATTAATTCTAAAATGTTTTTCGCATTCTTAGTAATTTCTGGTAAACTTTCAAGTAATTCTTCGGCAGTCATTACTTCATCTGTCACTGAATTAAGAGTTAACAATAAAGACGTTATGGGACTTCGAATATCATGTGCAATAATAGAAAATAATTTATCTTTGACCTGGTTTAGTTCTGATAATTTTTCTGATTGAATTTGAATTTCTGATTTCTGCCGTAAAAGTTCTGCATTTTTTTCGGTAATGTTATTTACTAGAGACTCTAACTCTTTCTGTTGCTTATTTCGCTCGGCTAAATCAATATTACTCCCTGAAATACGAATAGCCTTTCCAGTATTATCCCTTGAAATAAAACCTTTGGAAAGAACGGGCACATAGTTCCCCGACTTGTGCATTAAGCGAAATTCAACCTCGTAGCTGCTCATTTCCGTTGTCATAGCTTTATTATATAAATCGTTCACATGTGTATGATCATCTGGATGCAAAATCGACCACCAGAATTCTACGAGAGGCGGATACTCATTGTATTCGTATCCGAGGGTATTCCACCAACGGGGCGAATAATAAATAGTATTCGCAACCAAGTCCCAATCCCACCACCCATCATTAGAGCCTTTTAGTACTAAGTTTAATCGATCTTCCGATCTAGACAAATCTAATTCAGAGCGTTGGAAATCTCGCTTATAAATAGTAATGATTGCATATAAGAAGAAAGTGGTAGCAAAACAATTAATAATGCTGCCTATAAAAATAGAATCTACGGCTACCCCTGAAAAAATAATCTTCATAAATCCAATCAAAAGGTAAGAGGAAAGATTAAATAATAGGGATAAAATCATCCAGAAAGTATTAAAAATAAATGCGCCAAAAAATCCACAACCGAGAATTAGAATCTCAAAATTTACAATTCTATCATTCAAAATTCCAAAGATTGCATACAATAGAATTAAAGTATTCGAAGTAAAAAAAGAATAAATTTGTGCAGCCTTATATTTTAATTTGTAATTGAGTAAAAAAATTGGCGTAGAAATGAGTAATAGGATTGAAATATTTAAAAGTAAAGGAATGAATCTCAGAGTAACAAGATTAACAATAAGTAGAAAGGCATTTATACTTCCTAGAAAAAAAGAGATTTGGTTAAGAGTTCTAACTTGCCTTGCTTCGACCATGGGTTGATTTTCCCTAATACCAAGGGAGAGCAAAGCATGCATTTTATTTTGAAGATAGTTTTTCATTTTTTTATTTCACGTTTATAACCAGCTTACCTTGAAAACTCTAGATTACAAATAAAAAATAAAGCTCTACTAGTTTTTAATAACGCGTAACCAAATATTGACTATTTAACATATCCAAACTAAAAATGCATGCCGCCAGAAAGATAAAACCGAGTGAATTCTTTGATTGCAGGGTCAACTCTGAATTCATCATAGAGAATTTTCTTTTGAGTCACTGGATTTACGCGGGCAATACAAGCAGATGCAAGCATAAAACCGACATTATCTCCTTCTCCGCTTGAAAATTGATAGAGAGCAGAAATAATTCCCTCGTTGCCAATGCCCAAGTTTGAGTTTGCGTGATTTATAATTCCAGAAATTTGTAAGGTATTACTTAAACTATAACTTACACCAATACTAGCAAATTCCATTCCCGTTGTATCATAAAGATTTTCTCTAGTAGAATCAAACTCCTTAAATAGTGTTCCATTCTTTGCGCTCACTGTTTCCATCAATAGAAAAGAAGACTTGCCTCCAAAAATTCTTACATCGGAAAGAAGGGAAGAATATCCATTATGCGCTTTGTTTAGACTAGTAGATTTATCCTTTGTAGCATAAAGTCCACCTGTTTTTAATTTCCATTTTCCAAAATCAAAATTAAAAGCCAGATAGGAAAGAAAACCATTAGTTTTACTGATATGATTGAATTTTTGGTAGGCATACTCCGCATAATCGCGATAACCCTTAATCGAGAATAATCCAAGTTCTAAATTTAAAAGGTGAAAAAAATCCTTTGTCTTTAATTCAAAACCTCTATAGTTAAATTTCCCTTGCGGTTTAAATTGTTTATCCTCCTGCACCGTTTGCCTCTCAGCTATTTGCCCTGGCTCTAAGACTAAATAGTTAAATACTTGTAAATGGGAGACAAAAGGAATTGAGTTGAAAAGTAAATTTCCTCCGAATAGTTTATCGTTTGTATCATTTGCTCGAAGTGTAAAATTTTCTTGTTTATAATTATACGAAAGGGCAAGTAGGCTGAGCTTAGTATCGAATGCTTTCAAATGAAAATTCGTTTCCGCATAATTCGCCATTCCATTGAATAATACCCCGTATGCGTCAAGTCGCTGAAAGCCCCGCCCTCCTTCTAAATTCAAAGAAAAATCTTTATTATCTAATTTCCACGCAGCAATGAGTTCTGCATCGGCAGGACGATTTACATTTCGTTTCAATTGAAAATCTTCTCTATACGAAACAACCGGCGCAAGAAGTAGCATATACTTTGTATTATTCGTTTTTTTATAACCAACTAACTCGGGCGAGAAATTAACCTGATTTGCATACCTACCGGCTAAGTCCTCTTTGTCTCCTCCTCTTTGCGAATAGAATTTAGGAGTCAAGTAAGAACTAAGTAAAAGCCCACTTTCCGAATTATCTGGATTTTCATTTGTCTCGGTTTGTTTTTTCTTATTAGCACTTGTTTCGATTCTTCCCTGGTTTACAATTGTCTTTCTTCCCTGGTTCGCATAATTCAGATCATCCGCTCGATGCTCTTTGTAGCTTTCGGAGAAGATTGAATTTGTTAGAAGGAAGAATAGTAATAGATATATATAATAGTGTAAGTGTGGAACTTTTAAAAGATTTACCACCGATGAACACCGATGACACCGATAATTTTTTTTACGATGTAAATTCGGGGGTTCGGGTTTGTGAATTAATTGTTGTGAGATTGCGTAAAAGAAAGTTTTTTTCATTTTAATTTGATAGGTTGTGCATTTGTATTTCTTTTTACTTTTTCTGCTTCGATGATTTTCTCATAGTAGCTATTCCAATCATCGTCTAATGGGTCGTAACCCCAGAATCCAACTATAAAATCAAAGAGTTCGTAGAAATTAAATTCGACTGTTGCACCTAAGAGTAAGGCAGCGCTGATTTTTACTCTACCATAGAGATATTTTTTGAATGGGTCTGTGGATTTATAGACTTTGTTCCTGAATAAATAATAATTATCAAAATAAGATTCACATTGACCAAATTCTTCAAAATGCAAGCCTTGATTATTTTTGTAGCCTAAAAAGAGAGTCGCACTTAAATCCGAAACGCATTTATTACTTTCCGGATGAAGAAAACCGAACCAATAGGAATTTTTAAATCCTATCCCAGTTTGATGAATTCCTATGCCCGCAGAAACACTGCCAGCGTTAACTTGTAAACCTAATCCTGGAGTGTACGAAATAGAAACAATATCTGCAAAGTCATTTCCTCTATCCCCTGCAAAATTTTTCTGAATAGTTGAGCAATTGATTACTAATGAGAGAAATATAAATAACAATTTTAATCTCATTCTTGAAAACCTATCCAGCGAAAATCTGAGCAGCTTAAATTTATTTCTCTACATGTATTTGTTTTTATAAGATTAAATATTTCGGAAGGACTCTTCTCTTTCCAATTATTATTTTTACTTCCAATAACGGCTAATCTATAGTAATCTTCCGCCAAATTTAATTCTTCCGAATAAATATAATAGTATTTGCTAATTCTTTCATCAAACTGTTTTTTCAACTGAGAAGGTTTTATCGAAATTACTTTTTCAGGACTTTCACTGTACATTGGATAAAGAATAATTTGAAATTCTTTAAAAACTCCTTCTGTATACCAAATAAAAAAAACTTCTTCACCAATTTTATAAGTATCTCTATAATCAGGTTTTGCAATTAATATAGGATAAAGTATATCTTCTTCTCTTTGTGTTTTTTTATCCGCAGTCGATGTATTTATAAAAGCCAATGCTGAGAGAGTAATCGCAATTATGTGCAAGTATCTTATTTTTGTAGAAATCGAAATTTCCTTAGCAGAATATTTTTTATAAAAATAAAAATTTACTAAAAGACAAATAGGAATACAGAGCAAATCAGTCTTATCCGCAGTTCCATTTTGATTTCCGAAACAATTTATATAAATCCAATTATTCCAGTCCTGGCTCCAGTTGATTATAAAAAATAAAATTGCAATGCTCAGATTTGAGAATAGAAAGAGATTTTTTTCTCTCACTGACCCATAGCTCGCCATAAAACCAATCGCAGTTAAAAAGAATGGAAATACTATAAGACCTGTTATGTCGCTTATTTTACCCGTGATTTCATTGTGAAATTGGGCTTTCCAGAAGTGATCGTTGGCTATCCAAAGAAAAATCAGTAAGAAAGAAATTGGCGAAGAAAGAAATTTACTGGAATTGGATAAGTTTTTCTGCATTTCAGTTAGATGGTTGTTTTATTTGGGGAGGAAATGCAACTAAAAACCAAACGATTCGAATAAAGAATCTGGTGGTTATTAATTATTTCCTAGACAATTCCTTTAGGAATTTTAACCTGTGTTAGAATTCTATTCTGGAGTTATATGGATGAAAAAACTATTACTTTTTGTCATTTTGACAAATATGATTTCCTGCTACACTTATGTTAACGATGAATTGCCTAGAATCAGGGCAATTAAGCCTAAAATTAAAATTGACGCCATCTCTTTTCGAATCACTGGTATTGAAGATAAGAAAGACCTAAGCGATTACAACCGAATTGTAAGAAAAAATTTAGAAAATTCTAATCTTTTCCAAATTGTAAACGTCATTGATGTAAACGATAAATTAGACAAAGCAGACAAACACCACCTTGAGATTCATCTGAAGAAGCTGGATGTATTTGAAAACAGATGGCTTCATGGAGTCTCATTTATTCCTTTCTTTATGACTTTGGCGATACCAGTTGTTCCTTTACCTGGTATAATTCCAGCTTTTAAAAAGGAAAGATTCTCTATGCTATTGGATTACTATGTTGACGGTAAATTAACGAGATATGACCGGTTTAACCAAAGCTATACTACTCTCATTGGAATAATTCCATTCATTCTAAAAGTGAAAAACGGTGATTCCGTTGATAACCCTGACTCAGTTATTCTTAACAATATAACAGATAACGCAGTCTTCTATCTGAACGAATTGAATTTCTCAGAATCTGTTCACTAGATCCAACTCTGATCCCATGTTTTCATTCGACATGGGAAATTCTTAAATCGCTGGGAAAATTTAACCTCTCAGCGTTTTAATGCCCGTAGAAAAAATTGTACTATGATTGACAATAAATTATCCTGCAAAGATTGTCAATAGTGCAATGACATCTGAAGCTCGTAAAACCTCTGAAACAGATATAAAACTCAGCCTAAATCTTCGTGGTAAGGGTAATTATAACTTTGATACCGAAATTCCATTTTTTGATCATATGCTTTCTCATATAGCTAAGCATGGACAGATGGATATGGATATCTGGCTTCGTGGAGATATTGGCATAGATTGTCATCACAGTGTCGA
>JANYCR010000216.1 GCA_025360185.1 Leptospiraceae bacterium | reverse complement strand
CCACGCCCTGAAAAGGAACTGACGCTGAAATATTCAGGGGTAGGTTTCCTCGACCTCGTGTCTCGGAAAGACGGGTTAAAAAGTCTTTACAAAGATATTGTAAAAATTTTATTCTCTCTGAAACCTATACGTGCAGAGGTCAAAATAAATTAAAAGGCAGAAAAAATGGTAAAAATAAAAAAAACATTTCTATATAAAATTGGAATTGGATTCCTTTTCATTGGATTCTACAATAGTTGTTCAAGTCTTGAAAGAGCCGAATTTAAAGCTTTAACACAAGATAAGATCGACTTTACGTTTGAAGAAGTAACGCGATCCAAGCGATATTCAATGGGGAAAATGACCTATTCAGTTACCAACCCAGAATTAAATGAATATCTTGGGCTAAAGGTAACAGTAAGTAATAAGTCAAATGAAACTCAAAGAATTGATTTAAGTAAAACAGTATTAATCGTAAAGAATCCAAAAGGAGAAGCGCAAGAGGTAAAATTTGATAATATAACTAGCGGGACAACAGGCGGATTAGTTCTTATTTTCGAAAATACTAAAACGCCTGCGCTTAGCGCTTCAGATTCAGTTACACGTTATATTTATTATTTGATAAAAACAAGCGACAAAGCTGAACATTTGAAATTGACGGGTAATGGCGATATGATTGTCCCTATTCCAATTTCAAAATAGGGATAATAAATATTATCCGTTATCGATACTTTTGTTATGGAATAAGAAATCATAGAAAATGATGAATAAAAAAATGAAAGAATATAAAAAATTAGGAGAAACTTTGTGAAAGTAAAAACAGTTAAAAAAAGAAGATTAGATTATTTGAGTCAAATGCTAAGAGGATTCGTATTTTTGTTACTATTTTGCGGATGCCAGACCATTAATGTTATCGATTATGATAAGAAAGATGATAAAGGTAAGCCAATGGGCATTGTAGCTTTTTCTTTATATTTAGAAAAAGATGGAAGTGCATATAATTATAGATGTCCTGGCTGCTTCAGTTTTTCTATGTCCAGCAAAAACAAAAACGAAAAAACTGATGAAAAATTTACGCCTGTTTTGTATAGGACTACTGAAGTAGATGGTGCGACTGCAAATCATCAGAATATTTGGGGTAATGCTGATTCGCCCTTCGTTGCGTTACTTCTACCAGAAAATAAACAAAACGATGTTCACCTATCAACCTTTGTCGTTCAGTTTCCTGATAGTGGAAGAATGGAAAATTATGTAGTGTATCTAGATCCTGCACAATCTAAAAGTATCCTAAATTTGACTCCCGAACCGGGAGCAATAAAATATCTAGGCTTATTTCGTGTTAAAATAAATAACTTAAATAACCCTTTTGAAAAAGGAAGTTCTACTATCGAAAAAGACACTTCTAATTATTTTGGAACCCTCGGCAGCATAATGACGAGAGGATATTTTGATACGCTGGATAATAACCAAGGAAATGAAATTCGATTTTATAAAGAGTTTTTGAAAAGTCATAAGACTGGTTATTGGCACGATGTTGCAAATAAGAAGCTAAATGAATTGCTTCCGAAAGTGAAATAGATTTTTTTTAAGAAAGTATTTCCAAGTAATATTGATTCACTGGTAAATACTTTCTTATATCTGCCGTCATCCATTGTAGATTCAAAAAAAATATATTGTAGAAGAACGGAGTAAGTGCTAGACCCGACATCGTGTCGGGACTGGTTTTAGTAACGCGTCAGTTGGGGCTTAGTAGTATTACACGAACCTAAAACACCGTCTAACTTCGCGTGATCTGCTTCAAAGCCTCACAATGTTCGGATGCTGTGAGGCTTCTCGCTCCGAGTCGGCTTAGTTGTATTAGCCACACTTTGTAGTATATTTGTTGAACTTATGCAAGTTACGCGCCTTCGTTTCAGGCACAAAACTTGCGGAAGAAAAGAGCAAGTTTGTGTGCCTTTCACTCAGTCACGCAACTTGCTAGTAATAGTACGACTCGGAGACATTGAAATAAAATGGAAAAAGTGCTACCGCATTTTCCCATTTTATTTCAACGTCAGATACGCTTAACGTTGTGCGCTATTTTAAAATTATATAGAAATACCAAAAGTTACCGGAGGTAATATGAAAAACCTGATTACAGTAAAAATAATATTAATTATATTTTTAATTGTGAATATAATTATAAGTAATCATATTAAAGCAGATAGTAAGGATAAAAAAATAAAGATATCAGATTTTCCCGCAAAAGACTTACCGGATGAATTAGGAAAGTCAAAATATATAAATGGTGATTCTTATAGATATTATTATGGCATTGGAAAGCAGAAAAACTACATAGAAGCTAGATACGCTGCGCTTATTGAACTTGAAAAGTATGGAGATAATAAAGTTTTTGGAGGATCAGCAATCTTAATGATGTTATATGCCAATGGACTTGGGGTAACAAAGAATATTAACCTAGCATTAAACTTGGCTAAATACAATGTTAAAGGGGCAACGGCAGAAATTGAAGGGCGAATTGAAAGCTTAGTAAAAATAAAAAATTCGAAACAACCGAAATTCTTTGACCTTTGTGATGATATAACAAGTGGAATAATGATGGGCTACTGCGCAATTAGAGACTCTGATATCGAGAATCAAAACTTTGATTCAACAATAAGTAGGATTGTTGAAAAATGGGATAAAGAAGCAAGAATAGAATTTTTATACTTTCGGACTAAAATTATGGAATATATAGATTATAAGTCAGAAACAGAAACAGATCGAACTGGATCTGCAGCAACCATGGTTAAAATCGAGGAAAGGCAAAGATTAAGAAAATTTTTTTTTAACGCGATTATATTTTTCGAATCTGGAAAAACTTTAAATAATAAAGATAGTGACTGCACAAAAGCAGAAAAAGAATTAAGTAATATTTATTCAAAGTTAATTAAAAAAAGTAAAGGTGGCCATTCAGAGTTCGATATAGATACAACTATATGGTTTGATATCCAGAGTGCGCAATATAAATGGTTCGAATATCGAGAGGTTTGGACTTCTTTTGTAATTTCCCGTTATCCTAAAATATCAAAAGAATCAGTCTGTGATTGGATTACAAAAGAAAGAATAAAAGAACTAAAGGTATTTATTGTGGAAAATAAGAATCAAGATGACTACGTTGACTAATAAGTATCTATTTAGTGATACAGAAAACAGCGCACAACTGCGAGTATCCACTTCGAGAGTGGACTATATCGGAAGCTGTCCACTCTCTCGCTCCAAGCCGGCTTAGTAGTGTTAGTCAAACTTTGTAGTATATTTGTTGAACTCATGCAAGTCCAGTGCCTTCGTTTCGGTCACAAAACTTGCAAGAGAATAATTCAAGTTTTGCGCCCTACACTCTGTCACGGGACTTGCTAGTAATCGGTCGGCTCGGAGACATGACTTTGAAACTCAAAAGGTGCTACCGCACTTTCGAGTTTTAAAGTCACGTCGGATACTCTTAACGTTATGCGCCATGCCTAGCTATATTTCATTTGGTCAATCAAAACAGATTGAAACGGATCGATTTTGGAGGCTGGTTTAAAATTTAACGCTAAACGGGGTGGATATAGAATTGTGCTAAAAGTGACTGGTTGACAAGTGTTTTTGGTTTCTTAGTTTTAACATAAACACAATTGATTTTGTTAAACTGAAATAGAATATAAAGACTAGCTAAGAAGCTAAGCTTTGTTAGTCTTCATTATCCGTATTAAAACAAATAGTAGGTAAAGTTTTAGAATCAGTCCGTTTCAGAAACGGTTTCTGGTTTAAAATTTAACGCTAAACGGGTGGATTTAGAATTGTGCTAAAAGTGACTGGTTAACAAGTGTCTTTGGTTTCTCAGTTTTAACATAAACACAATTGATTTTGTTAAACTGAAATAGGATATAAAGACTAGCTAAGAAGCTAAGCTTTGTTAGTCTTCAGTATCCGTATTAAAACAAACAGTAGGTAAAGTTCTAGAATCAGTCCTTGTAAAAAATTATTTTTGTTTTCAATTTAACGCTAAACAGGTGGATTTAAGATTATCCTAACAGAGGCGGGTTATCAAGTGGAAATCTGGTTCTAGTTTTTTTAATTTATACTTTACTAATTGTCCGATTATAGATTGTCTTAGTGGATATTTTGCATTAACCATACTTTGTTTCGTTTTAGAATATTTTTTCAAGAATTGTCCTAAATCAAAGTTTTTTAGTTGAGGTTTATTGTTGTAGTTAAAGATATAGTAAACACTTGAAATAAATATTGGTGCGGGATTTTTTATTTATTCAAGAGTTTAGTTTTTGTCTAACTTTATCGGAGTATTACGAGGCACAGCGCATAACAAAGCGTCAGCCACTGCGAGAGTGAACTATGTTCGGATGCTGTTCACTCTCTTGCTCCGAGCCT
>JANYCR010000200.1 GCA_025360185.1 Leptospiraceae bacterium | reverse complement strand
TTAGTCTACGTAAATAAAAAGCTAAATTATACTTGGAGTATTTTAGAAAAATCGGATACCTATTTACTCGATTGGATTGAAAAAAATAAAAATGAGAAATACGAATTAGTAGGCATTGCAGAAATACTGTCCCTCGACGAGACAGTTTATAAATGGGGCGATGAGGCTAAGGACTATAAGCCGAAGTCGGATTATTATATAGAAATTCTGAAGAAGAAGTAACACTTTTAAGAGATTTACCACTTACCAGGTGGCTTTGTTACTATATCCCCTGTTTCTACGAAGTCCGATTCCTGCGGAGTTGCGGTTAATATAGAAAAGCCTTTCTCTAATGTGGTTCTTTTTTGGAGCATAGCGACTGTAGAAATATAAGCCCGGAAGTTCATCCAGAGTTTTAAGTTTTCCATTGGCTGTAGGTTATAGTGAAACGGGTAGGTATCAGGATATTTCTCTCCTTCTGGGTAACCAAAAGTAGCCTTAGTTCCGGAGGTCATAGTTCGAATTACTAGACTTTTGGAATCAACCGGAAGGGATAGTAAGTTCTTTCGGAAATTTTCAGGATAACGGAAATATTCCTCTGCATTAGACATGTAAAGAATCCGAATTGGACAATTCATTTTGGTGGCAGCAGAAGCTACGGATAACATAGATTTTGTGCCCATGAGATCCCCGTTTAACGCCTGTAATCTTCCTTCTTTAGCCATTGTGCGCACATAAGAATATTCTTCCGGACTATTGGAAAAAGTTACAAGTCCAAATGTTTTATTCATGTATTCAATTTCATTTAGCCTTTCAGTGACACCTGAATAATTTTGATGAGCTGTCTCCCATGCTTGCTTGATGATTTCGAAGTCGAGTTCTTTTTCTAAATGAGTTTTGACAAGCTCGAAGGATTCTTTTTTGTTTTTTCTAATCCAGAGTCTCTTGAATTCAGCATAATCAGGAGCAAGTTGTAGAAATAGAATATGGATTTTATTGACTCGAACGATGACGGGGTCAAAGTCCATTAGCCACGCAAATTCTGATTTTGCCTTCGCGATAAAACTTAGATTTTGATCTGTTCCAACTCCGACATAGCAACCACCGATAGAGTCGATATGCTTCATAAATAAATCAATTCTTCTTTCGTTGGAAGTAGGGTAGTGATCAGCGTATAATCCGCGTTTGACCGGAAGCTCATCGTATTCTTTGATGATGAAATTTTCTTTTCTCGATGTTTGCGGAGAATCTTCTTTGCGATTTTTATCACAAGAAATTAAAATTAGAGATAATAGAATTAGTAATAGTTTCAAAAAAATTCCTCGTGTAGATTATTCAAAGTCAGGTTTTTAGACTTATGTAAAAAGTCATTTCCGATTTAAAGCCAGAATATTTCTCTACCGAATTTTTTTATAAAGTAAAATTCCAAACCCAATAAAACTCATTAGAACTACAATCGCACTCGAAGTAGGGAGATAGATTATTTCCCCGTTATAGGAAAAACCTTTTAGTGAAATCATAAATCCAAACAGGGTAGAAGCTACACTAAAAAGGATTGAGAAGGTAAATAGAAAACTCATGCTCCGTGCGAAAAATAGTCCTATGTAAACTGGTATTAATAAATGAGCAATGCTATAAAAAGAACCAAGTAAATTAACACTAATAGAAATTGCTACAGTCATAATGAAATAAAAGCTAATCTCTGTTAGCTGCGGAGAAAGTTTTCTTACTATAAATTCATTTTCATCGAAGGATAGAAATAAAATTCTTTTATACATAAAAATAAAAAGTAAAATGCTGAAACTTAAAATAAAAATTAGCGTATAATTCAGTCTTACCTGTGAAGTGAGTATATCTCCAAAGTAGGCAGCCATTAAATGATTTTTTACATTTCCGCCTAGGTTTAGGAGTAATTGGGAAAACGCTGTGAAACTTACGAATACAATTCCAAGAATTGTATCACCTGAAGAATCATTTGTTCTATAGAGCATGATGAGAGGAATTAAAAATAGACACGAGAGAAGTAAAATGAAAATATCCCCATGAATCCCTAAAAATAAACTTACTGCTACAGAGGATGATACAACCTGAGAAAGTGTAATTCCAAAAAATGCCATTTTACGCAAAACAATGATTACCCCTAAACAGGATATTAGTCCGCCTAGAATTGTTCCTAGTAATATTTGTGGAAGGAAGAATTGAAACGTATTCCATATTTCATTCATTTTTTAAGCTCCTTGATATGCAAACCGTCGACTGAAAATTTTCGATTGAATTCTGAGAGCCAATTTTTCTCAATATGGTGGGTGATAATAAAAATAGTTTTATTTTTCTCTTTGATTTCTGTTTTTAAAATTTCTGTAACAATGCCTTTCGAGTCTGAGTCGAGTGCATCCATTGGTTCGTCTAGAAAAATCAGATTAGCCTCGGAGATTAAAGATCTCGCTATTAACACTTTTTGTAATTGTCCGCCACTGCATTCTCTAACGAGTAACGGCAAGATTGACTCTATTCCAATTCGTTTGATGAGTGATAATTGTGTTTCCGTAAAATTTTTTTTGTGAAATAAAGAAAATTTTTCAGATAGAAGCAAAACTTCTTTTACAGTAAGTGGGTATTGGAATTGCATTTTCTTGAATTGGGGAACCATGGATATAGTAATATTAGCCCCAATAGTATAATCTCCGCAACATTTTGGAATGATGCCGGAAATAGTCCGGACAAATGTGCTTTTGCCGCTGCCGTTTGAACCAAGCAGACAAGCAAAATCACCCTGATTTAGCGTTAGATTTATTTCGTTTAGAATTGGGTAACGGGGATCAAAACCAATGCATAGATTTTTAGTTTCAAACGCATAATTCATATATTATTTTTTTCCGCCAACGGTCTTTGTTTTTTCTAATGCGTCCTTAATTTTTTTTAGACCAATCCTAATCGAGTCTTCGTAAGTTTTTATTTCAGGTAAAGCACCAACGGAAGTAGGCATGATGACTACTTGACTTCCAGGAACCTGGCTAGAAACATACTCCGCAAACTGTGGATTATTCACAGGAGATATTAAAATTACTTTTATATTATTTGCTCTCATGTTTTTAATGACTTGTTCGAGGTAACGACTAGATGGCGGAATTCCAGGTCGCTCCTCTAGAGTTAAATTAGCATTAAACTTAAATCGATTGGCGAGATACATAAACTCATCATGAAAGACAGCCACCTTAGATCCAAAATATGGTTGAAATGCTTTCATTTCTTCCTTGGTGAGTTTCACAAGTCTCTCTCTAAACTCTTCATAGTTTTGCTGGTAAAAATCATTATTCTCTGGATCGACTCTCTGCAATGCCGACATAATGTTGTTAGCCACTTGAATAGCATTCACCGGATCAGAAATATAATGTGGATTTCCGAAGATATGCATATCACCCATCGACCTATCAACCTGGACTGTTGGCTTTCCCAATATGTTAATTCCAACGGAACCATCGCAGAAACCATTCTGTCCTTTCTGAATTTTAATATTTCTTGATTGCTGTAGTAAAAGAGGTGCCCAACCAATTTCTAAGTCAAGACCCACCTGGCAAAAGACATCTGCCTCACTTAATTTAACAAGGAAATCCGGTCTGGTCATTACGAAATGAGGATCGTCGAACCCGCGAATCATAGACTCAACTTTAATTTTATCTTTACCTACTTGCTCTGCTATATAGCGAAGATCAGTAACAGTTGTGATTACATTGGTGTTTGCGCTTAAATTGAAAGCGGTTAATAAAGAGTAAATTGTAATAAATTTAATAATTTTTTTCATCATATAGCTGGTATCCTGTCGAATTTAGTTTTTGTAAATGTTGTTTTAATTGCCATAACTTTTTGTTTAATATACATGTGGCGGATGTGACCCTAATATAAATGTACATTGAATATAGAACTGGTAACTCACCACTGTCGGAGAAGTCTTGTTTGCTCCTTGGTTTTGATAAAAGTCTCTAAGTTGATCTTCTACTGGTCTAAAGTCAATTTTATTTGACTCTATTGTAAAGTCTTTTGTAAAACGTCTTTCAAAAGATGCCCTGATAAAGGAAAATTCAGAAGGCTTGTATGTAATTTGCGGTGTGTAGGCAATTTCTGCATTAGGTGCTCGGTATCCATATTTATCCCTGAGGCTTGTGACAGAAAAGTAATCGTATCTAAAACCTACATGCCACTGCTGATGATACTGGTAATCGGCAAATGCATAGTATCCGTATTGTCTATCCATCTCAGGTTTATTATTTTTCAATCTTTCATATGGAAATTCTGTTTCTCTTAACCAAAATTCTGCCATGAACATAAACGACCTAAGAAAAGAACGATTCCATTTTAATACAATATCTATTCCGTATTGGTTTCTGACAGTCTTTGTATTTTGATCTGGCTCATAACGTATGCCAGTAAAACCAAATTGCGTTCCCCAGTTATTTCCGATATAGTAAAAATTTTTCAAATGCGCATAAAACATTGGATTGTTTTTGGGTGGACCTTCATTATGAGAATGCCCCCAAACTCTACCATTCGTTGCTCCGAGTACAAGTTCCTGGTTTATTTTCATCCAGGGTAAAAGAATACTTAACTCCGCACCGGTATCTTGATTTGCCTCTTCCCCCATAAGCTTTCTGTGAACAATTGGAGCCTGTGTAAAGGGACGGTCATGTCTGTGGATACGGTTGAGTCGCCCCTGGTCTAAAAACATTCTTCCAACCGTTGCAGATACATTTTTAAATAGGAACGGAAACTGTGCTTTAGCCTCATGAATTTCGAAAAAATATTTTCCATCCTCATTGTGAGCCGCAATTAATAAAGTGCCACGCATTACTTGATCGACAGCAGCATTAAATCCGAATTCTGCTTCTCGAATGTCGAAACTATTTGCAGTTGTTCTCGGCTTGTTTTTATCCCACTGTCCGACCATATCTACTGCTGCATTGATATCCATCATTAGGTTTTGTGCATTCTGATTTGATGTAAGTGGGTTTTGAACTGTGGGAGAGTTTGTGTTTCGTGAGTTTTGCGATTTTTTAGCCTGTAATTTTTGTTGCCTTAGTTCTCTCTCTAGTTGTTCTTCCCATTCTTCTGGATTATTTGTGTTATCCGTTCCAGTTGAGTCTTGCTGTCCTTTTTGTTTTTCACTAATATTTTTTTGGGTTTCTAAATCTTTTTCTAATTGTAATTCCCAATCTTCTTGTGTGGAAGAATCTGTCTTATCCGCTTTTTTCTCTTTTTGTGCAAGCTGAGCTTCGAGTTTGATAATTCTATCTAATAGTTTTTTATATTTTTCGTCTTCTTTTGAGGCATTTTCTTCTTGTTTTTTTTTATCGCTTGTGAATTTATTTAAGGGAATTGTGAACATAGGAAGACGGTTTTTTCCACCATGGTGATCATGGTCATGTTCAAATAGTCTTTCAACTTTTTCTTTATGATTAGAGGAAATTGCTACATCCTGAGATAACAAAGGGCTAATTCCATGTAAGAAAAAGAAAATAAATCCTCCGGCTAAGGAGGATTTACCCAAATTGTATATTTGATTTTTCATTTTCAAACTAAAAATTTAGTAGGTTGGTTGCAATTCCAATTCTAGTTCTGACTGTAAAACTTTGTAAGGTTGCATTGTTTAAAATGAACCCTACACGTTTTCCAGGAAAAGTAGAAGTGACTGATGCTTCTCTGCTTGTATAACTGTTTCTATCAGCTGTGGATATTGCCGTACAAGCTGTAGGCCAAAAAACGGTATGTAAATTTGGACTTTCATTGTGAAAGTCAATACAGTAGGTTACAGTTGATCCAACCGAAGTAGACTGACTATTGATTGTTGTAAGTGTAGAACTTCCTGTTCCTCGAGCCTGTGTTGTAGAAGAGTTAATACGAACGGCAGGCCCGTCTACTGTTGCGGCAGTTCCTGATCCTTGACCGATTACTTCTAAGTATCCGCTAGAATTTGTTAAGCTAAAAGTTACCTCAATATTAACGTCGCTCCCTGAAAATAAATCTCCATTGGATACGAGTTTACTGTTTGCAGAAGTTCCTGTAACCCCAGTGCTTATACTTTGGCTACTAAAACCAATGGTAGACAGAGAGTTTGCGTCACACCCACTGATTGAATATTGGGTTGCAGTAGGAGTTGTTCCCGATAAGGCAGAATTTGAAATCGCTGTTGTGGATGCAGACGCACAGCCCCCTGAAGAGCTACCTCTTGTTAAAAGAAAAGCTGCCGCGGCTGCTGCTATATTGTCTTTTTTCTTTTCTTCGCAGTTGATAAAAGAAATTGTGACGATGAATAATATTATAATAGATATGTTCTTTGACATATAGTTTCTCCTGAGTTATAAAATGACATTCTTATTGAATGCCTATAGTGAATTAAAGTTGTAATCCTAGATAAGGATAATCGTGATTAGCTTTATCTATTTGTTGCTCTGAGGTAATTAGATGAAAGGTGGAGCACGTCCGAAGTTTGATCCAAGGTAGTTATAAGTATAGAAAGGTCTTTTTACCAACCTTAAACTTTGGTATACGGTGCTTAAAAAATAGATTAATGTCCCAGATGAAAGATAAAAATGACTGGCTGAAAATAGTGCAGGGCAGAGCGAACAATCTTTGTCATCCGCTACTGTATGGTCTTTAGTTAAAAGATTTTCTGCATGAAAGTGAATATTTAATTCTGCATGTTTATGCAAATTACCCAAGCTGGTCTGCAATAGAAAATAAAGCAAGAACAGCTTAAGTAAGTTTTGAAATCGAAAGGTTTTTTTTATTTTCAAAAGCATAATACAATTATGCCATTGTTTATTAACTATTTCTAAATGCAACTTTATTTCATTTACATATTTGGGTCGAAGCGAAAAATGTTTACCCTCTTTAAGAAAAACAAGAATAAAAAGCCATTTCAAAGAAATTAAACCCTTACAAGGCTAATCGCTATATTCCCACCAAAGCAAACATCTACATCCGTGTTAACTTTACGTTTTCGTTTTGGGTATTCTCCAGTATAATGGAAAGTATCCCCTTCGCGGCTAAAGACTACAGGAAGCGGGTCGGTAGACGGCTCGCAATAGATAAGCTCAGGCTCATTTTCGCCAGCAAATACATGAGGCAAATTGACATTCCAGAAATATTTTTCTGGAAGAGCTTTACTAAATAGATCGGCAAATACTTTGCGTGCTAGTTTAGATGCTAGATTCCAATCAATTGGTTTTGATTCACGTATCCAGTGAGAAATCGCGATTGCTTTTTTGCCCAGGATTGCAGCTTCTCTTGCAGCGGCAGCAGTTCCAGATATATATAAGTCTACTCCCAAGTTGCCGCCAGCATTAATACCTGATATAATCCAGTCTGCATCTGGCTCTAAGTAGGTAATGCCTATTCTGCTACAATCGGCTGGTGTTCCATGCACGGCAATTTCTTCTTTATTTCTCTGAGTAATTGACAGTGGTTTATGTGTAGTAACCTGATGACCGCAACCCGAATGATGATCGCGTGGAGCAATGATCGTCTTTTTTCCATCGAGTGCATTGAATAATGCGCGTATACCCGGCGCATCAATCCCATCATCGTTTGTAATGATTATTCCCATAATGCTTTCTCTATTTCATCGAGGAGATCTTCTAGCCCATTTTTATTGATTGTAGAAATTCCAATCCCATCGTCTGGAACTTTGAATCCTTCTTCCATTGCGTCCATTTTATTATAAACGTTAATTCGCTTTACATTTTGCAAATCTAAAGAAGATAGAATATTTTCCACTGATTGTACTTGCTCGGAGTGGATTGGATTAGAAATATCAATTACATGTAATAATAAATCGGCATCTCCCAATTCTTCAAGAGTTGCCTTAAATGCATTTGTGAGATCTGGGGGCAAATCATGAATAAACCCAACCGTATCTGAAAGAATAATTTCTCTTTCTTCTGGAAAACGAATTCGTCTTGTCGTTGGATCGAGTGTCGCGAATAGTTTGTTTTCTGCGATTACATCTGAATTAGTGAGTACATTTAGCAAAGTGGATTTCCCTGCATTCGTATAACCCACAATAGCCACTACTGGAATTTCATTTCTCTTTCGCTTTTTTCTATTGAGTTCCCGTCTCTGCCTTAAGGATTTGAGTTCTTTTTCCAAGCGCGAGATTTTTTCTTCTACTCTACGTTTTCCAATTTCAAGCTTGGTTTCTCCGGGACCACGCCCGCCAATTCCTCCTGTGAGTCTTGACATATTATCATCTAATTCAGATAATCTGCCTTTGAGATACTTTAACTGAGCAAGTTCGACTTGGAGCTTCCCATCCCGGCTTTTAGCATTTCGGGCAAAAATATCTAGGATCAATTGGGTTCGGTCTATGACTTTTAAATCACAGTAGTCAGAAATTTTTTTTGCTTGAGAGGGACTTAGATCTAAATCAAAAACTAAGAGTTCCACTTCTTTTTGAACTGCTTTTAGAAGAATCTCTTTAATTTTTCCGGTTCCGATTACAGTAGCAGCATCTAAGGAGTTTTTCCGCTGATAGAAACTATCTACCACGTGAATCTCCGCCGTTCTGCACAGTTCTTTCAATTCTAGAATTGAGCTTTCGATACTTCGATGCTGTTTTTTATTATTTAGATGAACCCCAATCAAAAAGGCGCGATTTTTGCCAGATGCTTCTTTTAGGTTACTTTTGTATTTACCTAAATTGAATTCTAGAGATTGAACTTCTTCTAAAAATCCCATCTGCATTTGACCCGGAAATTCTTTTTCTCGAATTATCCAGAGCTTTTCGCTATCAGATTCTGTATTTGCATGGGCAGAATAGAAGTATCTGGGCATTCCCGTTTCATCAGGGATAACGGCAGTGATATAGTCAAGCCGCAGAAGAACTAGGTCAGCCAAATCCTCTTCGCTGAGTTTTTCTTCATTCAAATGGGTATGAATTAGCCTAAGACCTCTTAGGCGATTCCCGGTGGAGCGCAATCTATCTAAATGCGGAATTTCGATTGAGCTATGATCACCCACCATCACATGAGTCACATGACCGGTTCGATCTATTAAGATTCCGATTTGTCTATTGATATCTCTGGAAATTTCACCCATGATACGGGCAATATCCATGCTTATCAATAAATTATCTTTGAGTCTTCGATCCCCTAAATTTTTTAACTTTTGTAGTTGACTACTTTTGAGCCCCCCTACATTACCGCTGATTTTATTGATAGTAACTCCTTAAAAAAAAATAATTTCCAAAAAATAATGGTATGAAAAATAATGATAATATATTTACTAATATAAAAATAGCTATTATCAGGGGTGTAATTCTATGAATTTCAAATCAATCATTTTAATTTTAGGTTTATCTTTTTTTTCTCTTTTAGCTGAAGATGGGAAAAAAATAGCAGCCCCCGTCGAGAATACCGATTTAGAACAACTTTCTGATACATACGAAAATCTACTCGCAAAAAGTTTAGAAGATGTAGAGAGCGCGGATGATGACTTGGACATTGACGATATTTCTGCTAACTCTGGAATCAATCCGAAGAACAATCCTAAATTTCCCAAAAAAACAAATAGCACTTATAAACCAAATATCCCTGCGAATAATAGTCAATTTGCTGCACCTTCCTATGAAGATATGGATCCGGAAAAGCAAAAACTTCTAACGAAAGAAGGCTTAAAGGCAATCGAACAAAGCGAAGCCAAAAATAATAAAAACTCTATCAAACAAATAGCTAGGATTTTACTTACTAACCCCATCCCTGAAGTAAGATCCGAAGCTGCTCGTGCTTTAGGTCGTATGGGTCGTGGTGCGAAGGCTCTTCACCGAGCTATAGACACTGACGCATACGAAGTAAGACAACATGCTTACAAGGCTCTAGAAAAAATTGGTTCTCGCACTTCACTCAAATACTTTATCAAAGGAACAAAATCGTCTGATGTAGATATTAAAATTGCATCCTTCAAGGGTTTAGGCAAAACTAAGAGTAGCCTCGGAAGAGATATCATCATTCGTCAGGGATTAAATTCTAGAGATCCGAATGTAGTTGCTGCCGCTCTAGATGGTCTTGGAAACTTTTCTCGTAAAGATGATTTAGAAACTCTCAGAAGATTTTTAAAATCGGATGTGCAAGAGCATCAATCGGGTGCTGTTCGTGGACTTGGAAACTCAAAGATTCCTGAAAGCTTAGATATATTGAGCACAGCAATTGGTGAAAATCCAGGTCTTGAGCCAGAGGTAATTTTTGCTATTAGCAAAAAGAAAACTTTAAATGCTACTCTTCTTCTAATGAAGATGATGCAAACAAATAAAAATGAAAACTACCAAGCAATCATTCAAAGAGAAATAAATCTACGTAAAGCTTATGGAAAGTATGCAGTAGTTAAAACAAATTCTGCGACTATCCGTAAATTGCCTAGAGCTAGTTCAGAGAAGGTCTTGGTTTTAGCAAACACCGATGTTGCGAAGATTCGTAAAGTTACCGAAAAGAGATTTAAAGTAAAAATGAATAATGCTGTCGTAGAAGATAGATATTATCTCTTACAAGCAGTAACAAATAAAGAAGGCTCTAAGAAGGGCATTGTAGAAGGATGGGTGTTTGGTGCAAAAATCAATGTAGTAAACATTGCTAACCCTGCTAAAAAAGGTATGGAAGATGACTATGCAGACGAAGACAATGAAGACGAAAAGGATATGTCAAAGGAAACTACTATCAATCCTGAGCCAAAGAAAAATGTAAAACCGACACCTGCGAAGAAAGATCCTAAAGACAGCGATTATTATGAAGAAGACGAGGACGAAGACGACTAAGTCTTTTTACTTTCTAATTTCTAATAAAAAGCCAGCATTCAAACGCTGGCTTTTTTTATTTCATACTCTTAATAAAGCAATTTATCAAATAAAAATTATTTACTAAAAAGTTAAACTTACGCCTATATACTAAACCTTATGAAATACTTTGTTTATAAATTATTGCTTACATTGTTTTTTGCAAATTGCTTGAGTGCGCCCAAAAAAGTGGAAGTGCAAGAAATTAATCATGTAGACAAAGAGGAATTTACCCCAACACCTGCCAGGGTAATGGCAAAACCAATTCTAAATCTAAGAGAGAGCCCAGATATAAATAGTAAAGTGATAGATTCCATTCCTGAAAATTATATTGTATTTGCGACAGAGAAAACTACGGAAAAAGAAAACATTGCTAGTCATGAGGATTATTGGTATAAGACGCAATTTAAAAACAAAACGGGTTGGCTTTTTGGGAAATATTTGAATTTCACAGAGCAAGAAATTGCAGTCAGTAAAGCTATTCAGGCAAGCTCTAAGGTTCCACAATCGCATGCAAATTTTAAAAAGCTTCGCAAATACTTTGATACCAATATGTCACAGAAGAGTTATAAGCAATTCATTTTTGAATTCGGAAAACCAACTAATGAAGTCAAATTTAAAGGATCAAATCCCCATGGCGGGTTTAATAGTTTCATTGAAGTTACCTATCCAGATTTTAGATTGATTTTCATTGATCAATTTTTGTTTGATATGACTTTCTTTACTTCTGAAAAGTTAAAAAATAAAGCGATACAAATCGGGTCTGATTTGCAGGATTTAGAATTGGAATTTGAAACTCCTTTTTATATGTCTAAAGATCAATTCTCTTACCTTACTTGTATTCCTAGGTCAGATGAATGTCCTACTGGTTATCCAAATACAATTCATTTTCAACTAGAAAACCAAAAAGTAAAAACGATTCGGTTGACAATGTATTTGGATTAAATATTTGATTTTCTACTTCTCCACTCTTTGCATATAATAGATAGTATCCTCATCTAGCAGAACCATAGCCTCAGTTTTTTTCAGATTTTTAGAATCGCGATAGTTTTTAAGAGCAGGGTCAACTTTCATAAAACCAAATATAAAAGAGAAGGAATTGCGCCAGGGAAAACTCGTTGTTAGGCAGAGCATTGCGGGAACAGTCTTAAATTTGAGACTTTCAATATTTATAGGATTTTCCTCTACAATGAAACCCACTTCGGCGAGTCGTTTTTCTTCATCAGGATAGAAAATTTGGAATGGCTTTTGATTTGAGAAGCTATACTGCTTTAAAAATTCAGCTATTTCTGTCGTTGTTTTACCAACAAGAGAATAGTCTTTGGCATTGATTTCTTTATATAGAAAACGAAAAGGTCCAACTGTTTTTTCTTCGATGGGAACAGGAAGAAAGGCTCCCATAAAAACAAGGTAGGCGATAATTCCTAAAATGATGAGTATTGGTAAAAAAGCTAATAGAAACATATATACCTCTAAGAAATTTTATTTGGCAAGTTCAATGGCTTGTAATTCGGAAGTTTGGGGAATAGTAATATGCGCGGCT
Source organism: Leptospiraceae bacterium (assembly GCA_025360185.1). Taxonomy (GTDB): domain Bacteria; phylum Spirochaetota; class Leptospiria; order Leptospirales; family Leptospiraceae; genus UBA2033. The sequence continues at coordinate 22,607 of JANYCR010000200.1, read as the reverse complement.
GTTTCTTCTTGCGATGAGTTCTTTTCGAATTGTTTTATTTCATTCTTGAAATACGAAATGAGTTTTTTATCTAAATGAATTTCGAATAGGTAAAACGAAAGTCGAATAAGATAAATAGATACGATGCCAATAGCGGCAAATAGAATGTATTCGGGGATTAAATAAAACACGGCGGATAATAATACAATAGCCACCGGAACAAAAACCATGGAAAGCTCTGTGATCTTGTTTATAATTTCTACATTCCGATTTTTAAGGTTATTTACAGAATTTTCTGTGTGCTCTTTTATTTTTTCCTCAACACTAGTTTGAACTTTTAAAATGAATTTAGATTGTTTTGTAAAATTCTCTTTTAGGTTTTCTAGCTTTCCTGTCATCTGGGCAATTTCATTTTTTAGAATTTCAAATCCTGATTTCAAAGATTCATTTTCGGTTTTTACTGAATCTAAAATGCTAGAAGATTCTGCTCTTAGATTTTTCTTAAAAAATTCATTTTGTTTATTTGCGATGTCGGTATAATGAAGATTACGCGAAAAGGAATCTTCAAAAAGTAAAGATGCGATAGACGCTGTAGAAGATTTTAAACGATCTTCAATAGAATACATGGTGAGCATGATTTCCATGAAATATAATACATTTCTTTCTAGGAACAAATCGAGATTATCCGGATGTTCGAGTAATTTCATGATCGAGTCATAATCTTTTAAATCTCCGTTGACGGATTCAAAGAAGATACATGCAATTAAATGCTTTTTAAAAAAAGAGGAACTTTTCTTGAGTAAGAACTTTGTAACGATTTCATGAATCTCTTCTTTATTCTGAGGAAATTTTCCCATGAACGTTTTATAAGATTGCAAAAGCTCTTTTTCTGTTTTATAGTTTGGATTAGTAAGGCGAATATAAAAATGGTATATAAGGGGAATAAACAAATCATCGTAAAAAGATTTCCATACAAGTCCTTCTGCATCAATTGAGGCATAGGCTCTGAGGCTTTCTTCATAATCCACTCTCGTTTGCCCATCTTCTTGGTCGTCAATCCCTAAAACTTTTACATAGAAATCTTCCATCTCTACTAGCTTGCTTGGATTCATCGCAAACTTTTCGAGCTGTGGAATTAAGGTTGCATCTTCCTTCGTGAGAATCTCGAGTATCTCATTAAATTCAGGAATATTGACTACTTTTAAGGAATAGTTTTTGAATAAGAAATTTAAAAGCTCATCACTGTTAAATGTTCTACCCGGATTTTCTAAAAATACGGATAAGATTAAGTTTTTATAAAGCGTAGCAAACCAAGAGTTTCCCTCTAAATTGAATGGATAAAGGAGTGGAATGAGAGAAGTGTATTTGTTCATATTACTTCTATTCTCGCTATTTAAAGCCGTTTACTCAAGCAAAATCCCTTACCTTAGAGCTACCGTTCGTATTGTTTTGCAAAGAAATCCCATTCTAGCGGTTTACATTTATTATGTTCATGCTTTGGAATATTGTTGTTCTCCCATGCATGCACCTTTGCTTCTTCTTCGTGAGGAAAAATCACGCTTGCATCACCGGAGTTTGTTCCATCTGGTTTACATTTATTTGTCCATTTATCATGGCGCATGCATTTTCGTTTTGCATCGACACAATTCATATTAGGAGTGCCTGATTCCCCGAAGTGACCCGGTTGCTTACCAGGAGGATATTCGCTATTAGTTGCAAGACGTAAAGTATCTGGTTTTAGAGGATCGCTCTTTACATAAACCGGTCCATAGGCATAGTGAGCGTCTTGGTATTCATAGCCTTCTGATTGAATACAGCGTTTTGAATCAGGCGCTTCACCATGGTTACTATAGGGAATTAAGGGTGGGCAGGGATCTACATGTCTTACTTCTAAGTCAAAAGGTCTCGCTACTTCTAGAACACAATTGAATTCGTACCCATAGCGGTTAACAGAGGGTAGACTTGCACGGTAATGGAAATATGTATTACTATGTTTTATTTTAAAGCGATGATCGAAGGGTTCTTTTGTTTTTGTGTCTACTCCAAAGATTTCATATCTCTCTGCCCACTGATTCCATCTCGTATGACGTCCTGTTTTATCTTTAAAAATACCATTGTTTGACATATGAGGAACCGGGGCGAGTTTATTATAACAAAAGTCATCTGCAATAGCATAGGCATCGTGTATTTCAGCGGAATATACGCGTCTGCCGGCAACATCCTTAGTATCATACGGACGAACACAGGTATCAAAAGCCGTTCTCGGGTTTGGTGCCCAATTTGGACTTCCATTAGGAGTGTCTTTAGGAAGAAATACTTTAAAATCTTTACCCAATGGATCATTTGGATTGGGAATTAAAGCCTGTCTAGGGTTTCTTTCACCAGTATCCTCAGTTGGAGCAAAACCGACATTACCCTTACAGTAAGAAATTAAATTCTTTAATCCTTCTGGCTGCTCGCTATTCGGATCGAAGTTTGGGTTCATGATATAACGCCATTGTAAATAATTCGGAAGAAATTTAATTGCGCTTTGAAATTCATTGCTACCAAAATCCACTTTTTTATTAAGAGAGCGATTTTTGTTTTGTGTATTGGGGATAGTTGAACGAAACCAGCGTGCATCTATTACTGCTCTAACATAACCCGGTAGCGGTCCATGAGTGCCATTTTCATCAACAGGCAAAGCAGGAAATCCAAAGGATAACCGTGCTAAGCCCTGACAGCTTTCAGTTGCATAGGCACAACAACAATTAAAACCATCGTAGTTCATGGTGAATACTCCGTTTAAACAATTACCGAAATGAGCTTCACCGGCTAACATAGATAAGTCGTCTTCATATCCTTGCCCGAGAAAATCTTTTTCTAATCTAGCTCGAGGAGTTTTTATGTTATCAATATCTACTAGTCCATCAGGATCGGGAGAGGCAAAAATTCCACGGGAGATCATCGGAATACGTCTGTGCGGAAATAAAGGATCATGAAATTCTTGTTCGGTGATTAGATCATCGCCAAACGATGTTCTAGCAGGAAGCTCAGTTATAAGATCAAGTCCGGAGGAATGGGTGCGATTGCTTTCGCGATGATTCGAAAATAAAGAATAGACATTTGCCCAAAAAAGAAAGCCCGCAATACCAAGCCAACCCAAACCGATGATTTTATTTCTAAATTTGTCTCTTTTTAATATCACTGCTTATTTTTTCCTCATATATATCTAATCGGATACAATGTATTATTTTATGACTTAGATTTCCAGTAGAAAAGAAAAGGCAGGATCTAAACCGGGGAGATTTTTCATAAATGGATTTGAAGAACGACACAAAACTGTTCGGAGCAGGATGTCTTTAGAGTTGGTAGCTTTACTCATAAAATTTCATAGGAATAGTATTGGAGAGAGTATCCACATTCAGTTCTGTAGTTATAAACTCAGCTAGTTTGTCTTAGAGAAACTTAATTCTCTTTTATCATTGTATAAATTTCTTTAGCGAGTTTTTTTATGTCTGGTTCAAAGACTGAGGCAGGGGAGATAATATTTTTATGTTTGCTATATTCATTTAAGAATCCAGTCCACCATCCCTGCATAAAATTTACTCTATTCTGGAATACAAATGTCTTAATTAAGTTTAGATGCCTATCATAAATATAAAATTTAGATTCAAAGGGATTATCCCCTATCATAGGAAATGTTGAAAAAGTAAAGTAAGCAGGAATAATCGAAAGTTGCTTCCAGGAGCTAAAACTGTTCCCCTCAATTGCATCCAATGAATAAGGTTGCAATTGACGATGCTGCGCAATCACCCAATAATCCACATCAAAATTTTTGAGTTGAATTCTCGTTACCCGCTGAAAAAAAATTTCGTTGTTCAAGCAATCACAATTCTTGTTATAGCTTGCATATTCCAATTTTAAAAAAGACTCTGCTTCTCTTAGTCCTGAGTGTCTGACGGTAGAAAGAAAAGTTATCAAAAAATTTCTAAGATTCTCTTTTGAAATATTTGATTGCTTTTCATTTTCTTGAAGTTGATTTGTGCTCTTACCTGGAGTAAAATACTTGGCAGTAGAAGAATCATAATCAATAAAAGCTGGAATAATATACTCTTGAGCGCCACGTGATATAAAAGTTTTTAGATTAATTTTTTTGTCTAAATCGAGATCAGGTTTTTTCGTATCTTCATTTATAAACTTCGTGATGCAATTATAAACCGCTAAATTTCTTTTTTTCTCATCGGAACTTTCAAAATAAGAACAAGGAATTTTGGGATCGTCAGATTCATAAATTCTTCCCGCATGTCTACCATCGCGAGTAAAATCAAACGGATAGAATCCAACTAATGCAAATTTCTTAGACTTTAAAAAATTCATTTGCTCTTTATTCAATTCATAGGGAGTAGTATCTCGAATGAGATAGTATTTACAATTTAAAAAAAATAGAAGTAGGAAAAGGCAAAGTAATGAAAATTTTAATTTTATCATAATGATAAAATTATCTCACAAAAATAAAATGATTGCAATAGGTGAAATCCTTATCTGCGGATATTACCTATTGCTCTATTGCTTACTTCCCCGTATACTTAGCTTTTCTCTTCTCCTGGAATGATTTTACACCTTCTGCTCCGTCTTCTGTGGACATAAGCTCGATTACCCGCTTTTGAATATCTGCACCGACTCGTTTTTCGAGTTCATCCAAATAGGTAAAGCCGCTTTCTAGAGTTGCCTTTATACCGAGGGGTGCGTTAGCCGCTACTGTCTCGGCAATTTGAATGGCTCTATCAAGAAGAGTTTTGGCTTCGACTATTTCTTGGACAAGACCTATCCGAAATGCTTCTTCAGCGCCGAATACATCACCGGTTAATAGGTAACGCATTGCATTTCCCCAACCAAATTGTTCAACCATTCTAAATGTGGCACCTCCAAAGGGAGCAATTCCCCTTTGGACTTCGGCTTGCGTAAAACGAGCACTCTTTGCGGCAATACGAATATCGCTTGCAAGAGCTAATTCAATTCCAAGCGTAAAACAAAACCCCTGGATAGCGGTTACTAGTGGTTTTGTTCTACGGCGAGTATTCAATCCAAACGGGTCAAGCTGACCTTCGGGATAAGCTATTTTCCCATTCTGTAAAATCCATTCTCTTACTTCATCTAGTTGTAGCCCAACAGTGAAATGCTTTCCGTGAGCAAAAATAACCGCACAGCGCAAACCTGGGTTAGCCTCATAGTCAGTAATGGCTGTGCTTAGTTCCATAAGCATTTGCACATTAAAAGCGTTACTTGCATCGGCTCGATTTAGACCAATGAGTAATACTTGATTTCTGATTTCCGTTGTAATAAATTCCATATATTACTCTAAACGCATTTTACCATTACGAACACGCTGCGGATGACGACCAACTGGAACACTTGCAATTTCTTTTTCATCGGCAAATGATATAACGGCTACTCGGTCTTCTTCGCTCACAGACACATAGCAATTTTTTCCGTCAGCACTTTCTGTAGACCAATAAGGTTTTGGCCCGACAGGAATTATTTTATAAGAAAAATTATCGCGGTGCACAATAGCTGCATAAGCAGACATGGTTCCTGCCACACAGAGTTTTGTTCCTTCTGAATTGATTGCAATTCCATGATGAGCGGAATTTAATTGGTATCCGCTAAAGTTTAACTTTCTTACTTCCTCAGGAATTGGAAGTTCGGCAACGCGGGTGATTTTATCTTTCTCAATATCATATTCAAAGAATCCATGAAAGAAAGAGATTTGTAAATAAACAAATTTCTCATCGGGGGAAATCGCCATTGGTCTCACAGCAGAGTCAACCCAGGGTCTTCCAAATTCATTTAGTTTTTCTTTCATGTCTACGCGCCTTATGACTTTCATCGTATCAGCATCTACGATTTGAAAATAGCGTTTGCCCTTAATCCAATCTAAGAAGCTAGAGATAAATGGAACGTAAACTTTTCCAATGCTTGCATGAAAAATTTTCTTTCCATCTTTAGAGTAATTACTTTCATGTGGTTGGTCTCCTGATTCAAATTCTCCTTTGATAGCACCGGTTGCAGTATCAATTGCCTGCACTTTCTTGGCAGTCGATGCAGAGACTAAGAATGTTTTGCCGTCAGGAGAAATGGCGGAATGGTCTGCTCTATAGCCTTCAATTTTTGTGCGCCATACAATCTTGCCGGTATTTACATCCATTGCAATTACATCGGCAAAGCTCGGGCGGGAAACAAAGAGTAGCCGTCCATCGTTTGAAGTGAACATGTCGTCAACCATTTGCACATTTCCTTCCCCGATAACTTTTTTAATAAGAGAAAAATAAATTTTTCCTTTTAGAGTTTCATTTGCCTCAGCAATTCGCTCTTCTTTATCCGGTACAATATTTAATCTCTTTAAAACTTTAAATGTTTTAGGATCAAATATATCAGCAGTTCCATCCCAGTTGTTTCCAACGACTACTACATCACGAAGAGGGGTTTCTGCGCGTAAGCCTGTGAAACTGATAAGCAGTGCAAATAGTAAAATTGTAAATCTAAAAAAAGAAAGACGTTCTGTCTCTCCGCTGTAATTAGTTAAAAGAAAAGTTTTATTCATATGTTTCTCCGGTGACTCTTCCAAGTTTTTAAGAGAAGGATAAATTTGGCAATATTGTTTTTTTATGAGTCAGGATTTTTCTCTAATTCCTATGGATCTAAATCTAGTGCATTCCCGTCTGAACAAACCAAACATATAGGATTGTCTTTCTTTGTCCAATCTCGAATCAAACAAAGCGATAATTTTTTCTTCTTCCATTTTCTTTCGGAGTTCATCATAAAAGCTATTTCTTGAAAAGGTAAAGCTTACAGGTATGTAAGATTTACTATCGCCTTTTCCTACAGGCACATAGAGGGTAACACCCGTTTGACAGCCTTTGCTTTCGCCAATGACTTCTATAAATTCATGCTTTTCTAAATCAAAGTCCTCTAGGTTTGTGTTTAGCATATCTTTTGAGGGAAGAGCAGAGATATTTACTACGACAAATGCGTCTATGCCCCGCTGAAAATTTCGCATGACGATAGAATTTTCAGAGCCTATATGAATAGAGGCATCTCTGAATTTGCCATTAGCCACTGTAGTAATTTGTGTTGCTTCACTACCCGGCGTAGGTCTTACTTCATTAGGCATAGGATTATTTTTTCGAAGTAAAACTTGTGATTGCTTTCCAAGGTGGCATTGGCAAATAAATAGAATAGAGATAAGTAAAAATCTCATCGCGAAGACTTTACTCCACCCGGAATTTTAACGCCTATGCCTGTTACTTTTGTGCATCGTTTCATTTTTAAATTAAATACATAACTTTCGGTAGAGTAATCTGTTTGGACATTGAAGAGTAAGTCTGCCTTGTTTCCAAGTGCGTTAGACACTGCTGTATCGAAGCTTTCGTCCCCGGTGTAAATCGCCCAGAGATAAGACTCGCCGCAGGCTTCTCCTGAAAACTTCCCGACAATTTCCATTCCCTTTACGTCAGTATAATTTTGCGAATAATACCAACCGGGAGTTTTAATATTAGTATATAAACAAGATGTAAAGAAACTAGCGACTAACAGTAATAATACTTTTGACATGAATTTATCCTTTTGTTGCTAATTTATTTTTTTAGATTTTATTTGTAAATGAATTAATCGAAGCAATAGAAAAAGATGGAAGCTGGCTTGTTGCCAGTGGTGAATACAAAAAGAGGTTGTAAGTAGACTTGATAGAATTATTGTTACAGAATGACAAAGAATGCAAAGGGCAATACAAAATTTCTTCCGAAGGGATTAGAAATAATTCATGAGGATAGAGACATCTTAGTTGTCAATAAACCTAGTGGCTTACTTACAATAGCCACAGAATCAGAAAAAGCAAAAACCGCCTATGCCTCTCTCACCGATTATGTAAAAAAAGGAAATTTCAAATCCAAGAATAGAATCTTTATTGTTCATAGACTAGACCGCGATACTTCCGGCATATTGGTATTTGCTAAAACAGAATCTGCAAAATTAAATCTACAGGACAACTGGGATACTACGAGTAAAAAATACGTAGCAGTCACTCACGGACGCTGGGAAAAACTAGAAGGAACAATTAGCTCTTATTTAACCGAAAACAAAGCTCTCATGGTGTATTCCACAAAAGACCAGTCGATTGGTAAATTATCGCATACCGCTTATAAAGTTTTAAAGGATACTCTTTATTATTCGCTAGTCGAAATCAACTTATTAACCGGAAGAAAAAACCAAATCCGAGTTCACTTTGCAGACGAACATCATCCCGTCGTCGGCGATTCAAAATACGGCGATGACAAAAAGAAATACTTGAGACTTGCTCTTCATTCTCTTTCTATTCGATTTAAACATCCATACACCGGAAATGAAGTTTTTTTTGAGACTGCGATACCAACGTTTCTTTCTGAGCTTGTAGGAGGGTATGGGGGATAATGGTGAATTGTTAATACGGAATGGTTAATGGTTGTTATTCCCTAGTTTCTATCCTTTCGCTTTCACTACGGTAACAATTCTCTTATAAACTTCGTCCACCGTTATTGCTTGGAGGCATTTGTTATCACGGCAAGCGGACTTGCGATGATTGTAAGCCGACACACAGGGACTGCAATGATAATTAGCATAAAGCGCTTCGATGTTTTTTCCGAGAGGTTTGTAGCAGATTGGGGTCTCTGGACCAAAAAATACGAGCGTGTGGAGATCTGTTAGGGATGCGAAATTGGGTGGACCGGAGTCGTTACTCAGAAGAAGGTCTGAAATATTATATAAGTCGATGAGTTCTCGAAGCGTCGTCTTTCCCACGAAATTGACACAGCGGTCGCTCTGTACTGCATTGCAGATTGTCGCCCCACCTTGTATCTCGGACGGAGCACCTGTAATGATAACGCAGAAATCTTTGTGCTGTAATAGGCGTTTGGCAGTCTCAATGTAGTTCTCAATCGGCCAACGTCGAAGGGGAAGCAGCTCACTTCCATTTGGATTAAAAAGTATCAACTTTGTTTTCGGAGAGATGGATGGACATAGCGCACGAAGTTTAGTAAGCAACGCTTTTTTTTCATCCTTTCCTGACAGAAGCTTCAACGAATGAATATCGCTTTCCGGAATGTACACCTTGGAAAGTGGAAGTGCAGCAGGGTCTTCCTTCAAAGCGTAGACGAGCGAAAGAAAATTATGGCTGATGTGTCGAACGTGATTGTACAAGACTCGATGTGTATGTAGATTTCCTCGGTAGAGACCTTCCATATGGAAGCGGTTGAAACCGACCCGTCGCCTCGCTCCAAACAAGTAACCAATCAGACTACTCATTCGAGAGAAAAGTTCTAGATCAAGGATCGCATCGAATTTTTGCCTGCGCATAGTCCATACCATCTTTAACAGTCCTTTTGCAAGACCAATGAAAGACTTTGAAGTAACCGTAAACACTTTTTCTGGATCAATAGCTCCCATTAGATGAATGCTTTCTTGCATTTCTTGGAATATGAAATAATAAATTTCCACTCCAGGAAAAAGTTCACGTGCTTTAAGGATTGAACTGTATGCCGAGATGCTCGATCCCATCTCTGATATCTGGATAAAAAGAATTTTTTTAATGGGACGAGATTTCCTGGATGCAAAGGGCTGAGAAATGTAATCCACCAATGATAATGCAGCACAAGCTGGTATTCCTACCCATTTATCTAGTTTACGCATGAAATCAACTGTCATAGTAAACTCTCATATAAGGCGCTTGATTGATTTCATTAATCATATTATGAATTTGGAAGATAGTAGGACAACAACATGACACAGATTAAAACTCTGCTTAGCAAAAATGCAATCAATTTATTATGGGTTGCGCCTAGAGCAATTCTCTAGATTCTGCTTAATAGTTTGGTTATGATAGGTAAGAACAGGTCAACATTTTTTCGCAACACTTGGATCGTATTGGCAATTGTATTGGGGATTTTCTTTCGTTTTGAGCATCTTGATAAAAAACTGATATGGCACGATGAAGTTGGTACAAGATTATTTTCTGCAGGGCTACAAGTGGATAATTGGAGCAGTGTTCTCTATACCGGGCAAGTTCTTGACGTAGATCTTGTTCGTTCGATCCACCACACTCATCAGAAAGATGCTCTTGCTATTCTAAAAGGTTTAGCACAAGATGACCCTCACCATCCACCTTTGTATTATTTTCTTGCTGGAATCTGGGGTCGCACATTCGGTGATGATATCTCTACACTAAGATTGCTTTCCGTCCTTTTTAGTCTATTGATGTTTCCTGCCATATTTTGGTTTTGCCGTGAACTTTTCCGATCTGAGCGCATTGCTTGGACGGCGACCGCACTCATAGCAGTCTCCCCCTTTTTCGTCTTGTATGCCCAGGAAGCTCGTGAATACACTCTTTGGTTCGTGCTAATTTTATTTTCGAATGCTGCTTTACTGCGTGCAATTCGTCTGACTGAACTGGTTCAGGGTTCAGTTACTTCAGGTCGCATCTTTTGGGCTTGGACCCTTTGTACTTTTTTCACTGCATTGGCACTTTACACCTCGCTTGCAACAGCGACCGTGATCCTTTCTCAGGCGGTGTTCATTCTATTTCGAGAAAAGTTTCAAATCAATAAAATCACTGTAATGAGTGCTGTAGCATTATCGTTAGGTGTAATACTTTTTTCCCCCTGGGCTTTTGCTCTTGCTCTGCGTTGGGAGGCATTTCAAATTTCCATGGCTTGGTCAAAAATGATAATCATTCCAAACAGCAGCCTTCTTTCTATTTTAGCCTTGAACGTTAGTCGCACGATATTAGATTTCTGGCCTGACTACCAAGGCACAACAAGTTTTGTGGCTGTAGGCTTGGCATCTATTCTCGTAATCACAGCAATTGTCTTTCTGATACTGCGCGCCCCATTCAAAACAGGAGCCCTTGTTCTTTTTCTGATAATCGCCCCTATCTCGTTTGTTCTACTGCCCGATCTCTTGTTTGGTGGAATTCGCTCTGTTTCGGCGAGATACATCGCACCTTCTCTGATAGGAGTTATTATCACACTTAGCTATCTTTTGGGTGCTGATTTTGAAGGTGGAAAGCTTCGCACACAAAATGCTGTTTTTTTTATCCTTATTGGAGTTGGTTTTGCAAGTTGTTTTCTTAACTCTAAGCAAAATGTAGTCTGGACTAAGGGCATAAGCTTTATCCTTCCTCAAGTAGCAACGATTATCAATGAATCCAAATCCCCTCTCGTTGTAGGGAATAAGGAAAGGCACCATCCTGGAAATCTTATTGCCTTGAGTTATTTGCTTAAGGAAGAAACCAAGATGCAGTTTCTGGCGACGGAAAAGGACTACGAACTTCCTAGAAATTTCGAGAGGGTTTTCCTTTATAGTCCAACAGATCAATTTCGAAAAGCTCTTGAAAAAAAAGAAAAAGTTAACACTCGACTGTTGATCGAAGATCTACATCTCCAACTTTGGATCGTAGAACCAAGTATTGAGCATTCAGAATAATTTTTCAGTGTGGCAATAAGGTATGCTGAGTAGTTACAATTTTTTCATGATTATAATCCTAATTAAATTACCTTTTAGGCTGAATCCACTCGGCTTTATCTCTCCAGTTCTCAGGCGTCCCTGAAAATGGGAATATCTTGTCTAGGAAAGAGGATAGCCATGGTAGGCTGGATGGTTTCCATCGGTAAATCGACACTGATTTGAATTCAGCGTCTATTGGTAGCTCTGTCGGAATAAAAGGTCCTGCAAGCTCTTTACTACATGTCGGCCAAACGTTCAGAAAGAACCGCATAGGCAAATGAGGAATGGGTGTCGGTGCCCCCGAGCTTCGACGATGAATCAGTCTATCATCTACAAACCAACGAATTTCTTCGGCGTCCCACTCAATCGCATATTTGTGAAAGTCCTCTGCGGCGTCGAAGCCAAGATTTACTATAACGGGCGTTCCTCTATATCCGTAATTGTAGAGATCTCCCGCATTACCTGGGTTATAGAAAACATTTAGGAGAATCTTAGAGGTATCTCGACCTAGAAACTCCACGTCGATTTCTTGCCAAGGATCGAAACGGTAGAGGAAAAATGCAGTGATGACTCCCGATGCTTTCACAGGCTTCATGACCACCTCAAATCGCCCATACAGGTATTTGGAGTCAGCATCTTCTTTGGTTGCAATAGAGCCAGCTGTGAATTTCCTATCACCCCTTGATTCCTTACGCAGTTGAAGTTTGACTCCGCTCTCTGCCATTGGGATTACATTCCCAGGATTGAAGTGGGCTTCATTGCAGAAATGGGTTGAGTCGAGTTTATCCCAAAATTTAGAATCTATAGGATTAAGGTTATCTGTTAGTAAGGGTAGGTAGGTGCCTGTCCGTTTCGACAAGCCAAGTTTTCTGCCGCTCTCTGAAGATTCGCAATAACCGGTAATTTTATGCGGATGCAAAATCCAGGGATCCGTGTCATGATCTAACACCTTACAGTCGACAGGAGCTACTTGCATTTTCAAAGTGGGAGTGTAGTTCACACCTATATAGACAAGACCAAGGAGCAAAAGCCAAGGCGATAAACGAGCAATAAGTATTGGGAGAGTAACTGATCGACTCAGAGCTGCACGGAAAGCACGCATAACCGTTAGTATTCGAAGGCTATCCTTAATTCCCAGAGAACGAATCGCATGTATTTCTGTTCTATGTTTTGCAGGAACGGGATGCCGAGGAGAGCGTGCCACGACATGCCAGAACTGTCTATTTGTGATAAAATCCACAAGACCAATTAGGACAGCCATAACATCCAGATAAAACGCAATTGGATAGGTCAAGACAACCCAAAGAAAAGTTCCGATGCTAAGCTGCCGAAAGCCTGCAAGACCAACTATAAGAACCACCAAAGGAGCACAGAGACTAACCAGACCCAAGGCTTGCAGAATAGATGGGATGGGTAGGGCAGCTTGTGATATATTGTTCGCAAGGAAAGCCATACTCAGATTAATCACAATTACAACAGCGGGAAATATCCAAGCGATAATGATTGCAATTTCGGAAAGAAAAGAAACACTACGAACAGGACGTTGCTTTCTTGCGATCATCAAACCTAAAATCAAGCTTGCTAAAAGAGCTGCAATCTGTGGTACAGGTAACATTCCCTGAATGATAATCAGTCCGATATCAAGGTGTAGTAAGAAAACAAATAATGCGATTATGTAATGCATACCGTGGAATATAAACTGTAACCGCTGCACAAAAGATAGTGGGGATGAAGATAGATTACCTAAGTGGCTAAAGAATGAATGGGAGTGACCGTTCGCCCACCGTCTTCGTCGGGAAATGAAGCTGTACATATTAGGCGAGACTTCTTCAATCGAGCCATAATACGGGTTGTAGATAATTTTTTCCCCTTTGAGAATAATTCGATAACTGAATTCAGCATCTTCTGTGATGCAATCACTCAGAGGGTTTTCTTGCAGCAATGCTGTGTCCATGACCACGGTAGTTCCAGTGAAGAAAAGGGACAGGTTTAGCTTGGTAAAAGCGGTATTAAACAATTCACAACCAATATGCTGGTGCAAGGAATCCCATAACTGGAAGAATCCGAGAGCTGAAAGTGGACCTCGACGCGCCTGAATGATTCGAGATTTTTTCTCCTGAAGCAGGCAAATGGATGATCGTATCCATTCGGGACTTGCTTGGTGGTCGCTGTCGAGAATGGCAAGGTATGCTATTCTGAGCTTTGCCGACATCCAATTCAATTTTTCGCTTTTGGGGTCATCGCCAGTGAATGCTACAGACACTTTATGTCCGTTCGCATTTACAAGTTCGACTAACTCATGATTGGTATCGACAAGAGAGGCTTTCGGATAAGCTAATGCAAGCAGAGGAATACATGAGTCTGAGCGGTCTTTCAAAAGGAGATAGATTTCGAGTGACCCCTTGTGGTCTTGGCTTAGAACCGACCGTATTGCACGCATCGTTCCCTCACCTTCATTGCGAGCAGGAATCAGAACAGCTACTGAATCCTCTGGATACTCATTGAATTCTTTGTCCCCTACGGATGCTTTAAGAAATACAAATACACCAAGATAAAGCCCTACAGAATATATCGAAAGCAGGATCAACAAGACTATACAAGCCCAAAGCAAAAGGTTCAAATCAATCGACCGCCTTTCGATATAACATTGTACAATGCATTGCGGATAGCAAGGCAATCATCACCTATGGGCTCACTTCTTGCTGGGAATCATATCCTATATGCCTAAGAACTTCCCTTCGCATTTGTAGTTGATCATTCGCTAGTGGCTGGGCTGTGCACCAAATAACACCTGCATAGAGTGCTGAGGCTAAAATAAGTGATATTGGAACTACTACTTTGATTTTCAAAGGACTCATCAATCCAAGTAGCACCCAGGTCACAGCGCCGAAACTTATTAGGCTAACCAGACCGATAGCATAGCCACGAGATGCCAGACCGTCTCCAGAAAGCAGAGTGGGCGCAAAAAACCCATCCGCCATAGCTGGCAGAACTAACTGCCCAAGCGGCGAAGAGAAATGCTCGGGGAAAAACGGGGTGAGGCTTAGGCTTAGTAAGGAGCCAGTCAAAGAGAATCCCACACTGTAAAGTAATGCCAAACGGAGTGCCTGATTCTTATCTTCTTGGGTAATGAATTCAACGGCTTTGGCAAATGGAAAAATAAAGATAAGGATACAAGGAACAAGATGGCGCGCAGCAGCACTCCAACCTGCTTGCCAGTCTGAAAATCCAGCAGCAAACAGTAAATAGACTATACCCAATGCAATATACGAATAGGAACTGGTTCGTTTCTCACGCTCCATTTTAATAAAGCCGAATGGAATCAGAAGTAAAATCGGACAAAAGAAAAGTATTCCCCGCTTCATACCCGCAAGAACTCCCCAAAAGTGCTCCAATCGAGGAATCGTAACTCCAAAGAAGCCTGCCCGGTGAACCAAAGCATGCCACCAATCACTCTTAAATGCATATCCAGTAGTGAACGGTGAACCAAAAGCAAGTTGGTGGTAAATAAGACATGGCACAAGACCTATCACACAGAAAACTGCGAAGGCTGCTAGTGTAGAAAATGGCACTCGACGTAGAACCATGGTTGGAAAAATTACAAAACCGACAATAGCGGTTGGATACTCAATGGTCACTGCTACAGCCAACAGAAGACCAGCCAGGGCAGCAGAAACCGGAGAAGTAATACGTTTGTCTTCCGCTTCTGGGATGAGAGTCAGTTTCCAAGCAACGGCAGCCAGAATTCCAGAGGGAACATGACCAAATAACACTCCCGAATATGTCATCAGCGGGGTGGCTAGAGCAAAAAGCAGGGCGATGCGATTTTTTTTCAATTGAGAATGTCCAGAGCTATAAACCCCGAGAGCTAGGAAAGGAAACAAAGCGGCAGGTAGAGTGACGAGGATCCAAGTCAGTAGATGCCTCAATAAAGTATAGCTTGGGAGAAGGCTTGTTAGCTCCCGTGGGCTAAGCTGATCAACTAACCATACAATTGGTACGGCAAGCAAGGAAAGCCCTGGTGCTTTGTCTGAATACACGCTACCATCTATCTCGGAACGGTCGAAGGGAGTTCCATAGGTAGAAATTACAGGATCAAGAGAAACAGATCCGAATTTAGCGAGTGCTACAGCAAGTTCAATCCGGCTTTGTTCATTCGGGCTCCTGCCATGGGTGGTTCCACCTGCAAATACCATATAGATAAAGAATACGACAGCGAAGGCATAAATCAGGGAAGTCAACGCCAAATCATTCATTGGATTGCGTACCAGTTTTTTATCTTTCATTTTCCCGATTCGTTAATTGACTAGAAATATATTTGGATAGTTCATCACCAACAAGTCGGTGAACTTTTTCTGATGGGTGAGCGTCGTTACTGTTTATGACTCGGTCGGATACAGGTAAGTCTTTGAATAGAAGAGAAAGATCAATGTATTTCACTTCATTATTAGTAAGGTAATTGCTTATTTTATGAATATATAGTTTTTTACTTAATTCAATTTCTTGCATAAAAGGAAAGATAACAACTAGCAAAGGAATATTCCTTGCCTTGGCAACCTCAATAAAAGGAAGAAATTCCCGCATATGATCGTTGAATATCTCATCCTTTGCATAAGCCTTCTCAAGGTATGTTAAATATCCATTAACATCCTGTTTTGGAAACAACCAGTAAAGAAAATTGATAAGATAAGAACCACTGACAACTTGGAGAGTCATGAAATTCATCTGTGCGTAAGGAGAAAATCCTTCCCCACCTTTTAGCCCATGCTCCCTCGCGATATGATCAATGTCATTTCCATAATATTGAAGCACAATAAAATCGGGTTGAATCTCACTTAATTGGATGAATTTCTGCATGGATTCATATTCAGATTTAGTATCGAAGCTATTATGCGCTAGATTGATTACTTGAATCTTATCATCTGCCTTTGTTATGTTTTCTTTTACAATATCCGAAAATCGGTCTTTTACATCATTAATGCCTTGCGCTGCTGTAAATGAATCCCCGACAAAGAAAATATTTTTCTTACCACTCTTAATAGGTTCCACATCCCTGCATCCATGTGAGTTTATTGGATTCCAGTATTTCTTGAACCAAAGTATATTCGCCAGAGAATAACCGATGCCATGAGTTCGAGGAACAAACATAAAAGAAGACTCGATAAGAAGTAAAAAAACGATGGTCGAGACAATACTAATTCCAATATTTTTAATCCAATCACTCGATTTGTCGTTCAATACAAAAGTTCTGAAAACTAAAATAATTTCGGTGATTAGGATGAAGATTAGTATCAATCTAAGGTAAAAAGTCAGATCATTCAGAGGCAGTTGTGGAAAAAGAATAATGGCGAAAAACAGTGCCAAAATCACTACAATATTATACCAGATTTTTAATTTCATTTTAGGAACATTCCACTGAAAGTTGTTGTTGCCATCGGACACAGTATGCGCGTTGCCTCGACTGTAATACAATTGCTTCTCATTGGATATATCTTTCTCATGATGAGAAAATCAACCGAAAAAAACCAGGACTTACCCCCTTTTTTAGTAACGACAAAAAAAGGGAAAAAGGAGTCTAGGTTATGATAACACGCAAACCCCCGGACGCCAATCGATATCGGGGAACTCAACTTATTTGTATATTACTTTTGAATTAGGTATAATGAATAACCATTAAAAAAATTATTTCGCATCCGCGATAAATTCAATCAAATCAGGGTGATTTAAAATTTCACTGATTAAAGTTTGAATCGTTGGAAGAATCTTTTCCTTATCGTACGGGCATCCGTTAAAAATAATCCAGGCAGGATTGAAGTCAGATTCTACAGAATAATCCTTTTTATTATTGATACTAACATCCATTATAAATTTTCTTTTTCCATTTGGAAAGTTACCAGGGAGAAAATTTATTTTTCCGGATAAAACAATATTAGCCTCTTCATCATAAACCTCTGCGACTTCTAGTTCATCCTTTAGTCCTTCTTTTATATAGTTCGCATAATCAGGATTAGCTTTAATATCATTGACACCATTGCAATAAATCTTGATGGTTGAAGTTTCCAGAAATTCTCCAAGTTTGATTTTTAGATTGGGATACTTTGTTTTAATTTTTTTAGCATCGATGATGTTTTGTTTTGATAAAGAATAGGGAGGAACAGTGATTGATATACAATTTGCAATGGTCAGTAGAATTAGTATTAGAAAAATCTTATGCATAAACAATACTTTTAATCCTATCGTTTTAGTTAATTACTCACCTTACGCAAGAGAATAAAACGATGGATTTTTTTATGAAATCAAGAATATTAGATAAATCTAATGAATTAATAGCCTGCGGGATAGCTTGGCTGAAGGAGAGCGACCAAGCGATGGGAGGAAACCCACCGTTAGGTGTAACCCCACCCTCAGCGCTGGGAACGCTGGCACTCACCTTGCGTAAGGTGAGTTAATTAGTAGTTTGCGCACAATTGCTTCAAGCTCTACTTCTCTGGTCAGGTCTTTTAATTGTTGAAATAAAGAATCGGAAATCATAATTTTAGTTTCCTGCAATAATTGCGTTTGTCAATAGAAAAAACTATTTATTTTTTAAAGCGCAATGAGAACACTGTATGTATGAAACAAAAATCTGTGAGTTTAAAAGAAGGCTATGTAGTATCGAGAGAATTAGAAGAAGCACTTCTCGTTGCAGAGGTTACTGGTAGACCACTTCTAATCAAAGGTGAGCCCGGAACCGGCAAAACGCTATTAGCCGATCATATTTCTAAGACGCGTAATCTTCCTATTTTTAAATGGCATGTAAAGTCTACGAGTCTTGCTAAAGATGGACTTTATTTTTATGATGCAGTGTCTCGCTTAAATGATTCTCGCTTTAACGAAGGAAAAGATAGAGACAAAGTTCATAACATTGAAAATTACATTCGCATGGGACCACTCGGACTTGCCTTTGAGTCAAGTGTTCCGTCTATCGTTCTCATTGACGAGATTGATAAAGCAGATATAGAATTTCCCAATGATTTACTGCTTGAACTTGACCAGATGGAATTTGTTGTCATCGAAACAAATCGAGTTGTAAAAGCAAAAAAGCGTCCACTTACGATTATCACATCGAATAATGAGCGTGAACTTCCCGATGCATTCTTGCGTCGTTGTATTTTTCATTATATAGAATTTCCTTCCCGCGAACTCATGGAGGAGATAATCCGTGTTCACCTCCCAGATATTGACTCGACTCTTATCGGGGCTGCCATGAAAACATTTTACAAAATTCGTCGCATGGAAGATATGAAGAAAAAACCCTCTACGAGTGAGCTACTCGACTGGATCCAGATTTTACTTTATCAGGGAGCAAGCTTAAACCCGATGGATAAAATTCCATTCCTCGGTGCTCTTGTCAAAAACGAAGAAGACCTATTGCAATACGCCGGTCAACTTCACGTTCCGCCTAAGGAGTAGTAACCCGTGTTCACCGAGTTTTTCTACAGGCTAAAGAATCGTAAAATTCCTGTTTCCACAGCGGAGCTAATTGATTTATTAAAAGCGATTTCTTATTTTTCCGAAAAGAAAGGCTCGCTTTCTGTAAATGAATTTTACTCCATCTCTCGCAATTGTCTTGTGAAAGATATAAAATACTACGATGACTTTGATTTGATTTTTGCAGAAGTCTTCAAAGGTCAGATTGGAGAGACTAACGAGATGAAGCCTCTGATTGAAGAATGGCTTAAAAAAGCAATCGAGAGAGAAATTCCAGAAGAACAAAAAAACGCCGCAGTAAAACTAGAGTACGAAGAAGTTTTAAAGAAATTAAAAGAAAGACTGGAAGAACAAAAAGAGCGCCACGACGGTGGAAACAAATGGGTCGGTACAAAAGGAACATCTGCCTTCGGCAACTCTGGATTTAACCCCAATGGAGTCAGGGCAGGCGGAGACTCAAGCGGCAAAACAGCATTTGACGTAATCGACGAAAGACGTTTTAAAGATTACCGCACCGACGAAACTCTCAATGTGAGGCAAATCAAAGTTGCCTTAAAAAAATTACGCTATCTCAAAAAGGAAGGACGAATGGAATTTTCCATTCAGAAGACCATCGACAAAACCTCAGCCAACGGCGGCGAATTGGAATTAGTCCACGAGAGATCCCGCAAGAATGACTTGAAACTTTTACTTCTCATGGATGTTGGTGGAAGTATGAGTCCTCATGCCGCGCGTGTAAGTAAACTTTTTAGCGCAAGTCATCAGCTCAATCACTTCAAAGAATTTCATTATTACTATTTTCATAATATCATTTATGATTCAGTCTTTACTGATGCAAGTATGTCTAAGAAAGTTTCCGTCTCCAAGCTCACAAAAAAATTTCGTCCCGATACAAAAGTAATTTATGTCGGTGATGCCTCTATGCATCCCTATGAGCTTTTTAATAAGACAGGCATGTATGATTATTACGGTTATGGATATTTAAAAAACACAAAGCAAGATGTAAAATTAAAAACAGGTCTCGAGAGACTTCGTGATCTCACAGATTACTTTCAAGATTCAGTTTGGCTAAATCCAGACGATAGGCGCTATTGGCATCATGAAACGATTGAGGCTATTTGGGATTTGCTACCCATGTATTTTTTGAGTATTGATGGTTTGCAAAGAGCAGTGAAGAAACTTTTAGGTAAATAGAAAATTTTTTGTCTGAACTATTTGGGCACGTTCGATACAAAATTTATTGCATTCGCAATAAATTTCACTCAGTGACCGGACATTTTTCTAATCTATAGCAACAAAGTCCGGTCACTGAGTGCGTGTAGACAATAAAGCTCGTGTAAAAGGAGAAGTCGCGTATCGAACGTGCCCAAATACTAAATGCTCGTTTACTCAGTTTACACTCGACAAATGTTTTAAGTGTTGACAATTTTTGCTTTGTATTGAAAGAATTTCTAATATTTTTTTTGGAGTTATCCATGTCCCATTTAATCCTATTCTTTGTTTTCTTATTCTTTCAAACTCTTCTATTTTCCCAATCTGTCGAAAAGGCGGGTGAGGTAATCTTAGTTCCTCAATCAGGACATACCGGGTTTATCTCCTCGATTTCAATATCTGAGGATAATCGCTATTACCTGACTTCGAGCGAAAAGGACGGACAAGCGATTCTTCGTAATAGGGACGGAGAAAAGATTCGATCCTTTATGAGTGTAAAAGGTAGTATTGTGTATTCCGCAATATCACCAAACGGCAAATACATAGTAACCGTTGGTTCTGTCACTTCAGAATTATGGGATATCGAAGGCAACTTAATAAAAAAGTTTTCATCAAATGCAAATTATTCTAGTTTTTTTAAGAGAGCAGTATTCTCTAAGGATAGTAGTCATTTTCTCATTTCAGGAGTGGAAGAAATTTTGCATTTATATGATACCAAAGGAAATTTGATTCAGAAAGTATTGAATACCAAATCAGCGAATAACTTTGAATTTGCCTCTGATGGCAAATCTATTCTAGTTGGAGATTATTACAGGGGGACATTAGAATTTTTAACACTCGATGGTTCTATACTCAAAACGATTAAAGCATATCAATTTGGGTCGGTTTTTTTTAAAATTCTTTCCTCTCAAAATAAAATAATCACTCTTGGGAATGATGTGAAGGAAGGAGATTCAATCAAATTATGGGATTTAGATGGAAATTTTATTAAAAAAATATATAATGTTAAAGGAACTAATCAACCTTATCCGTTCGCTATTTCTGCGGATGAAAAATTAATCGCACTCCCTGTTGATTCGATTGGAGTAATTCTAATCGATTTAGATGGAAAAGAAATTAAAACTCTAAAGGAGGCTGCCAGTCCAAGTTCTGTCGCTTTTTCAAAAGACAATCAAACAATTCTAGTTGGAAACTCCGAGGGAAATATTTTTTGTTATAACGGAGAGGGTGGTTTTATTGGGAAAGAATTAAACTCGTCTAATGCAATTTTATCAATGGACTATCATCAAAAATCTATCTTGTTAAATGGAAGCCGAATTCTCCACATTCAGTCTAACCTGACAGAGAAAATTTCTACTGTAGAAGATTATGGAAAATTTACAAAAGACAATCAACACATATTGTATATCGAAGGTGACAAATTAATCCTCTTTGATAAGATAAAGAAAAAAATACTTCGAACTCTTTTTACGGGAATACTACCTTCTATAAGTCCGTTTTCAATTTCTAATAATAATCATATACTTATAAATGACTCAAATGACAAAAAAATAAAAATCCTGAATTTAAAAGGAGATATAATTCATTCATTAGATAAAATTCAGGATAACGATACATTTGCTCTCTTATCTCCGAACGGAAAACACATATTAACCACAAGTAGTAAATTTTTTTTACGACTTAAAGATTTAAATGGCAAATCAATCTTTACCTTAACAGGCAGATCGCCAGATGATATTTTTTATTTAAATTTTTCTGCAAATGGAAAGTATATTTTTGTTTCTACCAAACAGGATGTAGAAGTTTATGATACGAGCGGAAAATTACTATTTTCCTTGCCGAAAGCATACCTAGCTAAAGTGGTATCTTCAGAAGATGAAAAATTTATCTTAACAGGAGATTTTTTTGGTTCTATTGGTCTTTGGTATTCGGATGGAAAACTAATTAAATCCTTTGCATCCTACGAAGGTGGAATAAAATCTCTAGCATTTTCTGAAAAAAATGAATTTATAATCACTGCATCTGAAGACGGGTTGATTCGTTATTTTAAAATAAGCGATTCAAAATTAGCGCTTACCATTCTTTCTACAGATTATGGTATAATAGCTATTAGCCCTGACGGCAGGTTTGACTTTGAAGATAACCGTGCATTGCAATATTTAAAATTTCGTAAATCAAAAACTAATGAATTGATTTCACCTGATCAAGTATTTCAAAGTTATTATACGCCTGATCTTCTTGATAAAATTCTAAATGGCACTTTACCCAAGTCAACATTTGATTTAAGTGTTGCGCTTAATAAAAATTTGCCGGAGGTAAAATTGGAACTTGCGACAGAACAAAAGAACGGAAAGGTTGATTTGAATGTAGAAGCATGTGATAAAGGTGGAGGTTTGCAGAATATCGGTATATACCAGAATGGAAATTTAATT
>JANYCR010000155.1 GCA_025360185.1 Leptospiraceae bacterium | reverse complement strand
GATGAGAAAGGCAACTTAGGATTATCCGGTAGAATCAATACTGCTGATAAAAGTGGTAATGATAAAAATCCAGAGGGAGCAGATAATTTTAAACAGGCAATTGGCAGTATTGAACTCAAAAAAATTCCTGATGAAGTCTGGAAAGATGAGAAACAATTTCGACAACTTCTGAGTTTTCCTCAGGAGAAATACTATGTCAAGTATCGAAAGTAATAATCAAATTATCCGCTGAGGCATATAGGAAGATTAAATGAACTCGCAAAAATTTCAGACATTACTCACCATTAGCACTTCTTTAAATAGTAATTTAGATATATTTCAACTGCTGCCAATTATTATGCTTCATGCAAAGGATTTGCTAGAAGCGGAAGCCTCGTCTCTTTTTTTATTTGATCCTTCAGATAATCACCTCTATTGCGAAGTAGCCCTGGGTGAAAAAGGAGAAGTTCTACAAAAATATATTCGAGTTGAACTGGGTGAGGGGATTGTGGGTTGGGTTGCAAAGGAAGGTCATCCTGTCCTAATAAAAAATGCTTATGAAGATTCCAGGTTTGATTCCAGTTGGGATAAAAAAACAGGATTCATTACAACCTCTATTATTTGTGTTCCGATGTATCAAAAGCATAAGCTCATTGGAACTCTTGAAGTGATGAATAAAACTAAGAATAGAATTTTTAATGAGGAGGATTTGCAATTATTAAATTACCTTGCTGATATAGCGGCTATCGCAATTGAAAATACTTCTCTCAATGAAAATCTTCGTAAAAGAATTATGGAGCTTTCCATGCTTTATGATTTCGATAAAGAAATTAGTTCTAATATAAATATTTTTCAAATTGGTGATTGGCTACTCGACCATTGCCTCGCTGGACTTGAAGCAAAATCGGGATCAATTCTTTTATGGAACCCAAAAGAAGGTTGCCTCAAAATGCTAAAAGCGAAAGGAATGCCGACTGACGTTGCAAAGAACTTAAAAATTTATTTAGGAGAAGGAATTGCGGGTTGGGTTGCAGAGAATAAAGAGCCTTTACTTATTCAAAATTTAGATACAGATCCCAGGTTTCAAAATTCTAAAAGAACGAATTACGAGAATAATTCTCTTATTTCTGTTCCTTTACTTTTTCAGAATGAACTTATCGGGATTCTAAATATTAATAATAAGCGAGATGGTTATTCGTTTAATAGAAATGATTTGAAATTAACCTGTGCTATTTCAGAGCGGCTAGCTATGGCTATCCGCAATGCAAACTACTTTGAAAAGATAAATATTTCCGCAGAAGAAAATAAAAGAGCTAAGAAGTTAATTGAAAAAATTATTCCAACGCATACTCCTAATTTACCGGAGTTAGAAATTAAGGCTAATTATTTTCCTTATCGAGAAGTAGGCGGCGATTTCTATAATTTTTTTAGGTTAGATGATTCTTCGATTGCAGTGCTCATTGGAGATGTTTCGGGTCATGGTTTATCCTCGGCACTACTTACTGTTATGGTGCATACAGTAATACAAAGTTTTGAGAAAAATATTTTCTTTAGTCCTGCTAATTTTTTAGTCTATTTGAATCAATCTCTCGCTGATAAGATGGGCGGTTATTTTCTAACTGCTTTCTATTGCGTCATTAACTATAGAGAGGATACTTTAAGTTATGCGAAGGGAGGTCACCCAAGCCCAATTCTTTATAGACGCCAAGAAAATAATACTGTGCTTTTAAAATCTGCCGGTAAATTGGTCGGAGTAATTCCAAATATTTTATTTGAAGAAAGGACAATCCCATTTCGGAAGAATGATTTATTAGTTCTTATGACAGATGGAATTATTGAAACTGCAAATCCAGATACAGGAAAGTCTTATGATATAGAAAGACTGGAAGAATTTATTCATGAAAAAGGCTTACAGGATGTTAGCCAGATAAATGAGTCGATTTTAAAAGACGTTTTTAGTTTTGTAGATACAAAAGAATTTTCAGATGACGTTACTCTGATTTCTATTCTTAGGAAATAATTAGCTCTCTATATTCGGGTAAATAAAATTACTTAAAAATGCGTTTGTCAAAAATTGCTTTTATTATTTATATGAACAATATTTTCAAAAAAGAGGGATTTATGTTAAGAGTATTATTTATTTTATTAGCCGCATTATTATATGACTGTTCTAGCGCCGCAGACGGTTATGATTCAGGACCGTTGAGAAACAACCAGGGTGGTTTCGAATACGACGATCAATTGATTAAATCGTATTTTAATAAAAGACCGCAATTGAGATTTCCTTTTAAAATTGCAGTTTTAGATGAGTCGTATAATTCAGCATACCTATTTACGATTAAAGACAAAGAAAGCTTTAATCAAATCGAAAAGCCTTTAGTCGATAAAAAGGTTATATCGAAACTTTTTTTTATGAATACAGATGTTCTTCCTGAAGCTCAGGGGATAACAAATGATAGCCGTTTAAATTCAGTAAAAAAAGCAAGAATTCTTGCTGCCAGATTTGATGCTGATACGGTTTTAATTTTAAAGAATAAAGTAGAAATTAAATCTAGTAGCAATGTCCTCTCGATTTTTTATCTTACAATAGTTGGAATTTGGATATCTCCCGGAACCGAAAGAGATTATAAAGTAACTTTTCATTCTGCGCTCTGGGATCTCGAAACGAATTTCTTTATGCCACAGCTGAGTCGGAAGCAGTTGCGAAGGCTACTCGACCTCTTGGATGGTTCAATGATGAAGAAAATGTAAGTAAGCTAAAAGAAGAGGCATTAGCTAAAATCAAAACAGAATTGAGTTCAAGAATTGAAAACTTGAAATCCGGGAAGTAAATAGTCAGTAGCCGCTACTTACGAAAATTATATTATGAATAGTTGAATACATTGAATTAAGGAAAAATATGAAAGAAATAAAAGTAATTTTAACAGGTGCAACTGGTATGGTAGGGGATGGCGTTTTGCTTGAATGTTTAGAGAATCCGAGCATCAAAGAGATATTAGCCGTTGGTAGAAAGTCTTGTGGTAGGAAACACCCTAAACTAAAAGAAATCATTCATGCAGATATGTATGATGTAAGTGCTATAGCAGATCAGTTAGCCGGATACGATGCTTGCTTTTTTTGTTTGGGTGCGACTTCAGTAGGAAAGACAGAGGAGGAATACACTAAGATCACCTATACGCTTACTCTTGATTTTGCGAAAGTTTTAGTTTCAAAAAATAAAGATATGACCTTTTGTTTTATCTCCGGGGCTGCAACAGATAGGACAGAAAAAGGAAAAATCATGTGGGCTCGTGTTAAAGGAAGGGCAGAGAACGATCTAATAAAACTTCCCTTCAAGAAAG
>JANYCR010000140.1 GCA_025360185.1 Leptospiraceae bacterium | reverse complement strand
AAATCTAATTTTTGTTTGTAAACTTTATTGTCAATTTTGTAAATAGAGCGGAGTAAATCGAACGACTCTTCTACAGGTAAATCCATCCAGAGTTGACTTCTCTGTCCGAACACAACACCGATTTGCCGCGCGTTGAATTTTCTATCGCGAGATGGGTCAAGTCCATTGACTCGAATTTTTCCATCTGTCGGCATCAATATTCCCGTTAGCATTTTTATCGTCGTAGATTTCCCTGCACCGTTTTGTCCAATGTATCCAACAAGCTCACCCGGTTTGATAGAAAAAGAAATATCGTCAACTGCCTTTAGATATTCTACTTCTGAATGCACAAGGGACACGATAGAGCCAAGGAGACCTGGCTTTCTTTTTTTGATTTTAAAATGTTTACTTAAATGTTGAACTTCAATCATAGCGTAGTTCTAAATTAGAAGACGGGGGTATTTTTACAAATCTTTAACTTTTGCTAGACAGCTCAAATTCTAATTTTTAATTTGGAAATATGAAACTAATATATGTATGCCTGCTTTTTATTCAGCTTTTGTTCTCCTGCTAAAGTGTTGATTCGATTGGAAATGAACGGTACATCAATTTATGAATGTAAGGAAGCAACAGTAAGTAACCTGAGTCCTGGCAAAGGCGGATTCAAATTTTTATGCAATGAGATTAATAAAGTAAGCACTGTTTATGTAATCTATGATACTAGCAAAGAGACTGCAAATGATGGAACTATTAAAGAAATTAGTCTCTCGTCAAATTCTGAAACAAAGAATTTTAAGCCTGCTGTCTACAGTAGTTTAAGAGGACAAATAGATTGCG
The DNA here is from genome assembly GCA_025360185.1 of Leptospiraceae bacterium. Classification (GTDB taxonomy): domain Bacteria; phylum Spirochaetota; class Leptospiria; order Leptospirales; family Leptospiraceae; genus UBA2033. The sequence continues at coordinate 18,326 of JANYCR010000140.1, read as the reverse complement.
CGAGAGCTAAAGGTTTAAATAGAAAAACAGGCGAATTACCTTTTGCCGAGACAATGAGTGGAGACCCAAAACAGGGAACTTACTTTTTGGAAATGGCTGAACCCTGCGGCACTTTAACTTTTCATATCAAATAGCATTTTCATTCGATGGATATTTTGAATTTAATTAAATAAAATTTAATGAGAGAGGAAATTAAAATGAACATTTTTAGAATTGGATTTTTATTAGCGGGTGTAGCAAATGTGGGTGGAATACTAATTTTCTCTAAGCTATTTACAAATACGGCAATGACAGAAGCAAGTCCTATGGTCATGTCAAGCTTCGGACAACTCATGATTATCGTCTGGGGATTTGCTTATATTTCTGTAATGAATAGTTATGAATCAGTTCCCTGGCTTTCTTTACTTTTTACAATCGAAAAATTAATTTATGTAATTACTTGGATAATTTGGTTTCAGAATAATGACTTAACACTTCTTTATACAAAAGATTTTTTTGCTGGAATGTTTTATACTGTTTATGGATTGAATGATTTTATTTCTATGCTTTTTTTCGGTTGGACGTTCTGGGTAACTAGAAATCTCAAAAAAGATTAATTCATTCTATTAAATAGCGCTAATACTGATTAGAGTAAGACTTGCTAAATCAAGCCTTGCTCAAAAACTGTTAATTCAGTATTCGTACAAATAAATTTTCACAGGACAGGACGATGGAAGAAGCAGTAATTATTGACGGCGTAAGAAGCGCATTCGGGTCATTTGGCGGAACACTAAAGGATTTCGGTGCAACAGAAATGGGCGTGGAAGTGGCAAAGGCTGCTATAGCGAAAGCGGGCGTGAATGCAAGTGATATAGGGGAAAGCATTTTTGGAAACGTAGTTCCTTCAGGAAAGGATTCAATTTACCTTGCAAGACATATCGGTCTTAAGGCTGGACTTAAAGTAGAGACTCCTGCACTTACTGTAAATAGACTTTGTGGTTCAGGAATGGAAGCAATCATCCTTGCTGCTAAAAAGATTTATCTAAATGAGGCTAGTGTAGTATTAGCCGGTGGATCTGAGTCGATGAGCCAAGCTCCATACGTTGTGCGAAATGCTCGTTGGGGAATTAAATACGGTCCAACAGAATTTGAAGATAGCTTAAACCAGGGATTGACTGATCTCTATGTTGAACTTCCAATGGGAATGACTGCGGAAAATCTTGCAGTTCAATACAGCATCTCCCGCCAAGAACAAGATGATTGGGCGGCAATTTCCCAAGAGCGTGCAGAAAAAGCTACGTTAGACGGTATACTAAAAGAAGAAATTACACCTCTTACAATTCCAGGAAAAACTCCAATTGTTTTTGAAAAAGATGAATTCATTCGAGGAAAAGCATCTCGTGATAAGATGGCTTCTCTAAAGCCTGCATTTAAAAAAGATGGAACGGTTACTGCTGGTAATGCGTCAGGAATTAACGATGGTGCTGGTGCCGTGATCGTTGCTTCTCGCTCGTATGCGGATAAGCTAGGCAAAAAGCCTCTTGCGATTATCAAAGGCTATGGTCACAGTGGATGTGATCCTGCAAAAATGGGAATTGGTCCTGCACTTGCAATCCCCCGTGCATTAGCATCCGCAGGGTTAACATTGAAAGATATTGGTCTTGTAGAGGTTAACGAGGCATTTGCCGCTCAATACCTAGCTGTTCAAAAAGAGTTAGGACTCAACCCTGAAATCACAAATGTGAATGGTGGAGCAATTGCTATCGGTCATCCGCTCGGAGCGAGTGGAGCAAGAGTAACGCTTACGCTTGCTTATGAAATGAGAAGAAGAAAGGTTAAATACGGAGTAGCCTCACTTTGTATTGGAGGCGGGCAAGGAATTGCTATCGTCTTGGAAAATCCGAATCTCTAGTCTTCAACAGAAAGACTGAGAGCGAGCAAGTATTCAGGGAAAACGATTTTATCAGAAAATTCCATACCAATCATAATGTGTGGTTTTTTCTGAAACTCGTAATTCGTCTTCCAAGCAATGCGACCGGCTATTTCCATATTATCCCCTGTAGGCCAATGTAAAATGCTTCCTTCGTTTATTTCATTGACTGGCGATTGGAAATTTGCTGGCATTATAGCGCAAAGTCCCGTTTCGGAAATATTTCCAAGATAGCCGCTGAAATTCTCACCGTTGGCATTTAGTTGCACTGAATAATCTGCAAAGTCCTTTGGAAAAATTCTGTCCGCTTTTCTGATTTCTGAATTCATAAGAAATGTCTAAAATACATGTTGAAAAATGCAAGGAATTTTTTTCCGAAGAATCAATTGATTCACAGGATAGGTTTTTCATCTTGGTTTAATTCCCTATGATAAAAATTGGAAATGTTGAAATTCAGAATAATATAGTCCTTTCTCCGATGGCAGGCGTGTCCGACAGCCCGTATCGGCAGTTATGTCGAGAAATGGGCTCAGGCTTTGCCTACACTGAATTTGTGAGCACAGATGGAATTAGCCATCATTCAAAAAAATCCATTGACTTATTTCGTTTTCAAGAAATGGAAAGACCAATTTCATTTCAAGTGTTTGGAAATAATTTAGAAATTATCACAGAGGCATGTCGTATTATCGAAGACTTAGGTCCCGATATAATCGATCTCAATATGGGATGCTCAGTAGCAAAAGTTTCTCACCGAGGCTCAGGCGCAGGGCTTCTTCGTAAACCAGAATACGTTGGAAAAATTATCGAGTCTATGACAAAGACCGTTAAGGTTCCAATCACTGCAAAAATTAGAATCGGTTGGGATCATGACAGTTTGAATTACCGCGAAATCGTGCATGTATTACAAGAAGCAGGTGCACAGGCAATCTCTGTTCATGGACGAACAAAGTCTATGGCATACACAGGATTTGCCGATTGGAATATTATTTCCGAAATTAAATCTTTTGCAAAAGTTCCTATTTTTGGAAATGGGGATATTCATTCGTATGCGCAGGCTAAGGAAAGAATCAAAACTTCCGGTGTAGATGGAGTTTTGATTGGTCGATCAGCAATTGGTAATCCCTGGATATTTGCAAACGTAGACAAATCGACATTAACCTTTCCGGAAGTTCGTGCTATGATATTTCGACATTTAGATTTAATGACTAATTTTTACGGGGAACAACTCGGACTTGTTCTTTTCAGAAAACATGTTGCTAAATATCTAAAGAATTACTTTGGAGTTTCAGAACTTCGTCATAAATTAGTGACTACACCTAGCCTAGAAGACTTTGTTGGCTATTTGAATTCTTTCAATCCAGATCATTTTAGAATGGAAACGGAAGAAGATAAAGAAGTTTTGAATTGTGAAACTTACGCCACTGTATAATTAATAGAGCTGTTGAAAAAATTCATTGAGATAAGCAATAGCGTAAGCGTCACTTCGAGCGATAGTCGAGAAGTGCTAATAAAATAAAGGCTCTTAGTATTTGTAGTTCTCGACGCTGCTCGAACTGACAACTAATTTTTCAACAACTCTAATCTAAAAAAGTCTTGCATTCAGTAAATAATTTTCGTATATTTTATATATGAAATATATATTCTTTTTTCTGTTTTCTTTTATTAACACTTTATCGGCGCAAGCAACTTGTGAAAAATATGAATCCATTAAGAAAGCATTGAAAGAAGATAATCTTACATCTGTATGTGAGTTAGACTTAAGAAATCAAAATCTAAAAGAGTTACCAATTAATCTAGGTAGTCTAGTAAATTTAGAAATTTTACATTTAGAAAACAATAAGCTGACTGCACTCCCTGATTCAATTATCAATGCAAAGAAATTAGTTCGCATCTATTTAGATGATAATGCATTTACTGTTTTTCCAGAAGCTCTTTTGAAATTGGAGCATTTACAAAAACTTTCCATGAATAACAATGGGCTTAAAGAACTACCCCGAACTCTCGGTAAACTCAAACATTTGAATTATTTAAGTCTAATGAATAATGAATTGAAGACACTTCCAAAACAAATAGGAAAATTAAAAAAACTAAATTATCTAAATTTGATTTCGAATGATTTAATAGAATTACCCGCAAATCTATACGATATGCGCGTTCTTGAAAATCTTTACTTGGGAAGTAATGATCAATTAAAAATCTCGGATGAAATTTACGAGATGAGAAGACTGGTTCGCTTATCACTGAACGGACTCGGGCTTGAAAAAATTCCTTCTGATATAAAAAATCTTAAGAATTTAAAATGGCTTTCGATTAGCTCTAATAAATTAGAAAAGCTTCCAGATGAAATTTGCGAATTAAAAGAATTGGAAGCTTTATTCTTTGGGTTTAATAAAATTACCAAGCTTCCTCAAAAGTTTGATGAACTAAAGAAACTTAAAAAAATTTCTATAGCTGACTTAGATCTAGGAGTAACCGTCGAGAATCAAATGAGAAATACATTCCCCGATGCAGATATAGAGTTTTGAAACCCCCTTTTTTTCAAAGGGGGCAGGGGGATTTCAAGGAACAAACAATACTTTGCCGCTTGTCATATTATTTTTGTAAAAATCTATTGCTTTAAATCCATCATCAAGAGAAAAACGTTTGTTAATCTCAGATTTGAAATCAGTCGAAAGATTTTCCTGTGCATCTTGGACGATTGCAGTAAATTCATCAGGAGGTGTATCTGCAATCCAATAACTTAACCAGAATCCTTCGACTTTTTTTCTCTGAAAAATGAGTGAGCCTGCAGTTACTCCAATTGGTTCCTCGGATAACGCACCATATACCACCATTTTAGAATTAGTTGGCATCATGTTATAAACATCTTCGCCTGTTTTTCCTGCGACTGCATCAATTGCATAAGTAATTTCTAATTTTTTAACAAGTCGAGTAAATGTTTTTTCAAAGTCCGGAGAAGTAGAATTTAAAACATGCTCAGAGCCAAGAGATTTTAAAAGGTCTACTTGTTCGTCTTTACGCACAATATTAATGACTGGAAGACCTTTACGTTTCGCATATCGTTGAATCATTTTTCCCAGGGCACTTGCGGCAGCAGTCTGTACTATTCCATTTCGTTTTTCTTTGATAGCAATATTTGTTAATCCACAAGCAGTGAGCGGGTTTACGAAGAAAGTTGCTCCTTGTTCGAGTGTAACTTTATCAATGAGCGGTATACAGTTGTATTCCGGTGTTACCATATATTCTGCCCAGGAACCATCTCCCATATAGTGAGCAGAGCAAGCAACTCTATCTCCTACTTTTACTTTTGTTACGGCAGATCCGACCGCGACAATTGTTCCGCTGCCTTCAAATCCACCACCACAAGGAATCTTTTTTTTGATACCGTAGAGTCCACGAATGAACATAAGGTCTGATGGGTTAATGGAAGAAGCCGCTATTTTAACTAACACGTCACTTTCTTTTAGAGGGCTAATCTTTCTTTGCCCTACGCGGATGGAAGTTTCAATCCCGTCATAGTTAATAAGTTCAATTGCTTTACCTGTTTCAGGAATAGTTGTCATAAAATTTCTCTCTTGTTCTTTTGAATTTTTACTTAAACTATAATTCAATCACAAATGAGTAAAGCAGAAATTTAGAAAATGTTTGAGATTGGTATACTTAATAGTATATTAATGATGATTAAATCAAAAGTTGTAATTCAGTAACTAATCCTCGAATAGTATCATTGACATAATTGCCCATGAGATTAAAAATATAATTATGGATTTAAAAATTTTAAAGAATCCCCCAAAAAATATAAAGATGATTCTGAGCGGAAAAGATTTGGCTGATTTATTCAAGATAATCGTTTGTAAAAAATTTATCCTCACAAAAAAAGCGAGAACAGACGGCTCTAATCTAAGAAAATTAATTTCTAGTGAGCTAACTGATTTGTATACCGAGATTGCCCCAGAAAATTCTTATCATAAAAAAACCAAGAAAGGAATTCCAAAAATTCTTATTCAATGCATTGATACATATATTGTAACATCGGGTGAAAGTTATAATTTACAAGTATAATCGAATTCCAAATAGTAATTCAATTTTAGTTCAGTATAATGACGGTAATGCGATTCGATCAAATGATATCAGATTTGTGGTTGTTAAAATTGATATGAAGTCAAATAAAATTGAATCAGTTATTATAATGACGCCGAAGTTTATTGAAGCGACCTTTGGCAAATTTGGAATACCCACACTAAAGCACCAGCTTATGATAAGTGATAAAAAAAGGAAAGAAATAGAATCTCTAAAGCCTCCTATTTTATTTGAATCAGATACGGCAATTATAAAGAAACTAGCGAAGTGTGAAAAAATCATTAAACAAAAAGGTTCGATAAAAGATAATCCTGAATTAAAAAATCTTTATAAATTAGAAGTAATAAGAGATTCATTTCAATCAAGAATAATTGGAATGAGTATTCCATCACTTCAAACTAAAAATAAAGGTCAGTTACTCGAAAAAGAAATATCCGACTTGCTTGGTTATGCAAATAAAGATGTTACTTTGATGGAAGGATTGTATCCTGATATTAGACACCAACTGCTTGAAGTAAAAATTCAAGATTCCCCAACTGTTGACTTAGGAAAATATACACCATTGATTCTTGAAAAAGGTTTTTGTGATTTAGAAAATGTAACGACTGAAGATGTTCGGTATTTGATCGCCTTAACGGATAAGAAAGATTTAACGGTCAAAGCGATAGTTCTAATGCCTGGAAAGAATTTAGGAGATAATTTTAGCTATGTGTCAGATACGAGCTATACCAATTGCCAAAAGTAAATTCCGATTTAAATTTAGATAACCTTCTTTTGGCAATTGGGAATACCTCTTTCTAGAAAAATAGCGGAACTAAATCGTAAGAAGTGGTATTTAAATGTCAACGTTCCATTCCGATGAGTTTCTTTAATTCATTTAAGGGAAAGTCTATATTCCTTGGGTAGTTTCATGTTAAAATAATCAGATAAAATTTCTGCTATTTCAAGCGAATTTTCATTATTATCCGCCGATACAAAAGACTTCTTAGCAAATTTTATAATTTTCTCTGCTTCAATGCTATTTGGATCGGGCAGCGGAAATTTTTCTACATACTGAGTAATGAATCTTCTTTTTCCAGAATAAAGTTTATTGCCAAAATGCAAGTCATAGTAGTATTCTAAAAAATTTGTATTTGAAACGCCCATGACTAAATATAATAATTGCTCATCCTCTTTATTATAAGCAGGTATCCAATAGCAATTACCATTTACAAGATCTCCTTCTAGGTCTAACATGAATTGAGGCTCTTTGCTAATGTCAGGAAATACTAGTTTCGGATACTTCCAATCTAAAGGCTTGTGGGGAACCCAAATTTCAAACCATTCTCTTCCGGCTTCCAAAACATATTTTCTCCCTTTGAGCTGGTCTTCATACGAATGAAAATATTTTTTTGCTAATGGGAATGATTTTAAATCAACGGCTACTCTTGATTCTGCGCTTAGATAAGGATATAAAATTTTATTTGCCGTCGGGTTATTCATTTTCCATCTATGAATATCACAGGAGGATATAAGAGATTTGAGTAAATCTTCTTCGGGGCAATTACTTAAAGAATTCCAATCATTTCTTATAAATACATTATCTGCTGTCGTTTTAATGCCAACTTTCACTTTTAAAAAATCTTTTACAATATAAGTTTTTTTTGCGTTAAGCTTGAGTTGTGATTTAGATTCAGTTAAAGTCCATGGAGTATTTTTATCGTCTGGAAGATTTATACTACTCGAATTAATTAAATAAGAAGAATTATTCAATTGAACAGTTCCATTGAAAAGATTCGAGGAAAGATATAGTAAATCTTCTTTTTTCTCAATAGATTTAGTATTTGTAGATAAAAACTGTGACTGATATATTTTAGAAAAACTTGTTTTTGTAGAATTGACTTTTGTGTTTTTTTTCTGACCAATAATAATCGCAGGAAGCACGGCAGCATCAAAAAATTTTGTATCTCCTAAATCATAAACCTCTAAGATATTTAATTTTGCTTTTAAAAATTCGCGTATCGATTCCCCAGATCTTGTATATAAAAAACGATTTGATGTAATAACACCGATTATCCCCTTATCCTCTAATGAATTAACCATTGCAATTAAAAAAGCATAGTAAAGATCAACTCGACCTTTTAGAAGAAATAAGTTTGCAATACCTTGCGATTTTGATGAACCTAAAACTTGTGTTCTAACATACGGTGGATTTGCAATAATTACATTTGGCTTTTGCATTTTCAATTTATTAGTTTGTTCGAATAAATCTTTTTCTGCAAAATTTTCGATGTATAATTCTAAGAAATCACAATTCAGTAAGGTAATATTTTTGTGAGTTGATAATCTTTTCTGGGCATCAGTATAAGAATCTAAATCAGATTCAATGCCTAGAAATTTTACATTAGAGTTATTTATTTTTTGTTTTAAGGCTACTAGTAAGTTGCCGTCTCCGCAAGAAGGGTCGCATATCAGGGATTTTTTGGGAAATCATGGAAATTAATAATTCGATCGGCTAGGAAAGCAGATAAATTATCAGGAGTAAAATGCGAGCCTGTTTATTTCTGTTTTGATGCATCTAATGTCTTCTTGACCATATTTTTCCATTGTCAGAAGAGAGAATTATTATGTCAAATAAAATTAATTAAACATTTGTTTAGTTTATATTCAATGATGATGGTGCTCTATCGGCTCTGCTTTTTTCTCAGTATGCTCTTGGTGAATAGAAGGGTTTGAAAATGTATGCCCGGCATGGTTATGATTCATGCGAAAGAAAACAGTGGTAAGACCAATAATTATTATTCCGATACCAACGAGTGAGGCATAATCTTTTAAAACATAAGATTTAATTTTATGAAAACCAAGACCGAAGAGTAAAAGCCCCGGTAGAGTCCCAAGAAAAAAAGAACTCATAGAGATTCCGCCTAATACTGGATTGCCGGTAGCCAGTGCCATTGCAAAAGCCGGGTAAAGAACGGCGCAAGGCAAAAGACCTGTGAACATTCCAAATACAAACGAAAATAAAATTGTATGAGTTGATTTTCGCATCATCTCAATAAAAGGAAAAAATATTTTCTTAATTATCTTATTTGCTCCACTATCAGGAATTAATTTTTTATTTAGAATGAGAGCTATGCCTGTAAAAACAATAAAAATAGTAGAGAGGATAATGGAAATATTCCGTATTCTTGTAACTTCGCCTGAGAGATTTAAGCTAAAACCTAAAAAGCCCATTAGAAAACCAATGAGGGTATACGAGGTAAACCGTCCTAGATTATAAACTACATTGGTGACTAATTTAGATTCGCCGATGAGATTGAGCATACCAACGAACGGACCGCACATGGTTATGCAGTGAAAGGAGCTGCTTATTCCATAGATAAAGGATGAAATGAAAATAATTTCGTAATTCATTTCGTATTCTCCTTCTCATCATCAAAAAAAATTCTATACTTCGATGCCTCTATATCTTCGAACTGTCCATTCTTTACAGAGACCAAGAAGATAATTAACCCAGTAAGTGCAAGTATAAATGCAATAGCAATCGTGAGAAATAGAGCTTCCATTTTAAACCTTCCTTGCGTATATTTTTAATAGAAAAGAATTTGCAACTACAGTAAGAGAACTTAATGTCATGAAGAGTGCACAGTATACAGGTTGCATAAGACCAAATGCGGCTAATGGCAACATAATAGAATTATACAAAAGAGAAATTCCAATATTTTGTTTAATGGTTCGCGAGGTCAATTTTGCATATTCGATAGCGAGCCTTACTCCTTTCAAATCATTTTTCATTAGAATAATATCCGCTTTGTCGATGGAAATATCGGAAGCAAGCTCTAAAGAAATTCCTACATTAGATTTTGCTAATATTCCTGCATCGTTGATTCCATCTCCGACCATTCCTACAATTTTTCTCTCATCCTGCAACCTATTTAAGAAATCTAATTTTTCATCTGGTTTTAATTCGCCCTTAAAATGTTCAATTCCTAGCTCTTCCGAAATGCGTTTCACATTATTTGTAGCATCTCCGGATAATAGCTGTATGTCTTTAACAATCTCTTTGAGCTTTAGAATTTCTTCTTTCATTCCTACTCTTGGAGTATCGTTTAATAGCAAATAGCCCATATATTCGTGATTTATGTTGAAGTGGATATAAGTCCCGGGCTTATTTTTAATTTTATTAAAATTTGTTAATACATGCCCGGGCGACTTAGTGCGTTTTAAAATGAAATCTAAATTTCCAATACAGGCTCTGTATTCAGTATGATTATGTTTAATAATTCCCATCACCCCAGAGCCCTGAATTTCGTTTATCTCGACTACTCTAAAACTAGTCTCGTCCGTTGAAAAATCTTCTACCTCTGCAAATGAGGCTACGATAGATTTTGCGATCGGATGAGAAGATTTTTTTTCAAGAGCATAGATAAGTTTTTTGGTGAACGCTGGATGTTTTATGGATTCTTCGGTTACGGTTAAGTGTCCCTCTGTAAGTGTCCCTGTTTTATCAAATAGCAAAGTGTCTAGTTTAGAAAGTGGTTCGATTATATCTAGGTTCTTTAAAATAATTCCTTTCTCTGAATTGATGATATTGTTTATAACAAGCGTTGATGGAATCGCAAGCCCTAGTGCACAGGGACACGCTACGATTAACACTGATATGGCGCTGATAAGTGAAACTTCAAAGTTAGAAGAGTAAAGCATCCATCCAACGAAAGATGCAAGTGAAGTAAATAATACGACAGAAATAAACTTGGTCGCAATCTTATCAGTCTTTCTTTGAATGGAAGGCTTTTCTAATAATGCGTCCTCAATCATTTTTTGCAAAAGGGAGAGCGTAGAGTTTTGACTTGCATTTAACACTTTTAAGTAAATTCCATTACTGACCGAAAGTGAACCCGCGAATATTTTTTCGCCTTTGAGTTTCGAAACTGGTTTTGATTCACCGGTTAAGAACGATTCGTCGACGTGAGCTTGGTCTGATTCTAAAATTCCATCTACAGAAAGTCTCTCTCCAGCTTTTACTAAAATCAAATCGCCCTTCTTTACTTGACTAGCGGATACTTTTCGTTCTACTCCATTTTCAATTACAGTGCATAGCTCTGGAAGTTTACTGAGTAGACTATTGATTTTTCTATTTGCGATATTTCTAGAAATTGCCTCTAAGTATTTTCCAATTAAGACAAAAAAGAAAATCATGCAAACAGAATCAAAGTATACTTCGCCGATGTCGGATAATGTAACGTAAACGCTATAGAAATAAGCGAGTGAAATTCCAAGTATTAAAAGGAAGTCCATGTTGAGAGTTTTATTTTTTAATCCATAATACGCTCCACGAAAAAAAGGGACGCCCGAGTAAATATACACGGGCGTGGCTAGGAGCCAAGAGTAGAAATGGAATAATCTTTTGAAACCTGAATCTATCCCTGAAAAATATCCAGCGTATAAAGAAACTGTAAACGCCATGATACTTCCAAACGAAAAAGCAGCGACAGCTACACGAATTAATAAGTCTGTCGCATAATTATTGTTTGCCTTTTCTTTTTTCCAGGGAGCGTAGAGCTTTGGAATATAGCCAATGCTCTGTATGATAGAAAATATTTTAGATAATTTTAAAACAGTGTCGTCCCAAACAATATGCGCTCTACCTGTAGAAAAATTAATTCGAATCTTGTGAATTCCTTTTGTCTCGGACAATACTTTTTCGTTTAACCAAACGCAAGCGGAGCAGTGAATATTCGTTATATTTACATATACCTCTGAATGACTCCTATCTTTTCCTGTAACAAATTCGTTGTAAGTCAGTTCGCTATCTAGATTATCCGCATCTTCTCCCTTATAGGAAACGATAGGCGCTAGATTGGAGGAACTGCGGAGATCGTAGAAATAATCTTTTCCCATTGCAGAAATAAGCTCACTAACAGTCTGACAACCGGTGCAACAAAAATGTCTCTCTTCTTCACTTATAATTGCAGTGACGATTACATTTTTTGGAATTGGATTATGGCAATGGTAGCAATTTTCAGGAACTATTGATGAATTTTTTATCGAAGAGTCAAATTCTTTACTTGTAGTACCTGGCTCTTTAGAAATAGTCTTAGTCATTTTACTATAACCATAAATGTTTTATCAAAACTTCTTCCTTCTACGTTTGCGTTAAGGGTAACCTGCCATGAGCCGTCGAACGGAAAATCAATATTAGCCCTATAAATTCCGTCTTTGTCAAAAATGAGTTCTTTCTTTTCTGTGAACTTGCTAGTCGCTGATCTCTCTCTTATTAGAAAAAGTTTCGCGTTGTTAACCGGAATATCTTTTTTTAAAATTTTAATTTCAATTTCATTGGCACCTTTTGAAAGATTAGAATCTTTTAAAAGCAAGTTAGAATCAAAATGATACCCTTCGCTTCGCATTTGAACACTCTCGGCAATTTCTTTTTCATAATTCAAACCTTTTTCGTAATAATGTTGATCCATCACTGGTTCATGACCAGTCATTGCAATCTTGACAGTATACCAAGTTGCCCCCATCAGAGCTGCAAATGCGAGTCCCATCATGATGAGCGCAAAATGAATACTATTCTCACCGGTGCCTGGTTTATTGGATACTTGGATCATCTGGTAACCTCAAAGGTAGTATTTTATTTATTTTAAAAGATGAATTATTTACATCTTCAATATTCATTTTAATTTGAAATGTTTGTGTTGGTTTTTCTGACTTGGGAAGATTTTCACTTTCAATAAAAATTCTAAGTTGCGCACTTCCGTTTGCAGGGATTTTAATCTTAGAATCTTCAGATCCTGTGTGGATAATTGGTTTTAACCTTTCACTTTCAATAATTTCTAGCTTTAATTCTCTATTTTCATAGGTCATATTTCTAAGATTTAGATTATAAAAATTTCTTACCTTTTGCCCGGGAATAATCATGGGCTCTAGACTCCTTTCAGGAATCACACTCGCATAAAGTGGAACGCGGTTACTTAAAAGAACAATCGCGGTAGTAAGGACAGTAAAAAGAAGTGTTGCGTATATTACAGTGCGCGGACGTATCCATTTTATTTTTTGATTCTTTTCGACTCTGTTCATTGAATCATAATTGATAAGGGATTTTTTATTTTCTTTTCCCATCTGGACTGTGCAGGCATCTATGCATTTGCCGCAAGCGATACATCCAACATTTAAGCCATCTCGTATATCAATTCCAGTCGGACAAACAACAAGACACATATTACAAGCTGTGCAATCACCTATCTTTGTTTGTTTTACTCTACGGGGTTCGCCTCGCTTAAAATCATAAGTGACGTTATATGAATCAGCATCCATCATCACTGTTTGAAATCTTGCATAAGGACAGGCATATTTACAAAACTGTTCCCGCACGAGCGTCATATCAATATATAGCGCAGCAGAGAAAAACGCTATGAAGTAAGGAAACATTACCTCTTTGAAGTCAAAGTGAATTATCCGTGAAAGCATTTCCTGTGGATCATTGAAATATGCCACAATATGAAACGCAGCGAATAACGAGAATACTATCCAGACAGTGTGTAATAGGAATTTGCCGAAGGGACTAGCATCTTGTTTGCCGTATTTATTTCCGAGTATAAATCTACCGATTGCATCAAAAAAATCAGTGAATACTGTCTGCGGACAAGCCCATCCACACCACACTCTACCAATGAGCGAAGTAAAGAAGAAGAGCGATAAGCCGGCAGACAGTAAAAATAGATGGAGGAAAATTCCTTCCTGTGGAATAAAAATTCCTCCCAGTAGATGAAATTTTCTCGCTGGAATATCCAGACGCATAAGCGGTTTGCCCGCCCATGATAACCAGGGAATTACAATGTAGATAGTCCCAAGTATAGCTTCTACTATATAACGCCTACTTCGTATTGCCCCCGTGATATGTCTGGATATAACCATTATTAGCCTCTATTCGTCACTTTAACTTCTTCAAACTTGCGTTGTTACTTGCAAGCCATGCCATTACTTGGTAAACTCTTTCAGATCCAAGCGATGTTTTGTGTGGAGGCATTGCGCCTCTTCCTAATTTCGCTTTGTCTCCTGCTACACCTTCCATGATGACTTCATAGATAGCTGCGTCGTTATCCCCGTGAATCCATTCTTTATCTGTAAGGTTTGGTCCGACAAGTCCTTTTGCTTCCGGTCCATGACAGGCAACACAAAAGTTTTGGAAATTTTTCTTTCCTTCTTCAATTGCCTCTGCCTTTTCGCGAAATGGATTTGATCCATCCACACTTGCGATAACTTTCGCCATCGGAAATTGTTTTTCGTATTCAGCAACTTCCTTGCGAAAACTATCTTTCATTTTCCAATCCGAAAACCAATGGAAGTAAATGGAGTAGCCCACTGCGAAAACAATTGCTAGTCCGAAGAAAAGCTTCCACCACTCCGGCATCGGATTATCCGCTTGTTTGATACCGTCAAATTCTTTATTATAATCCATATTTAATCCTCATCTAACATTCTATATTTTGGAATTTCTACTGATTCTCTTCTCTTCTTACTATATAAGTAAAATGTAATATAAGCAATTGCTAATATCATCACAGGAAGCCTTAGAGACTTGTAAATCATAAGTGCATTCATTACTTGATCTTCCACGGCATCCCCCTACTTAGTGCTTTCCTGCAAGTTTGCAGTATCACGACCTAGCTTTAGAAGATACGCGATGAGTGCATCGCCTTTTGTCTTACCGGCTAATTGCGATTCGACTGCGTCATAGTCAGTTTGGGAATAAGGAACTCCCACTTTAGCAAGACCTTGCATATGACTTCTGATAGAAGACGGATCGACTGTTGCATCTTTTTCAAACAGCCATTCATAGGAAGGCATGATAGACCCGGGTGAGGTTTCTCGTGGGTTGATCAAATGACGCTTATGCCAATCAACTGAATCCTGGATTTGGGATTCGTGTGCTAAATCGGGACCTGTTCTTTTAGAGCCCCAGAGAAATGGATGATCGTAAACGAATTCTCCACCTTTTGAATACCCGTCTTTGCCGTAAACTTTCTTTGGATCAAACCTGTCTACTTCCCATTTAAAAGGACGAATCATTTGCGTATGACAGTTGTTACACCCTTCCGCCTGGTAAATATCTCTTCCCGCAAGTTCTATCGCCGAATAAGGCTTAACCGCAGTGATAGGAATAACGGTTTGTGTTAAGAAGAAAGGAGGGACTAATTCGAATAAGCCGCCAATCAAGACTGCAATCGTTGTATAGATTGCAAACTTAACTCCATTCATATCCCATTCTTCTGCAATATCAGAAAACCAATCAAATATTTTTTGCATCATAATAAGCCTCCTTATGCCTTGACTCTCAAGTCTACTTCCACGAAGCCGCTACCCGCCGTTCCAATAGTCTTAACTAAATTATAAACCATGAGAATATATCCAACGAGGAACATCCCACCACCAACTCCGCGCATAATTCTATATGGTTTGAGAAGTGCTGTAATTTCTACCCAGTTTGGATATTGTAAAAATCCTTTGTCCGTAACCGCACGCCACATTGCACCTTCCGTAATTCCAGAAACCCACATAGAAACGATATAAAGTAAAATTCCAAGTGTTCCAATCCAGAAATGCACGTTCGCTAATTTTTCAGAATAGAGATTTGTATTCCACATTCTAGGAACAAGATAATAGAAAGCAGCCGCTGACATAAAACCTACCCAGCCAAGAGTTCCACTGTGAACATGTCCTACAATCCAATCGGTATTATGCGCTAAAGCACTGATTGCACGAATAGAAAGAAGTGGTCCTTCAAAAGTTGACATCCCGTAAAATGTAATAGCGACTAACATCATCTTAAGCGTAGCATCAGTTTTGATTTTATCTTTCGCCTGGGTTAATGTCAAGAAACCGTTCAGCATTCCACCCCATGACGGCATCCAGAGCATGATACTAAATACCATACCTGTAGTTTGTAACCAATCAGGAAGCGGGGTATAGAGGAGGTGATGCGGACCTGCCCAAATGTAAAGAAACACTAAGCTCCAGAAGTGGATAATCGATAGTTTGTGACTGTAAATTGGCTGCTTGATATGTTTTGGGAAGTAATAGTACATGAGCCCTAAGAAAGGAGTTGTGAGAACAAAGGCTACCGCGTTATGCCCATACCACCACTGAATGTTTGCATCAAAAACGCCTGAAAAAATGGAATAGGATTTTGTTAAGCTCACCGGTATAACAAGATTATTCACAATAAATAAAATCGGCACGGTTACGAAAGACGCAACGTAAAACCAAATCGCGACATACAATTGTTTTTCTTCCCGCTTGATTATAGTCATTAAGTAATTCACAAAAAAGATAACATACCAGACTACGATGAGTACGTCTAAAGGCCATTCTAGCTCTGCATATTCTTTTCCTTGACTCATTCCAAGTGGAAGAGTAATCGCGGCAAGTAAAATAGAAAGATTATAAAGAACCAGGTGAACCATTGCGAGCTTGTCACTCCAGATCCTGATTCTCAAAAGCCTCTGTGCCGAATGATAGGCAGTCGCAAATATCGCACTGAGAGCAAAACCGAAAATAGCCGCATTCGTATGCAAGGGACGCAAACGCCCGAAGCTAAAATATTCAGTAAAGTTTAATTGTGGATATACCAATTGAAAAGCAATCAGAACGCCGATTGTCATGGAGGCAAGTCCCCAGACAAAGGCAGATATGATAAATGCTTTTACAATGAAGTCATTGTATTTAGTATCAGAGCCAGCCGAAGCTGCACTCGAACTAGATGATGAGTTTGTATTCATATATAATTCCTTCTCCTCCCTACCGTATAAATTCTTTATACAAAAAGAATCAAAATGAATTTATAAGTTTTGCTTTCAAACTGGTATGATATTTGTCATATGGTTAAAATAGACTCTTGAGAATAAGAACCATAAGGTGATATAGAGAGTTTATTTGATAAGGTAGATGGCTTGTGCTTTATTTGCGGGCTATTTACAAGGATTGAGATTGAAATGGAAGATAAAGCAAAATGCGCAAGTTGTTTAAGCAGAGAGCACGGAGTTTTCAAATGTGTTGGATCAGGAACCTTAGATGAAATCTCTGTAGATAAAAGTTTTTTTCATTATAAAAAGAAAGATATAATTTTCAAAGAGAATGAAAGGATAACTGGGTTTTACTGTATCAAGAGCGGACTTGTAAGAACTTATAAAACATCTGGCTCCGGTAAAGAACAAACATTTCAAATTGCGAGTAGGGGTAAATGGTTGGGGTTTCGTGATATTATCTCCGGTGAAGAATCAAATCATTCTTCTATTTGTTTGGAAGATGTAGAAGTTTGCTTTATTCCAAAAGATACGATCACAAAATTAATCAAGTCAGATGAAAAATTTCAAATTGAAGTAATGAAATACTTGGCAGAAGAATGGAAAGAAATGGAAAATCATGTTCACTCAATGGGCACGAAGCAAATCCATAGTAGACTCGCTGAATTATTGATTACCTTTCACGGTGCTGCGGGTAACAGCGATCCAGAATTAAATATTAACGTTACGCGTGAAGTCATGGCGACTTGTATCGGAACAACGACGGAAACATTGATCCGCGCACTGGCTGATTTCAAAGACAGAAATTGGATTAAGATAGAAAAAAATAAAATTGAGCTTCTAAATCTCAAGGCTTTGTATAGTCTTTCTGAGAGCACTGCTACTTAGCGGCATGTCATAAGTAACTGCTATGAAATTAAAATTTTATTATTTCCTTCTTTTAATTCTTCTTTTGTAAAAAAATATACATATGAACAGAAAAGAATTTCTTATTCTTTTTTCCACTTTGCTAAGCTCTATCAAGAGTGTAGATTTAATTTCGGAGGACAAAATGAAAGAAATTCCAACAAGAGAAATTCCAAGCTCTAAAGAAAAGATTCCTATTCTGGGATTTGGGACATGGAGAGTTTTTGACGAGCAAACAACTGAGGCTAATTTAAAAAGGCTAATTGAAGTCTGGAATATGTTTCGACTTCATGGTGGGCGGCTAATCGATAGTTCTCCCATGTATGGAAATGCAGAAGCTTTTATCGGGGAACTTCTCGAAAGATATGGAAAGAAAGATGCCTTTCTAGCTACAAAAGTCTGGACAACAGGAAAGGAAGAAGGCTTAAAACAAATCAAGAGTTCTTTTCAAAAAATGAAAGCAAAATCTATAGATTTATTTCAAGTTCATAACCTTGTTGATATCAATACACAACTAGCTGCGCTTCGTGACTTAAAAGAAAAAAGACAAATTCGGTATATTGGAATTACCCACTATGTCACTTCCTATTTCGATAAAATAGAATCCATTATAAAAAAGGAAAAAATAGACTTCATCCAGATAC
>JANYCR010000133.1 GCA_025360185.1 Leptospiraceae bacterium | reverse complement strand
AATTCCAACTCCAAATAAAAGGGATACCCAGGCTATAATAAAATACCTTGCCGGTTTATAACCCTTATCCCAACAAACAATTCCTACAACAAAAATTAAAATTGCAAATGAAATTACTAGACCTGCAAGTAGGTAAATATTTACAAAATAGGAAAAGATAAACGAGGATAACATTAAAAATCCCATACATCCCATGAGGATAATAAGTAATTTGTCCAATACGGGAACATTTTTTCTTGAATTCAAAAAATTCCTAGTAAACTGAATTCCCCAAAGAAGAGCAAATCCGCCTAGAAAAGGCAAACTTATATTAGCCCAATACGGAGAATTAGGCCAGAGATATTGAAATGCTAATCCGTTGAGTATTGACTGACTCGCTCCGTAATTGATTACATAGAGCAGGTAATAGAAATAACCAATATCACGAAGCATAAAAAGTAAAATCAAATTATAAACAATCAAAACGAGTAAGATTCCATAATAAACACCGAAAGCAAATTCTTCTCTTTCTCTATGCTGTAAAAATTTCTTAGGAGAATAAATAGTGAGCGGAAACTGAAGAGTTCCCTCACTTTGAATCTTCATATAATAATGGTATTTCTTATTTTTTTCAAGAGACAATGGAAAAACAAAACTTCGATCATTAAATTCTCTATCGCTAAATGGATAACTATCTCCAGTCTTAAGAATCTTCCATTTGCCCGTAACCGCATTTTTTTCATAAAACTCAATTTTATCAAGTAGCGGATAAGAAAGATAAAGATACCAGTCCTTCCTAGGAGTTTGATTTTCCAGTGTAAACCGTATCCAAAAAATATCGCGAGTAAATCCAAAGTTAGGAATGACCTGTTTACTTTCCTGGAAACGAGTAGAAGATTTTATTTCTTCGAAGCCTTTTGAAATCGTATCCCTATCTATTTCCACAGAAAGTCCAAGCTGGTATTCATCTGTATTCTCTTTTAAAATCGTTAGAGTCCGAGGGTTTATTTTATCTGCAAATATAGGAAAGCAAAGCAAATAGAAAAGAGGTAATAGAACTTTTTTTGTCATATCTAATAGATTTGTCGGAAATTTAAGTGTCATTCACGAAATACTAACCGAGTCCATTCATCTTTTCATTCACTTTAAACAGACTGATAAAATCTTCTTCTGCAAGGTTTTGGGACATACCTGCATCGTAGATAGATTTCAAAGAATGTATGAGTGGTAAACTTACATTATGCGACATAGCAATTCGAAGAGAGTGATTTAAATCCTTATTCATATTTTTGAGAGAAAAATTAGTGGAATAATCTTTATTTAAAATGCATGCAACTTTAAAATCAGAAATTCCAGAGCGAGCGGCAGAATTAGTTACTATTTCATGAAGGACATCTAGATCGAGTCCGAGTTTTTTACCAAGAACCAGCCCTTCCATATAAACCTGCGCAAGACCCGCTTGCATCATATTGAGGGTAATCTTCATTAGCTGACCATTGCCTACATCGCCACAGTGGATTATTTTTTTACCGCAGGCTTCCCAGATAAAATTGCAATTTTGAAAGTCTTCCGCACTTGCGCCAACCATGAAAAGAATTTCACCCTTATCCGCAGCTATTTTACTTCCAGTCATAGGTGAATCAATAAAACGAAATCCTCTTTTCAAAGACTCAGTGTGCATTTTCTCTGTTAGCCCCGGCGAACTAGTTCCAAAATCAAGTATAGTCGCATGGTATGGCTCGGACATAATTTCCATAAATGCTTTTTCAACGATATTATCTTCCGTAAGACAAAGAATGATATAATCCGCATTTTGCACCGTCTCTTTTATTTCGGAGTAAATACTTGTCTTCTCATCCTGCAAATCTTGGATCTTAGATGTATTTCTCGCAAATATTTTTAAATTTGCACCAGTCTTTTTTAAGTTTTTAACCAGACCACGTCCCATAATTCCCACACCAATAAATGCAATCGTCTTATTCATGATTTCTCCTTGCGCATACTCATAATTTATTGCTAAGGAAAATCAGGCAAGTTAAAAAGCTTGAGGCAGATTTCTGATTCCAAGTGCATCCAATCGTCTAGCCAATTCGGGAAGATGACGAGTAGGCACTCTAGGACAGGCATGATGCTCATAATGATAAAACATATTATAAGTCAACCATGCTCGCAATAATCCCCGTATAGAACGAGAAGGATTTTTACTATCTTCACAATCGTGATGAACCATCCACACGGCAAAAAAACTCGCAAAACTTTCTGCGACGATCATTGCAATCAAATGAACTAAAAATAATTTCGTAAAAAAATAAATCCCAAAACCATAAAAGCAGATAATCCATATTATCTCCCATTTCATCCATAACAAAGTATGCGAATGATTTGAATTCAATGCAAACCTATGAGAAAGAATTGGATATTGAAATCCCTTGTACAATGTTTCTAACGCAGTAAACTTTGCAGCTCTACCTTCAATATCTCCATCTCCCAGACAATGTCTATGATGTTGTAAATGAGTATAGCGAGTGGCATGAAGACAGGAAAGCATAAGCGGAGAAAGAAAAAGTAAAATACAGTCACAAACAAAAACTGGAAGATTTAAATTACGATGAAATGCTTCGTGGGAAAGCCTAAGTCCTGTCAGAAAAAAGAAAAACCATCCAGTAGCGGCTAATATCCATATACCATTTAGAACCGACCACCATGTTAAAATAAACCAGGGTAGCCAGAGAACTAAATCAATTAAGATTTCATGTGGACGAAGAGAAACTAAATCACGCCATTTAGGGGTCATATAATGTCAAGCCTGCACTGATCTTGCCGAAGAGCGGTAGCGTGTCAAATCTTTTTCTGCATTTGGATTACTTAGCGGCAAACGGATATCACCCACGAATACGTATTTGATTTTTTAATCATAAGGGTTGTATTATAGTAAAGAATTAAAAATTTGTTGATAAAGGTCTTTATTAATCCAAAAGCCTTTTTCTACTGCGATGTCAATCAAGCGGATAACATCATCAACCAATCCATTTTTCTTTGCTTTAATTAAAATGCCAATAAAACCCGTTTTATTCAAATCATGAAAATCAGCAATTCGTCTTGCGTCAACTTCGTCTATGATTACAAGGTCTGCATTTTCTTCTTTAGCAAGGGCGATTACTTCTGATTCGCCGCTATCCAAGTCATTAGAATCAATTCTTCAAAAACTGCATTAGGAATAAAAACTTTTCCATATAGCTTTTCTAATATATCCAATCGATCAATTTTAGAAAGATTAATAAGTGGAGAGGAATTGCTGACGACTTTAACTGAGTCCATACTTTAGATCTTCGTCAAATGCAACCGAATCATAATGACGCTCAATTTTACGTTTTCCTAGTTCTTCATGAAATTGCCATTTCGATAGACCCGATAGTTCTCTCGACTTACCAAAGGATAATATTTTTCTTTCATATAAAGATATAGATAATTCTAAAAGCAAAACATTCTCCATGTCTTGGTCTGGTAATTTAAGTGCCAGCCATACTTCTTGCGGTATTCTTAATGTAAGTTCCATAATTCTATTTTATTTCTAATTTATAAATCAAGCAAGCCTTTTATTTTGGTTTAGTTATCAATCAAATTCGGATTCATAGTAGAGACAGGTCTCAGACCTGTCTCTACTATTCTGCCATGCCTGTCTCTTTTTTTAGACAATGCCTACCTACTCTATTTTTCTAATCGCATATTGTTACTTAATTCCTGTCTCCTTAGCGGCAAACGGATATCACCCACAAATACGTATTTAATTTTGCCTTTGTTCATCATCTTATGAATAGACTGTCGCGTCATCTTTAGTCGTCTTGCCATTTCATCAACGCTCACTAGATCTGCGGCTACTACTGAATCTTACGTATCGCGTTATTGCCTGTATCAAATACATATAAATTCAAACCGTCAGACGTTATACCTTTTGGACTATTAAATCTTGCAGTGGAAAATATACTAGAATTTACATAGCCCGAATTACTAGCCGTGCCAATAGTCTGACCTGCCAATGT
>JANYCR010000120.1 GCA_025360185.1 Leptospiraceae bacterium | reverse complement strand
GTTTAGAGCCCGCCTCAGAAAAAGGTAGAACCTATACCACAACAATTAAGAAAGGAACTATTATTAGGGAGAGGGATGTTTTCAATGCTACAAATGCATCTTTAAAGCGAAAATTCATTCCTTTCAGAGATATATTTTCTTGCATTCCTGACGATGATGTTTTAACTTCTATCGGTGGAGTGTATGACATCTCTAGAGTGTCTCTTGGAAAGCGAATGCAAGATTCTTCGACACTTGTTACACTTGAATCTGAAGTCTCCGGGCTTCCTAGAAAATCTTATTTTGCCGAGTTATCAAATCGACTCAGAGATTCTTATATAGAGTTCAAACTTCGGTTCTTAGATGATTTATATGATTCTATACTGGGTATCGCAGTTTGTGTTGCAATTTATTTACATTTTTTTGATTATGTTGTTTTGGGATTCTCATTAGCGTGTATGGGAATTTTTTTCGGTGGTTTAGATTGGATTTTGCGAAATAGAACTCCCTTTTATTTAAAGGTAATGAGTTTTCTATCTTTCGGTGGATACTATTTCTATACGGGGTTTACTAGATTTTAAGGGGGATTGATGGCTAAAGATGATAATCATTTAAGTGAGCAGTATATAACTTTTACGATTGGAGAAGAGGATTATGCTATATCTATTATCAATGTAGAAGAAATTGTAAAAGTCACAAATCTGATTAAAGTTCCAAAGTCACAAACTTACTTTGTGGGGCTAATGGATATTCGCGGTAAAGTAGTGAATATGATTGACCTCAGTAAAAAAATCATGAACAAGAAAGTAGGAGACTCTCCTATGAATCGAGCTATCATCGTTAAGATTGATGGTAAGTCGCTCGGAGTGATAGTCGATAAAGTTTCCCATGTAGTTCATTTTGCACCTTCCCAAATTGACCCGCCGCCGCCATCTGTTCGTGGTATGTCTTCTCGTTATATCATTGGAGTGGCTAAGAAAGAAAATCGCTTCATCATCATCATGGACATAGAAAAAATTCTATCGTCCGAAGAACTCGCCGAAGTTACGAAATAATTTTTACCTACCTCGACCTCACCCCAATTTTATATTTATTGAGTCACTATAATAGAAAGTGGGGCTGTGTAAAAACATGATTTTCTCACAGAGCACACTGAGAACACAGAGAAAAGAATCAATAGCGCTAGCGAAATCAATACTCTCTGTGAACTCCGTGCCCTCTGTGAGAGATATTTTCTTTGCTTTTACACAGTCCCGGGCTGGAAGCCGGGGTGAGGTCAACCACTACAAAGCTTATCAAAATATTATTTCTACCGATAATAAAATCATGCGCATACTCTTGCTATTCCTTATCTCTTTTCAATTTTTCTTTTCTCTAATCGCTCACGATTTCAGAGACGATACTAAGAAAATTTACAAAACTCCAATTGAAGTGATTACAGGTGAAAGACAAAACGAGCTAGAAAAATACATCCAAGAAAATCCAGATAAGATATATGGTCATATAGATCAAATGAAAACTCTGCTTAATGAGTATTATGCGCAGTTCGTAGAAGAGAAGCGAATTCTTGATACGAGAGAAAAAGCAGGAAGATACAAAGACAGAAAAGACAATGTAACAGATGAGTATAAAAATAATTCGGGAATGATTCCAGTTAATGCAGATGTAAACTCAATTCGACTTTTTATTTCGGGAGTAAAATTTAAAAATACGGAGTCGCGCCTGGCTCGGGATTCTGATTTGCTTTTTGATTTACACCTTCGTATGGCAAGGCTTTATGAGCAAGTAGGGGAGAAACATAAAGCAGTTGAGTCTTACCTTGCAGGACTTCGGTATAGAGATTTTTCTAATACAGAAGAAAGATTTTACAACCCGGGCTTACTCGAAGAGTTAGGAAAAGAAGAGGTAGATAAGAGATTAGCCCATAAACAAATTAAGACGGATTTAGAAGATTTAAAATTAAATCTTAAAAAAGCAGAAGACAATTCATCTATCATAAAATCCCGTTACGCCAAACGAGAATTATCCGAAGCAGATGCAAATTCTGCCCTTCAGGAAAATACAGAAAGGGTAAATGGTCTCAAGGAAAATTTGAAGGCAAAAGAAAAAGAATACTCTGAGTCCCTGTTAAATAATTTTGGCGCGTATGTTTCTAAAAAAATAAAAGAGGATTCAAATACAGTTGTAGATTTTGCGAAGCTCATTAAAAGTATTGAAAACGAAAATAAGGAAAGAGCAAAAGTTGAAAATAAATCTGATAATTATGGTCGTGGAATTTTTGTTGCAGCCGACATGAATCGCAACCAGGAATTTACAGGCTATTCGCAACTCTTAGAATTTGCAATCAAGGTAAATGCAAATAACTCGGAAGCCATTTTACTTCTAGCAGATGAATATAAATCTTCTTCTAAAAAAAGAAATGCAGTTGATCTCTATTTAAAATATATCCGTTTTGCCAATCTTCCGGAGAATAACGGTAAATATCCATTGTACGATGTATATAGAAATGTCGCCGCACTTTATACAGATTTAAAGCAATATGTAGTAGCTTCTAGCTATTATGAAAAGATGATAGAAATTCTTACTGCCGATAAGAAGGATGATCCGTATCTTTATTACCAACTAGGGGATTTTTATTCTCACCGTTTAGGTAATGCAGAAAAAAGTTCTGAATACTTTATGAAGTATTTAGTTTGGCTAGATGAAAAAAGAAAAGAAGAAAAAGAAAAGCGGGAGAAGGATAAAGACTTTGGAATTTCTCTTGAAGAAACAGTTCGTCGTCTTTCGTCTGAGTTTACTGCCTCTTATGCGATCTCTATCTATCATAAACAAATGCAATACCCGGAATCAGAAATTCTCTACTTAGAAAGAGCCTACAATTCCTATAAAGAAATTTTTACCTTGATGAAAGATCAGGAACTTACAGTCGCCGACGCAAGGCGAGATGTAGACTTACTCAAGCGTGATTTACTTACTAAGTCTACTTCTGAATCACTCGCTATATATAAACAAGAGCAAGAGAAATTAGAAGAGTCAGTCTATCGTTTGAAGTCAATTAAGACAGTCTATGATTCACTTCGTAAAACAAATTTACTCTTTCGCCTAACGGCTGTAGAAGAGGAAAATCGCAATTTCAAGCGAGTCAAAAATCTCTACGAAGAAATCGTCAATATAGGAAACGAAAACGAAATCGCAAATGCACTTCGTAACCTGGAGCGCGTCAAGAAGATAGAAGTCGATGGAATTTCTAGAAGAAGAATTATGCATTGAAATGTTTTGAGATTTACACTGAAGAATGTTTAAAAATGTCATTCTCATTATGTTTCGACCCTTAGGGAGAAACATTGAGTTTCGTTTTCTATCGGGAATCTCTTATCCTGAATATTAATGTTCATAAAATTTACTCTCTCGAATGGGTAGAGGAGGCAGTAAACCTGTATTATCTCCTATTTTTTATACTTGTGAAAAAGTTTGAATTATATAAATCTGTTTTATCTTGATAAAAACTTTATTATGCTAATGTAAAATGAATAGAGAACTTTTCGAATATTTATTATCGCAACCTGAAAGCGATACACTTGATTTTAAATCAGAGTTTTACGACTTTAGCGGGGACACAGAAAAAGCCAAAGAAGCCAAAGAATCGAAATTTATTAAAGATATTATTTCCTTTGCTAATACTAAAAGAGATAAATCCTCATACATTATCATTGGTATAAAAGAAAATGAAACTACAAAAGAAAAGGAATTGATTGGAGTTACTACATATCCTGATGATGCTAGCTTACAAGAGAAAATAAAAGATAAAGTTTATCCAGTCCCCGAATTTCTTTATTATCCCTATACTTATAAAAATCAACAATTTGGAATCATAGAAATATTTATTCCTAAATATGCGGAAGAGCCATATTACCCTAAGAAAGATTATCTAGGTGGGCTACTAAAGTCTGAATTGTATTTTAGATGAGGTTCTAGTAATGCAGAAGCAACACCAGAAGAAGAAAGACATATCCGTGAGTGGTTTAGAAATTTAAAGAATAAATCGGCTAATTCGAATAATCCTAATTCTTATTCTACATTTAGTAAAAAACTCAAAGAAGATTACATTCGTAGGTTTACAGAAATATCATTTTCAGTAGAGAGTAGAAAATTTAGAATGGATGATTTTTTTATTCGATTGGCTATTGTGAAAGAAATTGAAATTAAAGATCGTGAAAAAGAAAAGCGAACAAAGCATAGTAGAGATAACCTATT
>JANYCR010000107.1 GCA_025360185.1 Leptospiraceae bacterium | reverse complement strand
GCATTGGCGATGATATAGAAGTCTACGAGGATGAAACCCGCACGAAGATTCTAACAAAATTTCATACCATCCGTCAACAAATGTCTAAGCCTGATGGACAATACAATTATGCGTTAGCCGATTACATTGCACCTAAGGACTCAGGCTTAGACATTTGTTGACGGAGGGTATGAAATTTTGTTAGAACTTTAGTGCGCGTTTCATCTTCGTAGACTTCTATATCATCGCCAATGCTGTTAGCCGGAAACATTCCTATAATTGCCTTAGCGGTAAATCGTTTGTTATCCACAATGTCTTTGAGTAAAACTTGGGCATCGTTGAATAAATCTTGTGCTTGTTTTCCGACAACCTCATCTTCAAAGATTTGCGGATAACGACCTCTTAGCTCCCAAGTGTGAAAGAACGGAGACCAATCAATAAATGGAACTAATTCAGCAAGAGAGAAATCTGCAAAAACTTTTGTTCCGATGAAAGAAGGCTTTGCAATTTCTTGTGTTTTCCAATCGTATACAGGTTTATTTCGACGAGCATTTTCCAGTGTCAAATTGTTTCTCTCTGCATTACGATTGAGATACTGCTCTCTAAGCCTTGCTTGTTCTTTACGAACTTCGACCGTATACTTAGGTTTAGCCTCTGGACTTAAAAGTTCATTCATTACATTTACAACACGCGAAGCATCTAAGACATGAACGACTGGCTCAGAATACTGCTCCGCAATTTTTACAGCAGTGTGAGCAGGGCTAGTAGTTGCACCACCAATCAGAAGTGGAATTTTAAATCCTTCGCGCTCCATTTCTTTTGCGACGTGAACCATTTCGTCAAGCGATGGTGTGATTAATCCTGATAAGCCGATGGCACTCACTTTTTGTTCTTTTGCTTCCCGTAAAATTCTTTCCGTTGGAACCATCACTCCAAGATCAATGACTTCGTAGTTATTACAAGCAAGCACGACTCCTACAATATTTTTACCAATATCGTGAACGTCACCCTTCACTGTAGCCATGAGAATTTTCTCACGCGCGGATGTATCGGAGTTTGCTGCTTTTTCTGCTTCCATGAAAGGGAGTAGGTAGGCGACGGCTTTTTTCATTACCCGCGCACTCTTTACAACTTGTGGTAAAAACATCTTACCCGCTCCGAACAATTCTCCGACCACTCGCATCCCGTCCATGAGAGGACCTTCGATTACTTCGAGAGTTCTCTTGTAATTCTTACGTGCCTCCTCTGCATCTTCGTCTATAAATTCTACAATTCCTTTTACTAATGCATGAGAGAGTCTTGCGGCTACTGGCTCTTTTCTCCATGCATCATCTTTAACTTGTTGCGTCCTATCACCACTTGCCGCTTTGACGGATTCTGCAAAGTTAATGAGTCTCTCTGTTGCATCAAGACGACGATTTAGGATTACATCTTCTACAAGTTCGAGTAGGTCTTTTGGAATTTCTTCATATACAGAAAGCATTCCCGCATTTACAATTCCCATATCCATTCCCGCTTTGATGGCGTGGTAAAGAAATACAGAGTGCATCGCTTCTCTTACAGGATTATTTCCTCTAAAGGAAAAAGAAATATTACTCACACCACCGCTAATTTTTGCATGTGGACAAGTAGCTTTTATCTCGCGAGTTGCTTCAATGAAATCCATCGCATAATTGTTATGTTCCTCAATTCCAGTTGCGACAGTAAGAATATTTGGATCAAAGATAATATCACTTGGAGGAAATCCAACTTGTTCGGTTAATAGCTTGTAGGCTCTCTGACAGATACGAACTTTGTCTGCTTTGGTTGCTGCTTGTCCTTGCTCGTCAAATGCCATTACGATTACACTTGCACCGTAGAGTCTGACAAGCTTTGCGTTCTCTATAAATTTTTCTTCGCCTTCTTTCATGCTAATGGAGTTTACTATCGCTTTGCCCTGAACGCATTTTAATCCTGCTTCAATCACAGACCATTTAGAACTATCAATCATAATTGGAACGCGAGAAATTTCTGGCTCAGATGCAAGTAGGTTTAAAAATTCAGTCATAAATTTTTCACCGTCTAACAACGCTTCGTCGAAGTTTACGTCGATAATGTTTGCACCATTCTGCACTTGTTGGAGAGCAACAGCAACAGCACCTTCCATGTCACCGGCAAGAATCATATTTTTAAATTTAGGAGAGCCAGTGACGTTAGTTCTCTCACCTATCATTTGAAAACCTTTGTCTGGAGTAATATTTAATGGCTCAAGACCAGATAAGCGTGTTACTTCTTCTGGCTTCGCTGGAATATGCGGTTTCATCCCCTTAACCGCTTCTGCAACTGCCTTGATATGACCCGGAGTAGTTCCACAACATCCGCCTGCAATATTGAGCCAACCCTGCGTTGCAAAATCGTGCATGTGGTGTCCAAACTCTTCAGGAGTCTGGTCATATCCGCCAAAAGCATTTGGTAAACCCGCATTCGGATAACAACTAATATGCGTTCCTGCAACTGTTGCAAGGTCTTCGATATATGGACGCATATCTTCAGCGCCTAATGCGCAGTTAATCCCAACGCTCATTGGTCTTGCATGGGCAATCGAATTCCAAAATGCTTCTACAG
Organism: Leptospiraceae bacterium; assembly: GCA_025360185.1. Lineage (GTDB taxonomy): Bacteria > Spirochaetota > Leptospiria > Leptospirales > Leptospiraceae > UBA2033. The sequence continues at coordinate 2,684 of JANYCR010000107.1, read as the reverse complement.
TTTGACCGGAAAGTGTGCGACCTGATTTATCAGTAATTGTAACAGAAATAGAAATAGGAACACGAATCCCACGCTCTTTAAAACATTTCTCGATAGCGAAGATTGCAGCTTTTAAATTGAGCGTGTCAATGATTGTTTCAGGAAGAAGTAAGTCTACACCGCCTTCTAGAAGCGCGTCTACTTGTTCATAAAATACATCTACTAATTCGTCAAATGAAGTTGCTCGATACGCAGGATTATTAACGTCAGGCGACATGGATGCAGTTCTTGTTGTTGGTCCAAAAGCACCCGCTAAAAAACACGGATGGTCGGGATGAGTCTTTTGGAATTTGTCTATAGCCGCTCTTGCTACTTTTACGCCTGCGATATTTAATTCTCTTACAATAGACTCGAGTTTGTAATCCGCTTGGGATATTTTAGAAGAGCTAAATGTGCAAGTCTCGATAATATTTGCGCCTGCTTCTAAAAACTCAGTATGAATTGCTTCAATAATATCAGGGCGGGTAATACAGAGTAGGTCGTTGTTCCCTTTGAGTGGAAAAGGATGATCTTTGAATCTTTCGCCACGAAAATCTTCTTCTGTCAGCGGATAACGTTGAATCATCGTTCCCATCGCTCCATCGAGCACGAGAATTCTTTCTTTAAGTAGGTCTTCGATTTTTGGTTTAGTCATTGTAGTCATATTGTTGTTAGCTGCTAAATGCTTATGGGTAAAAATTAAGCCTTTCTATTTTCTATGCAGCGTTCTCCTTTTAGTGGTCGTTTATTGTTTATAATAACTGGAAATTTTTTTGACTCAGTAGCGTTTAATTCAATGTAGCCTCTAGACTTACTTGAAACTTCGTAGTCTGGGAAAATGGCTTCTACTGGACATTCGGAAACGCAAGCTCCACAATCAATGCAGGAATCGGAATCTATGAAGAGCATGTCAGGTCCTTCTCTAAAAGATTCTGCCGGGCAGACAGCCGCACAATTTGTATATTTACAATCCAGACAACTTTCAGTAACTACATGAGCCATTGTTTTGTTCCTTAAAATTTTGTAGCGGTTTCATTTGATTAGCCTTTAAATAATATTTTTTTAGATTCGCAAAGACTTTTCAGGTTTCTGTCATTTGTCCAAATCCTATGATTTCCCATTTTAGCGGATGCATATAATCCGATATCAATGAAGCTTAACCCTTTGCCTGCGAGTTTTTCTTTCTGGATGAATTGAAAAAGAATTTCATAATTGACGAAAACTGTTTCCGGGATTTGCTTATAGTAGCCGAAAAATAATTCTGCTTTCGGGATATTGCCAACGCGTAATTCTGATTCAACCCAAATATGCCGTAAAACTTTGAGTTCGGAGACAAGAGATTTTAATTCTATAGTTTCTGGTTTGCCTGCGAGGAAATCAATCCAGATATTTGTATCGACTATAATTCTCAATTTTAGTTTTGTTTTCTCTCTCTTGGGATATGTTTAAGCTTGGGTGCAGATCCGTAGAGATTAGAAAGTTTTTCCATTGCTTTTTGTTGGATGAGTAGTTCAAGTCCCATGTGGATTAACTTCGTCTTCTCGTTAATTCCTGTTTCTTGGATTGCTTTATTGATTAGGGATTCTGATAGGATTATTGTAGTTCTCATAGTTTTAGACCTCAAAATGATGCATATAAATAGTATGCATTGGTATGCATCATTTTAGCAAGTAGAAAATTTATCTACCTAACCCCAGACATTGTATTACTTGTAGAATTTAAACAAGTCACCCCTTCCCTTGAAGGGAAGGGGACTTTATCGTAATGATCTTTTAACTAATATAAAATTGGGGTTAGGTCAAGAGGTCAATCCTAGTAACGATAATGCTCTGGTTTAAACGGACCTTCTGGTGATACTCCCAAATAGTCAGCTTGGTCTTTGGTTAGTTTGGTGAGTCTAACACCAATTTGCTCTAAGTGAAATGCTGCTACTTTTTCATCCAATTCTTTTGGTAAACGATATACACCAACAGGATATTTGTTTGTGTTTGTATAAAGTTCAATTTGAGCTAGAACTTGGTTTGAGAAAGAGTTCGACATTACAAAAGAAGGATGCCCGGTTGCACAACCTAAATTCACAAGACGACCTTCAGCGAGGATAATGATTGATTTGCCGTCAGGGAAAGTGTATTTGTCAACTTGTGGCTTGATTTCTTTTTTAGTAGTTCCTTGCATAGAATTCAAACGAGCCATTTGGATTTCTGTGTCAAAGTGACCGATGTTACAAAGAATCGCACCGTCTTTCATAGACTTCATATGTTCAAGAGTTACGATGTCGTTGTTTCCAGTAGCGGTTACTACGATGTCTGCCTTGTCGATGATGTCTTCCATTCTAAGAACTTGGTAGCCTTCCATTGCAGCTTGAAGTGCACAGATAGGATCGATTTCAGTGATAATAACACGAGCGCCAAAATTTCTTAACGAAGCAGCAGAGCCTTTTCCTACATCACCGAATCCAGCGACTATACATAATTTGCCGGCGAGCATAACGTCAGTCGCTCTCTTGATTCCATCAGCTAAGGATTCACGACAGCCATATAAGTTGTCGAATTTAGATTTAGTAACAGAGTCATTTACATTGATAGCAGGAATTTTTAATTCGCCTTTGCCCATCATTTTCATGAGTTGCACTACACCTGTGGTTGTTTCTTCTGATACACCTTTGA
>JANYCR010000082.1 GCA_025360185.1 Leptospiraceae bacterium | reverse complement strand
GATTAAGAGTCAAGGATGGGGAAAAATATATGACTAAGAATAGAGGAAAAATAAAAGCCGATGAAAGACTGGTCATGTTTGTTATTGATCATAAGACAGCAAAAAACGTAACAAATCTAAGATGGAGAACAGATACGCATGAGGCTATATTGGACATGATACTGAATACGAAGTACTTGACGTGCAATTAATGAAGGGCTATGTTGAAATCCAAGTGAGGGAATTATGAATACAAGCATACCAGGCAGAAAAATCATCCCAACATCGGAAGCGGAGAAAAAGCAAATAATTGATAGAATGCATAAAGCTATGGAGGAAGACCGTATTGAATATGATAAATGGTGGAAGACTCTCACACCACAGCAACAAAAAGAACATGACGACGATGTTTCTCGTCTTTGTGATGTGGAGATATAATCGAATATATTCTAAATCTTATTCCGGTCGCATGAGCGGAAAATAGATAGTATCCCGAATAGACGCAGAATCAGTGAGTAGCATAACAAGCCTGTCAATACCAATTCCAAGTCCACCTGTTGGAGGCATTCCATATTCTAAAGCACGGATATAATCATTGTCCATCATAAAAGCTTCTTCATCGCCTTCGTCTCGTCTCTTGACTTGCTCTTCGAATCGTGCTTTTTGATCAAATGGATCGTTTAACTCCGAGAATGCGTTTCCTATTTCGCGCCCAACAATATAAGGCTCAAAACGCTCTACATAATTTGGATCATCTTCTCTAGATTTTGCAAGTGGAGAAAGTTCTTTTGGAAAATCAGTAATAAAAATTGGCTGAATTAAATTAGGCTCTACTTTTTCAGAGAAGACTTCGTCTGCAATTTTCCAAATAGACGTGGACTCGTCAGTTTTAATTCCAATCTGTTTTGCTTTTTCTTTTGCTTCGTCTACTGTTTTAATAATAGAAAAATCAATTCCAGAATATTCTTTGATAATGTCTACATATTTCTTTCGATTCCACGGTGGAGTTAAATCAATATTATCCTGACCGTATTTAAACTTGAGACCTTTTCCAATTGCGTTTGCAACATGCACAATCATTCTCTCGCAGAGTTTTAACATCGTTTCCATATCACCATAAGCCATATTTGCTTCCATCATTGTAAACTCTGGTTTGTGCTTAATGGAAATTCCTTCATTTCTAAAATTTCGATTGAGTTCGAATACTCTATCCATTCCACCGACTATGAGCCTCTTAAGATAAAGCTCCGGTGCGATTCTAAGAAATAATTGCATATCTAAAGCGTTATGATGAGTTGCAAAAGGTCTTGCGGCTGCTCCACCTGCAATAGGTTGCATCATCGGAGTTTCTACTTCTAAAAATCCATCTTTTGTTAAGAAGTTTCGTATTTCGGAAATGATTTTACTACGCATAATAAACGTTTCTCGCACATTGTCATTTACAACTAAATCTACATAGCGCATACGGTATCTTAGCTCTTTGTCACTAAACGCATCAAAGACTACTCCGTCTTTTTCTTTTGCAATTGGAAGAGGGCGAATGCATTTTGCTAGAAGCTGGAAGGATGTTACATGTATAGAAATTTCTCCCGTCTTTGTTGTAAATAAATATCCTTCGACACCTATTTGATCTCCTAAATCGAGAGTTTTAAAAATATGATACTGGTCATTACCTAAATCTTTTTCGGAAGCGTATAATTGTATTATGCCGTCACGGTCTTTTAAATGAGCAAAACTTGCTTTACCCATTATCCGCTTTGAATTAACTCGACCTGCCAATTTATGGATAATATGAACTTTGCTTACATCAGCATCTGGAGTTTTTTCCTTTTCCATTTTTTGCAAAGTTTCATTTTCGTTCATGATGAGTGTATAATTATTGATTAATTCTTTGGAGTGGCTGTCTGGAAAAAAGCGGATCGGGTAAGGATTGATTCCTAGTTTTTTGAGTTCTTCTACCTTCTCGATTCGTTGGTCAATTAATTCATTGTGCTCTATTTCGTGTTCATTCATATTAATAAGCAAAGTTTAGGATTTAAGCTTAGAGTCAAGAGGAAATTGCCCCTATCGGGGAGATTTGGGGCTCTGCCCCAAGCCCCGTTTCGTTTATCTATACCTTGCTAGAAATTACTTGACTAGTTCTCGTTTGCAAATACAATTTGCCAAATAAAAATGAGGTATAGAAATGAAGAAAAGTATATTAGGATTGATATTGAGTCTGGTGATTTTCCCCTTGTTTGCTATTGAGAAGATAGCACCTGATCCTGCCGCTGTAAAACTAGTCGGTGAATTTATGAGTGCACTTACAATTACAGATGAATCAGAGCGGTTACAGACGATTTTGCCCATGGTTCACGATAGTTTAAAGACAAAAGATAAGAAGGATTTATTTTCCAGCGTGAAACAATTTTCTTATAAACGTGCTGTTGATATGGTTAAGCTTTATAAAAATCCTGTAGAAATTGGCGAAGTACATAAAGGAAATTCTATGACGATTGGTTTTAAAGAAACTGCAGAGAAAGGTAGACGTGACAAATATTTTGTAAAAAAGAAAGACGGCATAAATGGATTACCCGCTCCCATTCATGTATTTATTCCTGAAGGGGGAGGAGCACCCAAGATTTACGACTTCGGTAGTCTTTAGAGATTACTACCGATGAACGGAGATAAAATTACTAATTATCACCCCCAAAATTCCACCCGCTATCGCCACAACCGCCAAGCGACGTCGGGGTCTCAAGAGTTATAGATTTTCAACAGAAAATTTTGGGAATGAAAGTTCGTTGCATAAGTGATAGAGTAGGGTAGTTCCCACTTTCGGAACGTACATCAATTAAAAGTTAATAGCTGTTATCCTTTATTTTTAAAATCAAAAGAATTAATTTTTGGCAACTTGTCATATTAAACAAAACCCAATGATTTATTGGTAATTTCTTTTTTTCATACAACATCTCAGAAGTTAAAATACTTAAAAACTTCTTCATTTTATCTAGATTTGGGCTATGTATTCTAATGAAATAATTGTCTCTCAGAAATCATTAGTTTTGGGCTAATGAAAACTAGCTCAGGTAAAAAACTAGTATTTTCTATGAAAATATTGGTAAATTTACTTGATTTAAATGTAACTATTAATGTAGTTGGTCTTTAAAACTATAGTATGGGGGAGGGGAATCTATAGAGCAAGTGAAAGGAGTTATTAATTGAAAAGAAATTTAATCTATTTTTTTATCCTAACTGTCACCTCATTTTGTATAGGCGTTGATAAATCGAAGAGCTATTCAACCGAATTTATCCTGATGGGTTCGCTCTTAAATAAAACCGACAAAGCAAGCGGAGTATCCCAAACTTCTCCTGGTGCAGGAAGTAACGGCGGTTATATCGGAAGTGGTTGGAATGGTTCTGTCCCCTCGGTGAGTTCTATTGTAAGAATGAAAGTTCAAGATGCGCCTATTGCATCTTCTACAACAAGCGGGATATTACAGGTTCATTCAGAGTTTGAATTCATGGAAAGCCTTTTTGATGGAGCGGATACTACTCCTAATCCAGATTCAATTTCTCTTACAATCGACCATACAGAAATTACTAATTCTCAGTCACAGATAATTAAAATTACCCCCAATCCTAAAGAATCGAAAGTAGAAATTAGAAGAGGCAGTCATTTTATTTCTTTTTTAAGAGGAGTATCACTCGAGCCTGGAACTTATTCTAATCTTACAATCTTTTTAAAATCCGCAGGGCAAATGTATATGAACGAAAGAGTTTATGCACTCACCCTGGATAATACCAATTTAACATTTAGTTCGGGCTTTACAGTAGAGGCTGGTAAATCTACAGTTCTTTCTTTTCAACCGGAAGTAGAACTTGGAACTGATTTTTTTAAGGATAAGGGTCGTTATTCTACTGAAAGCTATACAAAATTATTTGAATCTACTTTTCCTTTTATATCTGCGCCTTTAAGTTTTAGGCTTCCATTTCATCTACTTCCTGTTTCACAGGCTACTTACAAAAATCCCGAGAAACTTCATGTAATGTTTGGAAATATTAAGATTTCGGATAAGGGAGGCTCTGGTCAGGATTTGAATTCAACTCCTACCAAGTTTGAAATCCTTTCTTTAAATAACGGCTATGCAGGATTAGCCAGTCATAATGAAATCACTTCTGGAGAATATGCCTCCGTAGATATAATCCTGGGAAGAAATATGGAAATGGAATTAGACGGGGAACTACTTCCTGTTTCTTACGAAGAAAGAAGCCAGATAAATTTTAAAATCTATGGAAAATACATTGTAAAGAGTAATCATATATTTGAAATGTTCTTGCACCTTGATCCGAGTAAATCTCTTTTCTATGTGCCTAATAAAGGATTTGTATTTGATCCATTTTTAGAATTAGAATCAACTATATCATTCACAGAAGAGCAATATGCATTACTTGGAGCTGCACTTGATAAGGAGCAAAATAAAATTGCCCGTGCATCTGATTTAGTGATTCAGGCAACAGTGCAAACGATTACTCCAACGACCGCATCAAATATACAAGGGGTAACAATGATTTACTCCGACATATCGTTTCAAATTGAAGAAGTATTAAGAGGAAATGCCAGTTCGAGCAGCGTAAGCGACAGTCGAGAACTACAAATAAATGAGACCTCTTCCATTAGTAGTTCTCGACTACCGCTCGAACTGACAAATACTCTCAACCTTCGGTTTCCTGGCGGAGACTTAAATGGAATGCAACTTCGAGTATCCTCTATGCCACTGTTTGCACAGGGAGAAAAAATAATTCTCTATTTACAAAAGAATGGAAATAGCTATTCAGTTGTTCGAGGTCATGCGGGTAAGGTGAGTTATACCCCGATGACACCATTTACGCATAGATGGGAAGGAAATTTTCCGATAGTTCCGTTTAAGGTAAATCCGAATTTAACAAGCCAAAATGGAAGGGTAGTAAACAACCAAATAGAACAGATACAAAAATCTGGAAATCTCTGGTCGTTTAATAATACAAAATCGCATATTAGTTTTAAATTTGAAGGAACTACGATAGGCAATTTAGCAAGCAGTCCGTCACTTATCTGTGATTTTGATAATAACAAAGCAAATCTGGTATTAGAAAAGAAAATCTATACTGGACAAGCGGGTAATCCCGATTGTACTTCGGAAGCCTGTTCGTATATTTGGATATGTAATGGAAATGCAGTTCATTTTGATACAGAGATAAATTCGACAGAGCATTCCTATGATATAATTTCAGATGCACCTGCTGATTACAATTTACATACTGTATTAAATAAAGAATTGGGACGAGTAGCCGGACTTCCTCCTGTTGCAAATGACCCTACGAATCCAACTCAGCTTGTTTTATTTAGAGATGTGGGTCAGGTCAAACCAGTATTATCCGGTGGCGATACGGATTTAATTCGAGCGTATTATGGAAATTTAACAGCAGAGGAGGACGAAATGGTAAATATAATGACTTCAATGAAAAGCATTGCTGATTCAATTTGCAATCCATACCCATGCGTCACTCCACAAAATGAAACTGATAGTAGGTATGTTATACGAGGAGATGAAATAACGGCACTACAAAGACATAAACAGCAGATGCAAGATGGCGGTTTAGATTCAATAGCC
>JANYCR010000044.1 GCA_025360185.1 Leptospiraceae bacterium | reverse complement strand
TTGTATGCTCAAATTGCTGCACAGAAATTTTATGAAAAGTTTGGCTTTAGAGCTAGAGGAGAAATTTTCCTGGACGCCGGTATCGAGCACATCGAAATGCAATACCAAGAAAAAAGGTCACAAGAATAAAATTTATATTGCTTATATTAGTGACCATGATAATTTTATAATAGAATTGGCGAACATGAGAGTTAAACAATAAATTATGTCAGAAAAAGATTTATTCATTCAAATGCCAGATAACTCTTACGTAATGTTTTTACCGCCTGACATGGAATCTGTTCGTCAGTTTAGAAAACAGTTGCGTGTAAGCTTAATGCAAAATGGATTTGGAGATGATGATATCTCTCAGATTGTTCTTGCCGCTGACGAAGCTCTTACTAACTCCATTACAGCCAATGTATCTAACCAAAGTGAAGAGACAATCATTTGCAGGTGGAGAATCGTAGATTCAAAGTTTACTCTACTGATTCTAGACTATGGTCGTGGCTTGAAAATTAGTGAAACCGTTAGTGATGATTATGATCCATCTCCTCGCAATCTTGACAATTATTTAGATGATATTAAACAACATCAGTCTACTAGCGCTGGTCAGCTTCCATACGGTGGCGTAAACAAACCGCATAAAAATATGGGAAAAGGTCTGAAAATTATTCGAAGTCTGATGGATACTGTAAAGATTCTTTATCACAATAATGAAACAATTACAGATAATCCTTTAGATAATAAAATTAATGGGTCTATAGTTGAACTAGAGTTTAACGCTGAAACGAAACATAAAAACTAATTTTCAATATTTGAATTGAAAATTTTCATGTAATCTATGAGTTACATCCAGTCAGTAGCAAGAGAAGTCCCCTCCACCACAGTCAAACAAGATGAAGTCAGAGAATTTGCAAAAGCAATTTTTAAAAACTCCAACCTAGACGTAGACAAATACCTACCTGTATTCGAAAATTCCAAAATAAAATCTAGACCTGTTCTAAAGGATATCTCTTGGTACGGGGAAACAAAATCTTTTAAAGAAAAGAATGAACTCTTCGTATTTCATGCAACAGAGATGGCTGAAAAATCTGCAAGATTAGCTATTGAAAAAGCAAATCTACTTCCGAGTGAAATTGATATCATTATAGTTGTAACAAGTTCCGGATTTGTAACACCAACCCTCGATGCAAAGCTTATCGACTTACTCGGATTATCCACAGACGTTAAGCGTGTTCCAATTATTGGATTAGGCTGTGCAGGTGGGGCTAATAGCATCGCACGAGCAAGTGAACTTTCACTACTTTATCCGGATAAAAATATTTTAGTTATAACAGTTGAAACATGCACACTAACATTTCGACCATCAGACAAGCGAAAATCTAACCTCATCGCCTTATCCCTATTTGCCGATGGGTCTAGCTCTATGGTTGTCTCAGGAAAAAAAAAGCAAAATTCCATTCAAATTAAAGCTAACGCTTCACGAAAATGGAGAAATTCTCTCGATGTAATGGGCTGGGAAATTGAGATGGACGGCTTACAAGTAGTATTCGATAAATCAATTCCAGGACTTATTGCTAAAAATTTTCGAGAGTTCTATGATAAATTTTTAAATGAAAATAAAGTTCAAAAAGAAGAGGTAAAGCATCATTTGTTTCATCCGGGTGGAGCCAAGGTAATCGAAGCATTTGCAAGTGCACTTGAAATTGGAGAGGATAAATTTTATTATTCTATGAAAATTTTACAAGAGTATGGAAATATTTCATCCCCGACTATATTTTTTGTAATAGAAGAATTTCTAAAAGACCATAAATTCAATGGCGGTGAAATGGGATTATTCTCTGCAATGGGTCCCGGGTTTTCTTCTGATATTGTTTTATTTACTACAACTTAATAAAAAATGATACTTCATTTAAATAATTCTAGAACATGGCGGGGAGGAGAACAGCAATTATACTATCTTGTAATGGGTCTATTAGAGAGAAAAATTCCTCAAATTTTAATTGGTCAGCCTAATTCAGAGTTAGAGTCACGGGTAGGAAAACAAATTCCTTTTTTCCCGATTCGAATGCTAGGAGAATATGATTTGTTAGCTGCTAGAAAGATTGCAAATACAGCAAAAATAAATGGTGTTCAACTAATTCACACTCACACGGGTGCTACTCATGGCTTGGGATTACTTACTAAATTATTTTTGCCTAAGTTAAAATTAGTAGTGTCTAGAAGAGTTGATTTTCATATCAATAAAAACCCTTTGAGCCGTAGAAAATATTTTTCACAAAGGATTGATTACTTTCTTACTGTCTCTAATCGAATTAAAGAAGTTCTCATTGAAGATGGCGTTGAGCCAGAAAAAATAGTTACAGTTTATAGTGGTATAGATTTAAATAAATTTAAAGAATCCGGGGACAAAAAGAAATTGCTGCAAGAATTCCAAATTCCAAAAGATACAGTTGTAATTGGAAACGTTGCTGCTCTTGTAGATCACAAAGATCATGAAACTATGCTTCGAGCTATTTCTGAAATTCAGACCGGAAAAAATTTTATATGTATACTTGTAGGTGCTGGTGAATTGGAAACAAAGCTGAAAAATCTAACTCGAGAGTTAGGCATTGAAAGCAAAGTAATTTTTACAGGATTTAGAAACGATATTAAAGACTTCTATGCGCTGTTTGATATTTTTACTCTAACATCAAAAGAAGAAGGGCTTGGAACATCTGTATTAGATGCAATGGCGAATAATCTCCCCATTGTTGCGACTAACGGTGGTGGAATTGGTGAAATGCTTGAGCACGGAAGAGGCGCCCTACTTGCCGATGTTGGTGATTACACTAAATTAGCCGAACATTATAAAAAACTAATTGAAAATCAAATGCTGCGAACTGAATACGGCAAAAAAAATAAGGAAAGTGTAAAAGCATTTTCAATTGAAAATACAATTCAAAAAACTATTTTAATATACAATTCTCTCCTATGAGGTAAGTAAAATGAAATTAATCATAATCGACGGACACGCATTTGTATTCAGAGCCTATTTCGCTTTTCAAACGGCTAATCTTACTAATTCGATCACAGGTAAACCAAGTGGTGCGGTGTTTGGTTTTTTTAAAATGCTATTCAAAATTATAAACGATTTCAAGCCCACTCATATTGCAATGCCATTTGATCCGGGAACTCCGCTTGAGAGGTCACAAGTCTTTGCGGCATACAAAGCCCAGAGAAAGCCTATGCCAGAAGATTTAAAACCACAGATCAGTGAGGTAATCGACATTACCCGTGAGTTAGGTTTTCCTGTTATGCAAATGGCAGGGCATGAAGCAGATGATATCATTGGTACTCTTTGTAAAAAATTCGGAACTAAGAAAAATGAAATTTTAATTTTTTCAGGCGATAAAGACTTATACCAAACTTTAAATCCAAATATTAAAATGTATCGCGGGACAAAAGGCGCTACCGAATTTATCGAGATAGATGAAAAATGGGTGATGGAGAATATAGGCATTACCCCCGAACAAGTGACTGACTATATGGGAATCGTTGGAGACAGCTCGGATAATATTCCAGGTGTAAATGGAATCGGAGAGAAGGGCGCAGCTAAGCTGATTGCGGAATACAAAAATCTAGAAGGTATTTATAAAAACTTAGAGAATATAAAAAATCCATCTCTAAAAGAAAAATTAATTAAGAATAAAGAAAATGCATTTCTTTCTAGAAATCTTGCAACGTTAAGATGTGATCTAGAAGTTAACTTCAAACCGGAAGACTTAATTTTACCAAAGTATTTAGAACAAGATAAAATAACGCATTTTAGGACAAGAGGCTACAACCGGTTATACTCCGATCTTGCTAAGCAAGCAGGAATTAAACCGGAACCAAAAGCTAAAGAAGATAAGGATTCGGATAATAAAGAAATTCCCATTGAGGATACTTCTAATAATGCGAAAGGTAAATATATAAGAATCAAGACAGAGCCAGAGTTAATCAAACTGGTAAAAGAATTTCAGAAGTCTAAATTATTTTGCGTAGATACTGAAACAACCTCAGTCGATCCAATGCTTGCAGAGTTATTGGGTGTTGCACTCAGTAAAGAAGAAGGAACTGGATATTATATTCCAATCGCTTATAGCCAATCGTTGTTTGCCAGTAATTGTCTACCTCTTGCTACAGTGGTTACTCATATTAAACCGCTTCTTGAAAATCCAAAAATAGAAAAAGTAGGACAGAATATAAAGTATGATATGATCGTTCTAAGAAACCACGGAGTAGAAGTAGAAAATGTAACCTTCGATACAATGCTTGCTAGTTACTGTATTCAGCCGGGTTCAAGACGACACGGAATGGATGATTTAGCGGAAGACTATTTAGAATATAAAACAATTACTTATGAAGAGTTGGTTGGTTCTGGTAAGAAAAAACAAGATTTATTTAATGTTGATCCTGACAGGGTAACAGAATATGCAGCGGAAGATGCTGATATAACGCTCAGGCTTTATCACACTCTCAAAAAAGAATTAAAGACAAGTGAAGCCGAAAATACTTTTTACAAAATGGAAATGCCACTCATGCCAGTTCTTATGGACATGGAGATGAAGGGGATAGCGATTAACGCACCGTATTTCAAAACTCTATCTACGAAGTTTCAAAAGCAAATTGAAAAATTAGAAAAGAGAATTCACGTTCATGCTGATAAAACTTTTAACATAGCATCAACCAAAGAACTTCAAAAAGTTTTATTCGAAGAATTAAAATTACCCGCAGAGAAAAAAACACAAACTGGCTATTCAACAGATCATAGTGTTTTAGAAACTTTACTCGGGATGCATCCAATCATTGAGGATTTACTAGAGCACAGAAAATATACCAAGCTAAAGTCAACTTATATTGACACGCTCCCTGCATTGATTAACCCAAAGACAAAAAGAATTCATACTAGCTACAATCAAACGATAGCCGCTACAGGTAGACTTTCTTCGACAGATCCTAATTTGCAGAATATCCCAATTAAAGACGAAGAAGGAAAACTCATACGACAGGGATTCATTCCGGAAAATAAGGATTACCTGCTACTTAGTCTTGACTATTCTCAAATCGAACTACGTATCATGGCTCATTTTGCAAACGATAAGAATATGATTGCAGCTTACCAAAAAAATGCAGACATTCACAATGAAACGGCGCAAGCCTTATTTGGAGTATCCGCAAAGGGAGTCACTCCTGAAATGAGAAATAAAGCAAAGATTGTAAATTTCTCCGTTATATATGGAGTAACCGCTTATGGTCTAAGTCAAAATCTGAAAGTATCAAGGCAAGAAGCTGGGACTTTCATCGACAAATATTTTTACCAATTTCCAGGTGTAAAGAAATATATGGAAGATATCTGTGCAAGCTGTGAAGAAAAAGGATACGTCGAAACCATCACAGGCAGAAGACGCTATATCCCTGAAATAAAATCTTCCCGCAGACAGGAACAGGAAGGTGGAAAGCGGATAGCTATCAATAGCCCCATCCAGGGAACAAGTGCTGATATGATTAAGATTGCAATGCTTTCTATTCATGAAAAACTCGAAAAGAAAAAACTCAAATCAAAACTCATTATGCAAGTTCATGACGAATTAGTATTTGAAGTTCTTAAAAAAGAAAAAGACACAGTATATGAACTCGCCAAAAAAGAAATGGAGACTGCACTCAAACTAAAAGTCCCTATCATCGCACAGGGAAAATTTGGAGAGAACTGGGACGAGGCGCATTAATATTTTTTTTGAAAAGAATAAAAAATGCTTTACAATATCTCTAATTGAGATATTGTGAATTTTGTGCATATTATTAGCTGGAAAAAACTTTCTGATTTTATAGAAGATTATCCAACTTCAGAAAGTTCTTTAAAAAGCTGGCACAAGATTATTAAAGAATCAGATTTTTTTAACTTTAGCGAATTAAAAATGACTTTTCGGACAGCAGACCAAGTCGGAAACCTAACTGTCTTTAATATTAACGGAAATCATTTTCGGTTGATAGCTGCGATTCATTACAATCGACAGAAGGTATATGTTAGAGATATTCTGACTCATACAGAATATAACAAAAACAAATGGAAGGAGAAATAAATCATGATTGCAGAATTAGAAAGAGTGCAAACTAGCTGGAAGGAAGTAAAAGATTTTTTATCCGTTCCACATTCCAAAAAAGAATACAATAAAATCGTTTCCTTATTAGATCTAGTAATTGATGAAGTAGGGAATAAGCAAAATCATCCGCTTGCGCCACTACTAGAAATTCTAGGAAGTCTAGTCGAATCATACGAAGAAGAAAACTTCAAACCGATAGAAGCAAAGCCAGTTGATATTTTAAAATTTCTAATGGAAGAGCACAATCTATCTCAAAAAGATATGAAACTACTAGGCAGCCAGGGAGTAGTCTCTGAGATACTCAGCGGCAAACGAGAATTAAACGTTCGCCAGATAAAAGAACTCAGTAAGCGTTTCAATGTGTCGCCTGCTGTATTTATTTAAGGATTTCTCATTCATTATCTATTGGGTTATGGAAAAACGGATATAAATATTAAGTTAGAGCCGATCTCTCAGGACAATGAAGAAAAGAAAGGTAAAAAAGTAGGTCTCTCTCTATATGGAATCGATTTAATCATAGTTAAATCTGTTTTAAAAAACAAGTAAATACTTCTGCTCTATTGAATTTTTCAACAGGTCTATTAATCTATCATTCCAAGTTCATATGCTAACTTGACCATCGCGACAGCTCCTGCTGTTTTAGGAAAATGATGCTCAAGGTTAGGCGAGCCAAAGCTTAATTTGCCGACGAAGGAATTGTAAGCAACATCCCAATGATGAGCATGGAGCATCGCAAGATCAGTCGCCATAGGAATATGTAGCTTGGAATGTTTTTGTGTTACCTGCATGTCATTATTTGCATCGTATTTATTTAGTTCGTTGACACCTTGTATTTGAAAGTATGGAACTTCCGTGATAGTTGTAGATCCTGTTATGTTAAATACTGGAATATTTAAAGCATCAATTTTTTTTAAATTCTCTCTTAGAAATTCTCCTCGAAAGTATGTAGTCAAATCCAGAATAGCCGCCTTAACATTATATTCCGATAATCTTCGAATCTTGTGCGGTACATGAATGATAGGAGAAATTAATTTTATTAAACTATCAAATTCGTCTTTGATATTAAAATTTATATCCTTTATCGAATCATAGAGAGTATCCGCAAGGTACGTTCCGCCTGGAGCTCCTGCCCAATTAAAAATGCAACGAATTCTTTTTTTAAGATCCGGTCTCTTAGATAATAAAACTAGCAAGTCAGGCATTCCTTTGCTATAAGCAATTACAAAAATATCTTTTGGAGGAATTGCATCTTTTTCTAAAATTAGATTTTCATTTGCATCAAGCCCAATTCCCCTCTCAATTGCATTTAGTAGATCATTAGTATTAGCCTCACATCCTCTCATAGGATGGGAATCAGACTGCAATATCCTTACATTATAGTGTTTTTCCAGATAAGGAAATGCATCTTGAAAAGCCATAACAGGGAAAAGTCCACTTAAAAACCCTGGGCAAAAGAGTAAGGTGGTATTCTTTAATCCTGTAAAATTAACCTCAGGCATTTCGAGATTCCATTCATTAGGACCTTCATCTCTTAAAAAACGAGAAGCAACTTTTTGCCTCGGATTTCGATTGTCTTTTCCACCAAAGAGTTTCTTATGATTAGCCGCTTCAATGGCTTCGGGAAATTTAATTGCTTCATTTATGAAAATATTTCTCCATCTTTTGGCACACCATTCTTTGATTTCGTGCTTTTTTAAATTACGTATATTCTCTTTTAGAGAAGATTTAACTTTTGGAATTATTTGGGGATAATCAGATGCAAGCAGATATTTACGGAGTTCAGTCATGAATTTCAACTTTTCAAATTCACGACTGAATTCAAGTTTAAAATCTTATGGGCATTCTAACAAGCTGCCTGGATTTGTAGCAAAAGCCCCAAGAGGCTGAATGCGGTTGAGAATATATTGCTCAGATGATGGGGCTGGAATCGTTGTTAAATTCATTGCTGTCGTCTGAACATTTAATTTACAAGCTGTTCCACCACTTGCACCTGCATTTTTATCCACAAGAGCAGGGAAATCTAATTTAGGCGGTAAAGGAATTTCCTTTAATATATTATTTACCAATGGAACTACAAGTGATTTGACGAGTGGATCTACAACACTTCTAATTGCTTCTGGATCAAGACCATACGGATTAACAATATTACCCTCTCGCACATCCACGGTATAGTAAAAATTTGTATTAGGATCTATCTCCACAAAGATTGCGTTTAGATTATTATATGTAGAATTAGCAGTCGGGTTAGAGAAAGTTTTAAATCCAAAGCTTGCTACTGCATCAATGCTTACTCGAACGGTGCTAATCGTGTAGAAGCAACTTGTTCCTGTGTCTCTTGCTGAAATTGGTCCTGCGGAGCAGGGGTAATCCGTGGAGGTCGCTCTTTTACCTACGATTGTTAATTGTAAGTCTGTTAGATTTGCTCTTACTTTAGGAACTCCTATTCCGGTTGGAGGAATCATTTTAATAACAGGAGCATGTATTGGTTCGAGCGCAAATGTAATCGGGTCAGTATCTCCAATAGGAGGAAGCCTCGTCGATGAATTACTGATTCCTGTCAGCGTTGATCTTCCCGGAGCTAAAATGGAAATTATAGGAGATGCTTTTAATAAAGTCTTGGTTAATTTGAATAAATCGCTAGTCCCAGCATATTGATTGATAGTATCTATAAATACCTCATCCATACTCAAATCGATTCCTCTCGCCCGCCAAATATTATAGGCTGCTTGTGTAACGGAGTCTGGATGCAGAGATAGCAGCATACCAGGATTAGCCGAACTTTGCGAGAATGGATAAGTATTATCAAGTGCGCCAGTAGGTTTGAAGTAAAGGATTCCCTGTTCACGAGCTTGTGTTCTATATCCTCCTGATGGCGCAGATCCTGAATAAGTAATTCCTAAATCTACGGAAGCGACTAACGCTTTGTTTGCGCCATTAACTCTTACCTGTGCATCATTCTCTAATTTCATCTTTACTTTCAAAGGAAAATTTGCAAGTGGGGCAGGTAGATAAGAAGGTAAGTTAAGGCTAATTCCTGGATTTTGTAGTGAACCAACTACCGCATTTAAAACGTTAGGCGCTACTTTCTCGACTATGTCTTCAAGCATTGCATGAACAATTTTCGGACGCACTTGTGGTACCAATCCATTGGCAATCATTTCCGTGATGATAGATAAAAGCTCTGCAGCCCAGCTAGTAGAATCGATTAAATTCATATTCCCTACGGCTAAATTTCCATCCCATTCAGAGATACTAAAATTCGGATCATTGACATTTCCCCTCGTAAATGGTTTAATTGCTAGATTCAAGATTCCATTATTGACTGATATATTATTATTTGTAGTCGCAGTTCTGAGGGATGTAGGAGTTGGTGATTTATTTAATTCAACTGTTGTTTGAAAATGAAATTTACTTCCTCCTCCGATTAAGAGTGCAATAGAAGTTCTATTTCTTGCAACAACGTTCAACGTAATATATGCCTTTCTTCCTTTAAGCCCAATCTGTAGATTATCTGTAGCAGTTGCATTCATAGCAGCCTCTACACTTTGAGATCCTCCAGTCAATCCAGGAATACTAGCATCTGAAATGTAAACATCCATATCGAAAAAAGAATCACTCCAGAGAGTTAAAATACCGTTATACGTTCCA
>JANYCR010000041.1 GCA_025360185.1 Leptospiraceae bacterium | reverse complement strand
TATGCGGTAGACCCACTGATCTAAGTTTGTTAGAGAGTAGTTCTGATTTTTCGATAGAAATTGTTCCGACTAGAATTGGTTGTTTTTTCGAATGCAATTCTTTGATTTCATTGACGATTGCATTAAATTTTTCTCGCTCTGTGCGATAGACCCTGTCTGCGTGGTCTAGTCGCTTCATCTTGATGTTGGGGGGAATTACAATTACATCCAATTTATAAATTTTTGCAAACTCTTCTGCCTCAGTGTCAGCAGTTCCAGTCATACCGGAAAGTTTATCGTAGATTCTAAAGTAATTTTGGAAAGTAATAGAGGCAAGTGTTTGTGATTCACGAGCGATGGTAACTTTTTCTTTTGCTTCGAGCGCCTGGTGTAATCCGTCAGAGTAGCGTCTACCTGGCATTAGGCGACCAGTAAATTCATCTACAATTAAAACTTCTCCATTCTGAACAACATAGTCTACATCTCGCGCGAATATTTTATGTGCTTTGAGCGCCTGGTGAACATGGTGAACAAGCTCCACATTATCTGGTGAATAAAGATTATCCACACCAATGATTTGCTCTACTCTCTTAACACCAGATTCTGTCAAAAGAACGTTACGCGCTTTCTCATCTACTTCGTAATCTTCTTTTTCAACAAGCTTAGGAATAACTGCATCTATTTTAATATAGTTGTCAGTGGATTCATCTGCCGCACCTGATATAATCAGTGGAGTTCTTGCCTCATCAATTAGAATTGAATCTACCTCATCGACGATCCCAAAAAAATGTTCTCTTTGGACTTTGTGCTCCTTTCTAGGAACCATATTGTCTCGCAAATAATCAAAGCCGTATTCGTTATTAGTTCCATAAGTAATATCAGAGCCATATGCTTCTTGTCTTTCTTCGTGTTCCATATCGTGTTGGATAATGCCCACTGTTACGCCTAGAAAATCATAAATTGGTTTCATCCAGAGAGCATCTCGCCGCGCTAAATAGTCGTTTACTGTAACGACATGAACACCTCTACCCGCCAGTGAATTCAAATAAACTGCCAGCGTAGAAGTAAGAGTTTTTCCTTCTCCGGTTTTCATTTCTGCAATGTTTCCCCAGTGTAGGGCAATGCCACCCATCATCTGTACATCGTAGTGGCGAAGACCCATTACGCGAACGGATACTTCGCGGATAGTGGCAAACGCTTCTGGTAAAATATCATCTAACGTTTTCCCATTTGCCAATAGGGCTTTGAATTTTTTTGTTTGCTTTTTTAAATCTTCATTGGAAAGTTTTTGAATCTCGGGCTCATAAGAGTTGATCTCTTGGACGATTGGAGTAAGTCTTTTTAAATCTCTTTCAAACTTACTTCCGAAAATAAATTGTAATATTTTTTGAAACATTGTCTTTTAGTTTTTCCTTGGTTAATTCGCCTTTGACGCAATGATATTATCGAAAAGGATACGGGCGTTCGCTTCCATTTCTTGTTGTTTAATTTTTATTTCGTTAGAAATTGCTCCGACAGTTTTAGGTATTTCTTTGTGAACATTCCACCACACTTCTAGCATTGGGTAAGTTACTTCAAAATGACATTGTATACCGTAACCTTTATTTCCATAAGTAAACATTTGATTTTCATACTTCTCACTTGCTATTAGCCGCTCTGTGTCTTGCGGTAAATTGAACGTATCCCCATGGAGATGAAATGCAGTAAGATGGCTAGTCGTAATTCCCTGAAATACAGAATGCGCAGAGTTTATAATGGACACTTTCGAGAAGCCTACTTCTAATCCGTGTTGTCCTTTTTCAACATTAGCCCCTAGAACTTTTGCGAGAATTTGAGATCCGAGACAAACACCTATTACTTTTTTTCCAGGCATTGCTAGGGAATTTTCAACCAGATTCAGATAGGGTTTAAAGAATACTTGGTCTTTTGGATCATAAACGGATTTGGTTCCGCCCATTAATATGATAATGTCAAAAATCTGTTGTGATTCGGGGACAAGCTGTAAACCCTTTTTGTAAGCGTCATGGTAGGTTATTTTATAATTAGCACGACGAAGGGAGTCTTCGATGATACCGGGTCCTTCACAATCCATAAACCGTATGATTAAACTTCTCACTAAGCTCCTCCTAACATTAATCTGAAAAATTTTACTTTGTTTTCGTTTTGAATTAAGTTCAATTCCTTTTCTTCGCTGAGCGGTCCTATAAAATTATAATAGAGAATCAAAGGATTTGTTTTAAATAATAAAGTTTCAGGTCTTCCTGTAATAAGTCCGTCACCTTGCGAAACACGAAAAGGTCTTTTCATGATTAAAATAGGGAGTTCAATTTTTTTATCTAGTACTTCTTTTTCCATAATGGCTTTTGCTTTTGGGAAAAGGTCTTCGAATGAATTGTTAGCATCAGCGTCTGGAACAATGTCATAAGGGTCTACAACCATATAAAGCCCAAGAGATTTGTCTTTATTGACTTCCTGGTAGATGGAATTAAGCGCAGGGATTTCCTTTACGCAGGGAATGCAGGTAGGGGCATAAACATTGATAGCTAGGCGTCGCAGTGGCAAATCCGCTAATACAATCCGCTTTCCAGAGAAGTCAAGTCCTTCATACAGGGAAACATCGAAATTGGATTGCTTCTTGGAGTAACAATTGGTTAAGAGGGCGAGGATTAGAAAAATAAAAATTTGTTTCATTGCGTATAATTTTTAACTATATCCTGTTAGATAGGGGGCAAGGCAAGTAAGATTAAATTTTAATTATTAAAATCATTGACGATAGATTTTTCATTGAAATGATGGCGTATTATCCTGTACCACGATGTTTTTTGATCAAAATTTATTGCCCCACCTACCAAAACTCAGAGCAAGCAAGCTGTGATTTAGGTTAATCTGAACTTATTATAGGAGTCTAAATGAGCACACAAGAATTCGAAATTGGTAAATTAATTGAATTAGCAAGACACAAAAAATATGAGCTTACCTCTGCTGGGTTTGCTGCCTTGGACAAAATTGAAAGGATTGCAGTACCTAAAAAGTTAAAAACAAGAAAAATCGCAGTGCAAGCATTGTATGCACTTTCCGATGGGCTTGTTCAATATGGTTACTTTTCTGCTGACGAAAGAAAAAAATTACACGCGGAAGCAAATATGTCGGATGCTCCTTACAAAGGTTTCAAAGGATTATTTTCTAATTCTGCTGCCCCTGTTGTTGAAGAAGATATTGAAGAAGACTTTATCCCACAAGAGGAAGAGGCTAAGCATGATTTTGTTGCAGATGGAGAGGAAATAGAGTCTGCTCTTTCCGATGAAGATGAAGATGAGGATGATGAAGATGAGGAAGACGAGGATGAAGATGACGAGGATGATGATATCGAGGAAGAAGACGAAGACAAGTAGTTTTTTCTAGGAGTTTCTTATCTCTCATTTTCTACATTACAATTCTAACGGGCTGCCAAATCTTCAAAATAGTAAGAATGGTAGCCTTATTTATTCTAAGCATGATCCGATTAAAGAATGCGATCGCTTTTCTGAATCTATTTTAAACCAATATTCTTCCCTTACCTATACTCCAGATATTATGATCTGTTTTGGATTTGGCATGGGTTATCATCTCGAATCAATCTTACAAATGAGTGGTGGTAAAATACGATTAGCCTGTGTTGAGCCTGATGAATCTATTCTAGAAATTCCTGAAGTAAAAAAAAAAATCTAGATCTAATAGAGAAATTCACCGCTAAGAATTCAGAATTAAAAATTTTTTCTCTTTCCAATTTTCCTTTCTCTGAGTATTCAAATCAAGCCAAGTTTATATTTTCGTTTCCGTATTTTTCGCGAAATTATGCGAATGAATATTTTTCTTTCAGCGAATCTTTAAAAGAAAAACCTACAATTAATTCCAATACAATTTCTCATTTTGCTCACACCTGGTTTAGAAACTACTTTGTGAATTTAGATTTAAGTTTAGTTAGAAACAATACAGGATTTATCTTTGCGGATAGTTTTTCGTTTAAGGATAAAGATATTTTGTTTGTTGGAGCTGCTCCAATTCTAGAAGAACAAATGAATTGGATAAAATTGAACGAAGACAGATTTTTTATTCTTTCATCGGATACTGCGTGTTATACTTTGCTTGCAAATGGAATTAGACCCGATTATATTCTCTCTATTGATGCCGGGCGGGGAACTATTTTTCATTTTCGAAATATTCCTAATGATATACCAATTATAACATGGCTTGGGGCAAATAGCTATATATTCCATCTTCCTAATCCAATTTACTTGTATATGTCCACTTATCCACTTGATCAGGTATTACATTCTATTTTATTTTCAGATAGAGAGCCACTATTTCAAAATCCCGCTCTGAATGTTGCAGGTCTTGCAAAAGCAATTGCTGAAAATTTTTTTGCGAGTAGGCTTATCTTAAGTGGTGTAAGTTTTAAAATGCAGTCAGGAAAAACACATGCACGCGGAACAGGCTATGAAAACTTTAATCTTCCAAGAGTGAATCGTTTTTTCCCTATGGAAGCTTACAGTCCGAAAGTATATCAAAAGGAAATCAGTCCTAAAAATAAATCCTCTCTTTATCATCTAATGGAAAGTAATCGCATAGAGATAGTGAAACCAGAAAACTTATCAGAAATAAAAACAGGCACAGCGATATATAAGACGAAGCCGCTATCTCTTAAAGTCTCAGAAAATTATATAGAGAAATTTAGAAAGTTCCTATATAATCAAACGATTCAAAGAGAAATCTTAGGTGAAACAAGAATCGAAAAAAGTTTTTATGATAGAGTAGTGCAAAGGCTAATTTAATTATCGCCCTTCTTACCTGAATTAAACTTTCTATCTTTCAATTGGTATTGATTTAAATCTTTTAAAGGAAAGATTAGCCATTTTTTATTTGCGTATCCATTAACCTTATTGAATACAAATGGTTGGTCTTTCTCTTGTTCAATTTCGTTTTCATCAGGAATGATTGCAAGAGAAACTTGTGAGACTTGTGTCCATTCGAAAAAGTTTCGTGCTGTATCACGTGGAACATCTGATTGAATTTCTCCTAATACTAAGTTAAGTCCTTTTGAGTCGATCCACATTAAAAAAGTTGTCCGTTTATTGTTAGAAATTACAGATTGAGTTTGGTCAAACATGGATATTCCCATAATGCAATCTTCTGATTTGAGATTTTCAAATACTTGTTTTAGATCGACAGTTAATGTAGATAATTCGTTCAAGTGAAAAACGAAATCCTGCAAGCTACCTATTCGGGTATATTTTCTGAAACGTAAATTACCAAGTATGTCTGCTAACTTTTCAGCTTGGAAAGTATAGGGATGTGTAAATTTTTCTTGGATGAATTCTTTGTTTTTGATTTCATCTTTTGGAACCCGATAAAAAGCAGAATTTCGTGTTGAGTAGACTAGATGCTTTGTTTGGTAGAAAGAAGCACAGTGAGACAAAAGTAAAAGGACTGGCAGAAAAAAAAATTTTTTTGAAACTCTAAGACTCATTTAATTAACCTGTGATTATTTTAGTTCGGGATAGATTTCGATAAATTCTTCATACGTATAGATTGCAATGATATTATCTAAACCAGAAAGTCTGAATACAGAATAAAGTGATTTGTTCAAATTAAAAACAGTAACCGCGGAATGCAGGTTTTTTACATAAGATGCAGCTCGAATGAGGGAACCAATTCCTGAAGAATCCATGAAGTTTACTTTGTAAAAATCGAAACTTACAACCTTAAGCTCGTTATTCTTCTGAATAATAGCTTCAAACTCCTTGTAAAAATCTTTAGAATTATCCATCATTACATCGGAAAGAATTTTTATGATTAGATGGTCATTGGTTCGGGAAGGGGTTAAAATCATGTTTATGGCTAATTTACTTTACAACAGGTTCGTATCTTAGCTATCTAAGTTTACAATTTGAAAATGTCTAGAATAAAAAACGCATTCCTAGATTTTTTGAAGTTCTTCGGGTTTGATATTTTTTAAAGTATGGGGATGACCTTCTTTATCATTGTAGATAACATGAAATACGTCATTTTCGGTATCTACAATTTCAACAATGGAATTGGTCAAAATGAAAACTCCATTTTGCATAAAAGTCTTCTTGAGTAATTTTACTTGGTCGCCTACTTTCAATTATATCACTTCCTCAGCTTTCATATACAAATCTTTCCCTGCTTTTTGCATAACCTTGAAAATATGAACTTGGTTGGAGTCTAGTCTCGTTCCAATATCGTAGATTGCATCGGTGAAGTCTGCTCCCTCTATTTTTGCACCTGCTAATTTCGCCCAACGTAGATCAGCACCTTTGAAGTTTGCATTTTGTAGATTACAACTATTTAAAAACGCACCGCGTAAATTAGCTCCAGAAAAATTAGCTCCAACATAACTTCCATTTTGCAAATATGCATTGTGCAAGTCTGAATTGGAAAAATCTACTCCATCTAAGGTCTCTTTTTCGAGAATTATACTAGATAAATCTTCATTGGAAAGATTTCCTTTGGTTTTTAAAATTTCGAGTGCTTTCGATTTTGTAATTCGTTTTTCTTTTGGAACGCCTGCACCTGATTTAAAATCTTTCAGTGCTTGTCTAAGTGCAGCAATTGCTGACTCAGGATAATTTTTTCTGCGCTCAGGAAATTCAAATAGTTTCTCGATGTCAGATTCAGTCAGATTTTCTGCTTCTGTTACAGTTTTGTTTTTTGCAATTTCGGTTGCCATAGCAAGAGCTGTAATTCCAAATCCGCATCCAGTCGTCGTGTAGCTAGCATCTGTTATCCGCTCATTCTCATCGATTTTGAGATAGATTCTATAGCCATCGCCACAGCCTACATTGCGATAATTGGAAACTACAGATGCATCTTCCATCTCGCGGTAATTCATACGTGTATCATTGATTTCTTTGAATTTTTCGAAGTTCATCGCCATCGGTAAGGCTCCTGAATGTTAGACTTAAAAAAGATTACCACCGATGAACACCGAGGTCACCGATATGGATTCAGAGTGGAAACATCTATTTCGCCTGACAAGATAATTTATTGTCAATCAGTCTTGGTGATTAACAATACTATACGAGTAATTATTAGAAAATGGTCAATGAAAATAATTTGAATTCAAATGCCCACAAAAATACTACTTGAAATTAATGGTTCAAAATACTTTGGTAGTCTTGAGTCAAAAAATGTATAGCAAAGAAGAAGCAAGAGAAAATATAAAAAAGATAGTTGAGAGTTTTGATGAAAAATTAGACTTCATAAAGACATCAGGACAATATAAAGAAGCCCAAATTGAGGACGAGTTTATAAAACCTTTATTCAAGTATTTGAATTGGAATATATCCAATGAAGGAATCATAAATCCAAGCGAAAGAGAATTTATTGTCCAAGCACAAGGCAGAAATGGAAAAGAGCCTGACTACTTATTACAATTAGAAGGAAAACGAAGATTCTATATTGAAGCAAAACATGCTAAATATGATTTACAAAAAAGGACAGATTATATTTAGCAGGCTTATTCTTATTCAACTCAGTTGCGACCAACTTATGAAAAAGTAGACTTTGTTCTGTTGACTGACTTTGAAGAATTTCGGTTTTTTGATTGCACCTTTGCTGTCAAGAATCGTGAGATAATTAATAATTATTGCGTCCTTGATTGGACTTATAAAGATTATGTTGAGAAGTTTGATGATCTATGGGATTATTTTGAGAAAGACAATGTCAGTCGTAATTCGCTTTCTGGAAATACAGGTAAACCCACGCTTTATCTAAACGAAAAAAAAATCAAAGCAAATCGTATCCCACCTGATAAAGCTTTTCTGAATGATTTGGATAATGAGGATAATGGATGGCGGATAACGCTTGCTAAAGATATTAAGAAATACCAACCTGATTTCAATTCTGAGTTTATTACTCAGTCAGTTCAGTTGATTTTAGATAGATTTATTTTTATCAAAGTTTTATCGGATAGGGAAATAGAAGATGAGATTATTAAACAGATTGTAAATAAAATACAAAACAGTAACACAAAATCCGTAGGGGCAGAAGACTCTTCTACCCATTCTGTTTTTGAAGAATGCAAAGATATTTTTGAGAGCTTAGATAAAACATATAACGGAAGTATATTCTCAGAGCGAACTGAATTAGATAGAGTATAAGGCTGAGGTTCGTAAAGCGGGTGGAGTGTATTATACGCCTGACTACATTGTAAATTATATAGTAGCAAAAACTGTCGGAGAAAAACTAAAAACATGTAAGAATTTCGAGGATCTGCTAAATATACAAATATGTGATCCTGCCTGTGGCTCTGGATCTTTTTTGATAGCGGCTTACAATGCTTTAATCGAATGGACTATTCAGTATTATGAAAATAAAATAAAAATACAGAAAGGAGAATCACAATGAGCGGACTTTATTTCACACGACGATATTGCCGCCGTTGGAAGGCAATATAAAATGTGGCAATAGTTTAGTCGGAACTGATATATATGATTCTATATTAGAATTTGAACATAAGAATGAGAATGATCTGAATCCTTTCGATTGGAATTTAGAATTTAAAACTATTACGGAAAAAGGAGGGTTTGATTGTATCGTAGGAAATCCACCGTATTACAACATTAGTATTCTTGATAAGACTTATTATAAGTATTTGGAACATCATTATCAAGCAATACATACTGGTAAGAATGATGTATTTACGGTAACTAATAAATACGCGGAAGAAAATAATTTCGAAAAAAAATTAATTAGGAAGAACCTAAAAAATTCAGATATTGCCAGATATTCGATAACGGATAGGGGAGATGTATTAATATATACTGATAATAATACGGATATTAAAAAATATCCCAATATTTATGAATATCTAAAAAAGCATAAAAAGATATTATCAGAGAGAAATGAAGCAAGCAAGGGACTTTATGAATGGTACCGATTTGAAAGACCGAGAAAAAAACAAACCTTTGATGCCAAAGAAAAAATTGTCGTTCCTTACCGTGCCGAATATAATAAATTCGCCTATGATGATTCTCAATATTTTAATAATGGAGGTGATATCAGATTTATTGTAATTACCGATGATACGGTTAATACAAAGTATGTGCTTGCTATTCTCAACTCTAAATTAATGAATTGGATTTATTGATTTAGCAACTCTATGAACTCACTGGAGAAGGGATTAAAATCATTGAGGCGGAAAAGTAGAGACACGCTTGGGCTGTTTCAAGCCTGCCTCTATGTAAAGGGATGAAAACTATTTCATCTTGTATTTCTTTTTGAATTTGTCCACGCGACCAGCAGTCATGATGACTTTTGCTTTGTCGGTGAAGAAAGGGTGAGATGCACTAGAAATTTCTAATTTGATAACTGGGTATTCTTTTCCGTCTTCCCATTTTGCAGTCTCATTCGATTTTGCTGTAGACTTGGATTTGAACGAGAAATCGCAAGATATATCTTTAAAAATTACATCTCTGTATTGTGGGTGTATTCCTTCTTTCATTTGGTTCTCCTTAATTATGAATTCATGCTTGCAAGAAAAGCTTCGTTGGTCTTAGTACTTCTCATTTTATCTAGCAATAATTCCATACTTTCTGTGATGCTCATAGGTGAAAGTACCTTTCTTAGTACAAAGACTTTTTGTAAAATTTCTGGACGAAGCAGAAGCTCTTCCTTACGGGTTCCTGACTTGTTTATGTCTATTGCCGGGAAAATTCTCTTATCGGAGAGCTTTCTATCTAAATGAACTTCCATATTTCCCGTTCCCTTAAACTCTTCAAAGATGACCTCGTCCATTTTGGAGCCAGTGTCAATTAAAGCAGTTGCCAGGATAGTGAGTGAGCCACCTTCTTCGATATTACGGGCGGCACCAAAAAAACGCTTAGGTTTATGAAGTGCATTAGAATCCACACCACCGGAAAGAATTTTCCCTGAAGTTGGAATCACTTGGTTGTAAGCGCGGGCAAGTCTTGTGATAGAGTCAAGTAATACGACAACATCACGCCCATGTTCAACTAGACGTTTTGCTTTTTCGATTACCATTTCTGCAACTTGCACGTGACGTTGTGCAGGCTCATCAAAAGTAGAGCTAACTACTTCGCCACGAACGTTACGCGCCATATCTGTTACTTCTTCCGGGCGTTCATCAATGAGTAAAACGATAAGGTATACTTCTGGATGGTTGCGGGTAATCGCATTTGCAATACTTTGCATTAGAATTGTTTTACCAGTTCTAGGTGGAGCAACAATCAATCCACGTTGCCCTTTCCCAATTGGAATCATTAAATCTAGAATGCGGGTATCCATATGAGATGGATCAAATTCCATATTGAGTCTTTCGTTGGGGTAAAGAGGTGTTAGATTATCGAATAATGCTCGTTTATTTGCGACTTCGGGTGGAACTCCGTTGACTGTTTCCACTCTGAGCATCGCAAAGAATCTTTCTGATTCTTTAGGAGGACGAATCTGACCTTCTATTGTGTCTCCAGTGCGAAGACCGAAGAGTTTGATTTGAGATGGCGATACATAAATATCATCCGGTCCTGGAACGTAGTTATAATCAGGAGAACGTAAGAAGCCGTATCCGTCAGGAAGTCTTTCCATTACACCGGCTGCATGAACCTGCCCGTCTTTTTCGGATTGGCTTTGTAATATGGCAAATATAAGATTTTGTTTTTTTAGCCCATTGGTATTTTCTACACCCATACTCTTAGCAAGTTCGGTTAATTCGCCGATTGCTTTTTGTTTGAGTTTAACTAGATCAATTGGTTCAGGAATAGGTCCGTCAAATTTCTTTCTTTTCTTAAAGGATCTAGGATGGTTTCCATTTCCATTTTGGTTTTCATTA
>JANYCR010000012.1 GCA_025360185.1 Leptospiraceae bacterium | reverse complement strand
TTTTCTTTTAGCCAATCTTCAAGCGCTTGAGGGGATAATCCCAATGTGTCTCGATCTACATCTATAAATACTGGCTCTGCTCCAATGTAAGAAATTGCATTGCACGTAGCTACAAAAGTAAGCGGCTGGGTAATGACTAATTCCCCTGACTTCACTCCCGCAAGCAGTAAGGCAGTGTGAAGTGCAGCAGTCCCATTTACCGTTGCCACCGCTCTCGGACTTCCCGTATAGTCAGCAATATCTTTTTCAAATCGATCCACGTACGCACCGACACTAGATACAAATGTGGATTCTATCGTGCTCATCACGTATTCTTTTTCTTTTCCTTGAAAAATGGGAGCATGCAAGGGGATAAAATCATTTGTCCTATAGTAGTCTTTTATAAAACTAATTAAAGGTTTAAACATTGTATAAATCAGATTTATATTTTGCTAAATTTTCTGTTTTAGTAAACCATTCTATCGTCTTTGTGAGTCCATCCCGGATTGTATGCTTTGGCTCGTATCCTGTTAAATTGCGGATAAGAGCATTATCTCCCCAGAGACGAAACACTTCTGATTTTCCGGGACGAAGGCGATCTTCTTCCAGAATGAATTCAACATTACTATTCATAATCTCCCGAATCAAATGTAAAGTATCCCCGACTGATATTTCATAGTTTGAAGCGATGTTCACCGTTTTACCTATAGCCTCATCGCATTTCGAAAGCGCAAGAAATCCCCTGCAAGTATCTTCCACATAATTAAAATCTCTAGTGGGGCTAACATCGCCTAGCTTTATTTGTTTCTTACCATTTGCAATTTGCGAAATGATAGTAGGAATCACCGCACGGGCAGATTGACGGGGTCCATAAGTATTAAAAGGGCGGGCAATAGTCAAAGGCAAATTAAACGCATTGTAGAAACTCATCGCCATTGCATCCGCTCCAATCTTAGATGCGCTATAGGGAGATTGGGCTTGGAGGGGATGATCCTCGTTAATCGGCACATACTTTGCAGTTCCATAAACTTCACTTGTGGATGTATGTATTATCCGCTTAACTCCGTTTTCCAGTGCTGCCTGGCAAATATTCAGAGTTCCTTTTATGTTCGTATCTACATAGCTATCTGGCGCTATATAAGAATAAGGAATTGCAATTAGAGCGGCTAAGTGAAATACTTCGTCAATGTCTTTTGTGATATGTTTACAAAAATGCGGATCACGCACATCACCCGTTACTACCTCTATCTTATCTAGAGAATCCAAACCCTCAAGCCAGCCCCAATTATTAAAGGAGTTGTATTGCGATAGAGCCTTCACCCTGTAACCCTCACCAACTAATAATTCTGTGAGATGAGAACCAATAAACCCATCGGCACCTGTGACTAAAACTTTTTTCAAATTTAATAAACCTTCTTACTCGAGCAGAGCTTTGTTTTTGCGAAGAAAATCCGCACCAATTCTTGAACGAATTTCCCCGTGCATCTTAAATCCATTATCATCGATCTGAAATACTTTCCAAAAACGTTTTTGTAATTCTTCATCTTCGGGATCAGGAATCCATGTGCCCTTTAGTCTTGCTTCCATTTCGAGGATGACAGCCGCAACCTCTTCGGGGCTACTTTCATATAAATCAGCCATAAACGGCTTTGAGGATGGGGGAACAATTAAAATGGAACTTACTCCCTTAACAGTACTCTCAGACATATCAAGATCTTTTCCTAAAACTTTATCCTTGTTACTAGACATTCCGTAGCCTGTATTGAATTCAAAGATTTCTCTAATTGTCAAAAACCGTTTTTTTTCTCTTGAGAAATGCTTTTTAGTGGTTACCAGAAATTTGTCGCTAAATGTAGCAATTATTCCAAGGGGTACATGGTCTACATATACAATAGGTCTTCTAAAACTAAAAGGAATCGCATCAAAACCAGTGCCATTCGAAATGGCAAATAAGCATTTTGCGCCAAGGTAAATATCCATAAAATCAGTTCGCAAGCCTTTAGCTGCATAGTCTATAATTTTAGGATGTGTAACATTTATTGCATCTTTTACCTGTGCCCCCATGCGGATAACATAATATCCCCTCTTAGCAAGCTCTTCTGCGGCTAATGCATAATTTTGGATATCACAATTTCGATAGTCATGGTATGACCAATTCCACCAGGGAAGTGCTTTTTTCAAATAACTATCGTCTCTTACATTTAAGCAAACGAAAGAAGCGCCCGGTTCAATTCCTAATGCAGCTAATCCGTCTATGCCTTTCTGTTCTTCTTTTTTTGTGAATTCGAAATGAGCAGGAAACTTATCGAGTAAACCATGAATATCTCTGTCGAAGCAAGAATTATCTCCGATCCGATGAACTTCGCCACCGGGAATCCAGGAATTTACAATGCTAATTGGTGCAAGTAACCATGCTGGAAGTACATTTAGTTTTCTTCGAATCATTCTGGCTAATTGCTTATTACTCAAAGGCCAATTATTGTACCATAGGTCTATATAAGCTCCCTTTGGACGATTAATTCCTGCATCTATTTCGCAAAGATATAATTCGGTATTAGCCGCAAAATGACCTAATCTTTCACTTCCCAAAATATGAATCCTGACTAAAAAAATAGGTCGAATTACTCGAATGAGGATACATAGTATTAACCCGAGTGGGAGTAAAATCATATTTAAGAAACTGCGAATAGCTTTAACAATTATTTTATAAAGCTGATCCCAATTACCCGATAGAATATGGTTTATTATGATTTTGATTTTTCTAATTATTAGACCGATCATTTTCTTTTCTAATTATCCTTTCAAAAACCAATCATTTACTTTAGAATTACTGTCTTTTGGAATTTCATTGGTATCTAACCTTGGAAGCGCAAATTTATTATATACCGACAAATCGGCAACATCGACTACGGACGTTAAACCTAATTTACAATTGGTTTCTTCTAAGATATTTAAGGTGATTGGATTATAGGCTCCGTATGGATAACACATAGTCCATTCATTCATATCCACACCAATTTCTTTTAAAAATTCACAGCCTTTTCTAACTTCGAATCTCTGCTCTTCTTCTGATAAAGAGTTTAGCCAATAATGATTATACCCATGATTTCCAACATGCATTCCATTTTTTAACATACATTTCAATTGATCTCTACTCATGTACATCTCTCTACTAAAAGCGTTCTCGCTCATTCCTACGAATTCTTCAAATAGAGTATTCACAATTTTATTTCTTAATTCTTCCGGTAATTCTTTTTGCAATAATTTCTTAATGTAGGCGACTTCTTTTAAATCTAAACGATTTGCAACGGCAAGCTTTCCATAATAAAAATCATTTGATTCTAATTCATACTTATTTCTATATTTATCTAATTCATTAAATGTTCTAGATACCAAGTAATCTATATTATCCGCAGAGGCTAAAATAAAATGTATTTTATTCACATCGAGTACCAAGTTCTCCGAAATAGCTTTTGCCGGAGTAAAAAAAGATCCCTGTATTTTTCTATCAAATAGAATTGGAAATACATTTGTAAAATGATCCAAGTAGGCATCATCAAACGTTAGTAGAACTGCTTTCGGAGGAAGTGACTCATTATTGTATAAGGCTTCAATGAGTAGCTCCATTGTGATTATATTATAATTCTTTTGCAGATAATTCAGTTGTTCAATAAATAAAAATAAATCGAGTCCTTTGATTTTTGGATATCTAGAATTTTTTAAATCCCGTATATAATGATACATGACAATCGTGACTTTATTCAAATTCTGCATTTCATTTAATCTGACTCATCCGAGCAATTCTATCTCTATCCGAATCAATCCTTGTAAAGTAGACATCTTGCTTCGTCAGTTGTTTTATCATATCCGCATTTTTTAAACTTTGAAGACCGAGGTATTCGCAATTTTCCCTGGTCTCTATAGGCGCGGTCACTTGAGGTAAAATAGAAACCTCTTCATTTTCTAATTTTATAAAACTACTTTTTATTAATTCATCCTCGTAAATTTCTCCATACATGGAAAAATCAAGATAAATATGATTAGCCGCTTTGGATTGATTGATAGCGTAATTTAATAAATCGTTTATAGTTTCTCTATTCCCGAATAAATCTATTATTCTGTTTACCTTATAATTATGAGGCTCTAAATTTTCCTCTCGCAGTGCAATATAAGATAAAACTTTATTATTCTTGACATAACCGTAAACAGTATAGCGTATAAACGGGTTTTCTAAAAATCTCCATCGCAAGAAATCGATATCCCTATTTGTTGTGGCTTTAACAATAAAATTAAAATCTAGCGCATAATCACCAATATTCTCTTTTGTTAATTCGATTATTTCGTTAGAATTTACAGTAACTAAATCAAAACTTTCAATTTTTTCCAAACCAAGGATTTTAATATCTTCAACTTTCAGAAAATCAATGATCTCCTTTGTTTTAACAGGATCAATTACATAGACAAATCTCGCGAATCTTTCAAAGTTAAATAGGTTGTATCCTCGCTTTTCATAAAACTCCCCTGTCTTTTCAGTAAATCCTATCACAGCATTGATTTCGTTATTCTCGATGAGATATTTGACGATGGTAGAATTTATTCCCAACCCTCGAACCTCTGGCAGAGTATAAGCACTGACTCCCCAGATCATAGGAAAGATTTTATCTTCCATTTTTAATTCATAATAGAGCCCCCCGTAATGAGAGACTATTTCTCCAGTGAGGGTAATTCCTATTAGACAATAATTAAAAATCGGCTCTTTATTTTTTCCAAATCCAAAATAGTATTCTAGAAATTTTTCATTTTGGAAAATTGTTTGCTTTCCATAAGCCTTGATAAAAAAATCTATCAATGTTGGAAGATCAGATTCTTTTACTTTCCTGATTATAATTTCACTGCTATTCATTACTTCTATTTTACTCTAACCAAAATTTATTTCTACGAAGAAAATCGGCACCCACGCGAGAACGAATTTCTCCGTGCATATTTTTTTTGTCATAGACTTCCCAGAAACGACGTTGCAGCTCCTCGTCTTCTTTGGTTGTTTGCCATTTGCCGCTAATGCGCTCTTCTATTTCTAAAACTGCAGCACAAGTCTCTTCAGGAGTGCTTTCAATCAAGTCGATTCCTAAAGAATCAAATTCCTTACTCCTATAAAAATAACCAGCCCCGGATTCAAAAATTTCTTTTACTGTTAAAAATCTTTTTTCTTTTCTTGACCAATGCTTCTTGGTGATTGCTAAAAATTTATTACTAAATGTGAAAAAAAATCCCATAGCTACTTGGTCTATCCAAACAATGGGTCTTCGAAAAATTAAAGGGACTGCGTCAAACCCTGTTCCATTCGTAATACAAAAAGCGCATTTAGCACCTAGGTATATATCCATGAAATCAGTTCTTTTTCCACTCATAGCGTAATCAATAATTTTGGGATTAGAAACATTCATTGCCTCTTTTACTAATGCTCCCATGCGGATAACATAGTATCCGCGCTTGGTCAACTCTTCAGCCGCCATAATATAATTTTGAACATTGCAATCTCTATAATTATGATAAGACCAATCTACGGTTAAGTGCGCTTTTGTGCTCTGGTTATTTAAGAAAGCTGAATCTCTGACAATTAGACAAACAAATTTTGCGTCAGCAGGAATTCCTAAAAGTTCTAAATTCTTTTTGCCTTGTATTTCCTCTGACTCTGTGAAACTTAAATGAGCCGGAATTTTGTCTAAGAGATTATTCACATCTCTATCATGATAAGTATTCATTCCAATCTGGTGAATATCCCCACCGCCCATTTTAAGATTGGTGCGATCAACGATTGCCATAAAACGCCCTGGCCAAACATGGAGCACTCTGCTCCACATTTTTTTTAGCTGTAGGTTAGAGTCGTTAGTCTCTTGGTACCAAATATCAAAATAAGGTTTATCGGGAACATTAATTTTAGCATCTTGCTCGCAGAGATATAATTCCGTATTCCCCGCATAATGACCGAGCCTCCAATAAATAAATGGTTGTATTCTAATTAAAAAGAAAGGTCGAATCAAGCGCATGAAAAGTATAAATGTGATGGCAAAGGGGAAGTAGACTACTAAATAAAAATTATTATGAAGGATAGTACGAAGACGAAAGAATTTTCTTTTTACTTCGCTAAATCCTTTCTGCTTGATTTGAGCTATCTGCCTGGATATAAAATTTTTCATATGATTGCTGTGCCTATTTTGCTATTTAAATAACTCTTTGTATTTTCCAACTCTTGTTATTTTACCTTTATTCATTTCGATAATATGATCACAATTTTGTATCGTGGATAATCTATG
>JANYCR010000008.1 GCA_025360185.1 Leptospiraceae bacterium | reverse complement strand
GCATTGGTTTTGTATTTTACATTTCCTGATGCGTTGCCTAAAAATGTAACATCTAGATTTTTCCTAAGCCTGTTTACTTCGATTTCTGCATTTAACAACGCAGGATTTTCTATTGCAGATGATCTTAGCTTTCTAATAAACAATTTAAGCAGCTTATATGTTATTATGTTTTTAATCGTGATGGGTGGAATTGGTTTTCCGGTAATTATATTTATCGAAAAATTAATGTTAAAAACATTAAACGAAATTACTTCGAAATTTGAAGTATGGTGTGAAACTCACTTAATGATAAAAGCAATTAGCGGGGAAGAGCCATCTCCTATTTATTTTTTTCTAACCAGGCTTTCTTTCTGGACAGAAAATCAAATTGCTGCTTATAATAAATCTCTTCTCGGAGAATCCAGTCGTGTGCAAACTGCTGTTATCCTCGTGGGTAGTTTTGTATTAATTTGTGTTGGTGCAGTCTCCGTATTCTTATCCGAGTATAATAACGAATTTACGATGCGTGATCTTCCACTTGATGTAAAGTTCGCCAATTCACTATTAGTCTCTATTGCATCTAGAACAGCCGGCTTCAACACTTTCGATATGTCAAAACTAATGGACTCTTCCATTGTAGTTATTTGTAGTTTGATGTTTATTGGTGGAGGACCACAGGGCACAGCAGGTGGAATAAAGATAACAACCTTTGTAATTTTTTTACAGTATTTAAAAAATGTCATAAACTCGCAAAGTAAAGTAGAAATTTTTGGACAGTTAGTTTCCAAGCGCTCAGTTGCAATGAGTATAAGACTTTATTTTCTAGCCACTACAACACTCATGGCTGCAATATTTATACTTTCGATTGCTCATCCAGGAAATAACCAATTGGAAAAAATTGTATTCGAAGTTATCTCTGCATTTGGAACAGTGGGTTTTTCTTTAGACTTCACCAGCAAGATTACAGATGTGGAAAAAGTCATTTACTCTCTACTCATGTATATAGGACGAATTGGAATCTTTACTGTTCTAGTTGCGGTTACAGGCAACTCAGTGACGAGCCAAATGGGTGAAGTAGACGACGGTTTGAAAATTCAAGTGGGTTAAATATCTAACTCAATATCAGATCGTGGTAGAGAGTTACAGGTTGTTATCCTTTTTCTTTGAGAGATTGGATACACTTCATTATGCGTACATCCACTTACTTTAACTACCTGGCAGGATTTGCACATACCCTGTCTGCAACCTGATGTAACAGGAATTCCTGCTGTTTCTATTGCGTCGAGAAGGTTTGTATTTTCATTAATTCGAATTTCTTTTCTAGATTTTATGAGCTTAACTGTATGGAAAATATTGGTTCTACTTGGATCAATTGAAAGGCTTGGAGGAATGAATGTCTCTAGAAATAAATTAGATTTTTCAAACTTAAGCTCGTTTAAAATTTCTTTTGTCTTTTCTATAAATCCTTTTGGAGCACATAGATATATTTTTCGTTCTTTTAAATCTTTTACTTCTTCTGCTAATAGGCTATTTGCTATTAGCCCTTGTTTAAAAGGAGCAATTGCAGTATCAAAATAAAAATTACAATCTAGTCCATTGCTTTGCAATTCCTGCAATTCGCTTAAGAAAATTGCTCTTTCAGGTGATTGATTAAAATAGAGTAATTTACATTTAGATAAATTTCCGTCATAGTCTGCTTTTCGTATCATGCTAATAATTGGAGTAATACCAGCTCCTGCTGCAAGGAAGAGAATTTTTGAATTAGTA
The DNA here is from genome assembly GCA_025360185.1 of Leptospiraceae bacterium. GTDB lineage: Bacteria > Spirochaetota > Leptospiria > Leptospirales > Leptospiraceae > UBA2033. Next base: position 1,796 of record JANYCR010000008.1, on the reverse strand, counting down.
GTGGTTAATACAAATTCACCCTTAGGCTTGCCAATAATCGTAACCCTATTACCTTTATTCCAATTGTCATTTATATAATTGGATACTTTCCCATCTTTGATTCTCTTAACGGTTACATGCAAGTATTCGCTAGTTAGACTTGGATGAGTTAGGGAATATTGTCTTATATATTTCTTGCCATCTATACTGAGTTGAATGGAAATATAGTGCCCAGCTTTCCAAGAAGCAGGATCCCAATCATTAGGGATTTGGATTGTAAAACTCTTCGCGTCACCGCCTATTTCTGTTCTACAATGAACAATTTCGGCTTGGGAGAATAAAGAATAATCGTTTGTTGAAAATATTTCTCCTAGACTTTTAGCTCCATCAAGGATACGGTCAATTAACTCTATTGGGTTTTGAATTAATTTCCAGACATCTCCATTTTCTTCTGGCTTTAATGGTAGTGAACGAAGTAGCGCATTTTCTATTACTCCCATGAACTGTGAAAGGAATTGACCTGAGCGATATGGAACTCTATATTTTTCACAGACTGCTTTTACTTTAGGGGCTACTTCTCGTAACCTGTTTGGTGGTAGGTCAGGAAAAAGGTGATGCTCTATATGAAGATTGATTGCTCCATATACAATATCATACGGGGAAGGTGAATCAAAATTAACCGTAGCTAAGACTTGCCTTAAATAAAATTCTCCCTTTGTTTCGTTGTCGGTATCTTCAAAGATATAGGCATCTTTGTGCAAATGAGAAATTGCTAAAATCATTTCGAGGTAAGTATTCTGAAATAGCTTTGCAAAAAAATTTCCAGCGGCAACTTTCAAATAGCTGGCTCCCGGTAGGAAAGGAAATAGAATATAGTTTTTTAAAAAATGAGTTCCTATTTTTTTTATAGAAGGTAAATAGGTTTCCCAGGTGAGAACCTCTCTCGATTCTGCAAGTGCTCGTGATGTAGAGACATACCAGGGAAAATAAAAAGAGTTAATGAGTGGCATTGATAGTAGCATTGGAACTTGAAAAAAATGATAGAGCTTCCATTTTTGTGCATCGTTAACGCGATAAACTAGAAAACCAAAATCATTATCCTTACCTACAATATTTGTAAATGGATGATGCACTACATGGTGTTCGAACTTCCAATCTTTTTCATCCATGGTGCTATCCCATTTCCATGTTTTAGAATTTACGGTCATATTACCGGGTATATCGTCATATTGCGCATGTAGAATATTATGACCAAGCTCAGTAAATTCTAAAAGAAAATGGTAGCCTAACAATATTACTCCACTCATCCAGGAAAGCGGATCTTTACTTAGATGAATAAGAGCACGTCCTCCTATCTCAAGAGAATTCGAAAGCTCCTTCATTTTTAAAATATGATCTAAGTCTCCTTTTCCTAACTTTGCCTTTGTTTCTGTGTAAATAAATTCAATTTCACGACCAAAATTCTCAATTTGCTCGTTACTCATATTCAAATAGTTTTTCATGGCTTCCTCTTAAAGTAGACAATATCTACTTTGGTGGTAAAATGTCAATAAATAAAAGTAGACATTGGCTACTTTTAAATTATCTTGTAAAAATGAAGAAACAGAAAACCTATCACCATGGAGATTTGCGTTCAGCGTGCATGAGAGAAGGGCTTCGCCTCATTAAGAACACTGGTTTTTATGACTTTAGTATGCGGGATATAGCCAAAAATTTGGATGTTTCTCATGGCGCTCCCTATAAACACTTTGAGACTAAAGAATTTCTATTAGCAGCCATTGCGGAAGAAGGATTTGAAATCCTAACGAAACAAGTAG
>JANYCR010000618.1 GCA_025360185.1 Leptospiraceae bacterium | reverse complement strand
TCCCGAAATTTTCAGTCGGGAATCTCAATTTCTTGAGACCCCCAACAGAAAACGAAACTCAATAGCGCTAGCGTTGCTTCCTAGGGTCGCAACATAATGGGGGTGACAAATAATAATCCTTACAACGAATTAATGTTAGTTAATAATTTATTTTTAATTTAGAAAATAAAATAATAGAAATTTGCAATGTTTTTCGTATTGAATAGAGAGAGGTATTTATGAAAGTAACAGCACTTGGAACGCATTCGGCATTTGCCACAGGAACATTTAAAGAAAGCATAGAAACAAAATATCTAAAAGAATTAATCGAAAAAACCTCTACAAAAGAAAACCAATCATTTACAATTAGCGATTTAGAAAAAATAATAGCAGAGCATAAAGAGAGAGTCTATGCTCCCCGGTTTCAAAGTAATTTCCTTTTAGAATTTGAAACGAAAGGAAAAATAAAAGATCATGTATATCGTTTCGTGATTGATTTCGGAAGTGATATCAGGCATTCCCTCGCAAACGTTGGTCTCAAGATGGGTGACATTGACGGCTACTATTGTTCACACCCACACGCAGATCATATCGGTGGAGTAGAAGGAATTGCGCTGTCTACTATTTTTAATCCGTATTGGAATTCTAGAAAATTAGAATGGCTTCGTAAACCCGGTACTGATCCGAATGATAGAACTCTCGATAATATTCTAGATAGATTATTTCGTAAAGAGTCTTTGCCTAATGACTGTAAGCCGGATCTCTGGGGACACAGGGAAGTATTAGAAAATCTCTGGGAGGCAGCAAGACCCGGACTCGATACACTGCAAGGTGTTAAGAGAGTTGCACTGGATACTTATTATAATCCTATCCCGATGGTAAAAGACATCGAATATGAAATAGAAGATGGTAAGCGAGTCTGGAGATTTTATACAATTGAGTCTACTCATGTTATTGGGGGAACTTCTCATATGCCGTCGTATGGACTTATCTTTGAATGTGATGATGGACAAAAAATTTATTTTCCAACAGACACACTTCTTATGATGCCCCCTACTATGAGAGCTTTCTATGAATCCGCTTCCGTTATTTACCAGGATTGCGAAACTGGAATTCGAAGTGGTGTTCACTCTCACATTGACGATATTCGAAAATGTGAAGCCGAAGTAAAAAAGAAATGCTATCTCTACCACTATTCAGAAGATCCAGTTGTCGACCCGGATGAGTTTAGAGGTATATTGCGAATAGGCGATGTTCATGGTTATTAGATTATAGACTACACGAGAGCAATACACTTCCTTTAAGATGACTATTACTCTCTTGCGGTCTAGCAGCGCTTACTTGTTCGGTGGTTGTGCGGTGTAAATTGGGGTGGCTACTCCTTGTTAGACCGTAGGTGTAGCCGCTCCTGCACAGCAGTAGAGTAAAAGGCTTCTTATCGGAAGTGTATGCAGAACGAATCAATAAATGCTCCATAATATTAATTAAAATTACAGCTTTCTGGGTTTTCCGTTGACAGAAAAAGATAGCTAACCTTTATTGTAAAAGGCTCTGGTTTTATTTTTTTTTTTCAAGAAAACTATGGCTAAATTTAAAAAATATGAGATGCATACAATGCTAAAAATAAAAGGCTATTTAATCTCAATATTTTCGTTATTACTCCTATCGTGCATAGGAGTGGACAAATCCAAAAGTTATTCATCCGAATTCATATTAATGGGTTCCTTGCTGAATAAGACAGACCAAGCAAGCGGAGTATCGCAAGCATCGCCTGGGGCTGGAAGTAACGGTGGATATATTGGCGGAGGCTGGAATGGTAGCGTTCCCTCGATGAGTTCTGTAGCTAGACTAAAAGTGCAAGATGCACCATTAGCTAATTCTACAACCAGTGGATTTCTTCATGTAAATGCAGAATTTGAATTCATGGAAAGTCTTTTCGATGGAGCAGATACTACCCCTAATCCTGATTCTATTATTCTAACCGTAGACCGTACTGAAATTATTGATTCCAATGCAAAACTAATAACGATTATCCCCAATCCCAAAGAAGCAAGAATAGAAATTCGTCGTGGCGGTCACTTTATTCCATTCATTCGAAATGTATCGCTTACTCCTGGGACTTATCAAAGTTTAAAAATATTTTTAAAACCTATAGGAACCATCTTAATGAACGATCGTTCTTATGTGGTTAATATTGATTCTACTGTAGTGAACTTCGCAAATTCTTTTACTATTGCATTAGGTCAGTCAACTAGTTTGCATTTTGTCCCTACGGTTGAAACTGCACCTGAATTCTTTAAAGATAAAGGAAAGTATTCAAAAGAAAATTATACCAAGCTATTTGAGAATAGTCATGATTATGCGAAGGCTCCGATTCAATTTAGATTACCGCTTAACTTGGTTTCCATATCGCAAGCAATTCATAAGAATCCAACTAAATTACAAGTGATGTTTGGAACGGTTCGAATTTCAGATAAAGCTAACTCAGGACAAGAATTAAATTCTTCCCCTACTCAATTTGAAATTCTTTCTCTCGATAACGGATACGTAGGGTTAGCCAGTCACAATGAAATTCCTTCCGGCGAATACGCGTCAATAGATGTAAGTCTCGGAAGAAATACGGAAATAGAATTAGAAGGAGAGTTGACAAAGATTCCATTTGAAGAAAGAAGTCAGACTGATTTTAAAGTCTATGGAAATTATATTTTAAAACCAAATAGAATTTTTGAATTCTTTTTACACCTAGATCCGAATAAATCCCTTTACTATGTTCCAGATAAAGGATACGTATTCGATCCCTATATAGAATTAGAATCTACTATGTCTTTTTCAGAAGAGCAATACAATTTGCTTGGAAATACACTTGGCAAGGAGCAGAATAAAATAGCCCGTAGTGCGGATTTAGTAATTCAAGCAACCGTCGGCTCAATTACTCCAACTCTCGCGCCTAACGTGCAAGGGGTAAATATGATTTACTCGGATATAGCGTTTCAAGTAGAAGATGTTTTACGAGGAAATGTTGGAACAAGTAGCAATGTCAGTTCGAGCGATAGTCGAGAACTACAAATAAATGAGACCTCTTCGACCAGTAGTTCTCGACTGCCGCTCGAACTGACAGATATTCTAAATCTCCGTTTCCCCGGCGGCGACTACAATGGAATGCAATTACGAGTATCCTCAATGCCTTTGTTTACACAGGGAGAAAAAATAATTCTTTATTTACAAAAGAATGGAAATAGCTATTCAGTTGTTCGAGGTCATGCGGGTAAGGTAAGTTATACCGGTTCTACACCATTTACGCATAGATGGGAAGGAAATTTTCCGATAGTTCCGTTTAAGGTAAATCCGAATTTAACAAGCCAAAATGGAAGCGTAGTAAACTACCAAATAGAACAGACCCAAAAATCTGGAAATCTCTGGTCATTTAACAACACAAAATCACATATTAGTTTTAAGTTCGAAGGAACTGCGACAGGTAATTCAGCAAGCAGTCCGTCACTTATTTGTGATTTTGATAATAACAAAGCAAATCTGGCATTAGAGAAAAAAATCTACACTGGACAAGCGGGTAATCCTGATTGTACTTCGGAAGCCTGTTCGTATATTTGGATATGTAATGGGAATGCTGTTCATTTTGATACTGAAATTAATTCTACTCAAAATTCATTTGATGTAATCTCGGATTCACCTGCTACTTATAATCTACAAACTGTATTAAATAAAGAACTAGGGCGGGTTGCCGGACTTCCTCCAGTAGCGAATGATGTAACAAACCCAACACAGCTAGTATTATTTAGAGATAGTGGAAGCGTTAAACCTATATTGTCCGGTGGAGATACGGATTTAATTCGAGTGTATTATGGAAATTTAACAGCAGAGGAGGACGAAATGGTAAATATAATGACTTCAATGAAAAGCATTGCTGATTCAATTTGCAATCCATACCCATGCGTTACTCCACAAAATGAAACTGATAGTAGGTATGTTATACGAGGAGATGAAATAACAGCACTACAAAGACATAAACAGCAGATGCAAGATGGCGGTTTAGATTCAATAGCCGCAAGACTAGAAAAATTCAAATTTTTCCAGAAAGATTATTTTACAGCGTTTTCATTCAATGGGATTTCGGCTGAGGACTATATGAAGGATTCGATAGACTTCATGGATTTCTATATACAGGATACACCAACCGAGTTATTGATTCCATCTATTCTGGACTTGTGTGTAACAATTGATAACCGCAATAAGGCATTGGTTGAACATAAAAGTGAGTTGGATATACAATACTTGCGATTTTTGGAAATTGAGTTAAAAGTATTGATTCAAATCCGAAGGAGCATGATAGATGAACTTTCTAAGAGATAAAATATTGTTATACTTCATTTTACTTTTATCGGGGTTACTGATGATTAATTGTCCAAAACATCAGGATAATATTATAGAAAAAGCTTCATATATATTAATGTACAATAAATACCAAGAAAATTTATTTATTTCAAGAACTGGATGTTCCCTTAATAATCCCCCACCGTCAAACCAAGTGGATATATCTACTTCTAATGAAACAAAATGTGCTACAGATTTTGGATTAAGTTCAATAGGTTCTATTTTCTATTATGATAGTGGGCAAAAAATTTCTTCAACTGATATTAGCAATGGAACCAAATTGACATGTCGATGTTTAAATTCTACTCCTCCTTTAACAGGACAGAATCGTTGGTACAGACGCATAAGCACAAGCGGAAATAAATCAGTACTTATATATACCCATTCATATCAGAAGGATGCAAATGGAAATATTTTTGGAGTTGATTCTTTTAATGCCACAACTCAAGGTGATACCTTATACTGCGTGTTAACTGATTGTAGCCAAAATAATTATAATGCTTATTCCATTAATATAAAGTGAGGTCACCACAATGAAAAATATATATAAAATTAGTTTTGGGTTATTTTTGTTCCTAGTGTCATTGCAAATTAAAGGTGATGGGACTAAAGTCAATAAATATTGTGAACTACAAGAAAATCACAATTTCTCAGTCATTGGCGATAGCAGGTCAGAATTATTTTGGCTAGAAAAAGGAATCAATGTTGCTTTTACAGAACAAGATCAGCGAACAGGAGACGCTTTAGAAACAGCGAACATTGGTGGCAAATTCATATTTCCCACGCATTCTATTGTAATTGGAAATCGCGCAACTTCTGGTTCTCATGCGGATGGTTGGGTCGATAAAATTAATGAATGTATAGCTCATAATACGAGGTTCATAGTAGCTAGCAGGTCATCAATTAGTTTGGGTGGTAATGATATTATCGCTTTTTATAAAATTAAAAATAAATATCAAGAACAATATAATATTGGCTTTCCTAATCAACAGAATTCCATACTTAATGTTCTAGGTGATATAATTATGGCTAGGTTCAAAGCATTAAGAAAACTTTCAGTGAGTAGTTTTATAAATCATCCTATACAGGCTTTTCAAACACTACTTGATAATTTTCTGGTTTTTATTAATCCGACCCTTGCTCTTGAATATGAATTAGGAAAAGCCGCCGCCGGTTCTCGAAATGTATTAAGAGGCAAATCAAAATATACCTTAAATTTCTCTTCTTTTTGGGATTGGCAAACAGGAACAAAAACTGATACAATAGTGACTAATATGGATATTGTCCTAAGGCATATTTTAAATGGTTCACCCGATCATAAACTTATAATGAATACAGTGTTTCCTCCTGCCCCTAGAGGATTGTTATTCTTATCTGCCTCTACTGATTTGAAAGGATACCCTGGTCTTTTGAAAATTTTTCTAGATTTGAGAATGAAATACAGGCAAAGATTATTTCCTCCTATTATGACAAGGTATCCTGGCAACGCCGTTCCTCTAGACTTATACGATCAGTTTATGCAAAGTATTTTTGCTGGACCGAGACCGGGAAGTTTATTCGATGGGCCAAGTGGAGAATTATCCCCGGATGGGATTCATCCGTCACAAACTGGGAATAAATTTTGGGGTCAACAAATGGCTATACTAATGGCAAGAGGGAATTGGTTCACACCAAATCAAGGACTAGATTTGTCGCGTGCAGTATTCTATGGGGATGCAGAACTAGATACAAGTTCATCCGTTATAGATGTAGAAGCAATGGCACAGGGAATTTCTGATGATGATATATTAAAATCCCCTCTTGTTAAAATCATGGGAGGATATAAGAAGGATTTCCCAAACTATGATATGTCTATATACAACAAGAAAGGAGATGACTCTGCTTATCCGGTCTCTGGATTACATCTTGTCCGATATAAACAGGAAGGTGAAACGAGTGGTAGATTAGGATTTCCAAATGGAGGCATATACACTGAATGGTATGGAACAATAGTTAGTCAAAACTTCGAATGCGGGAAAATCTATGATAACCACTTAGACGCATTGCAACACTTTCATACTGATGTATATAGTAATGTTTGCCCAACTCCTGAAACAGAATGAAGAAAGAACAAAAGATGCTTAACAAAATTTTATTATTAAAAAATTTAGAGAGATTTAAAATGCTTTCTTTTAAAAAAATTATTCTATTACTTTTTTTTCCAGCATTTCCATTTTCCTGTAAAAGTGATAGCAGTAATAAAACAAATCTATTGCTAGCATTATTACTTTTGAACCAACAAAAAGCAGCAACTTCAAGTTCAACATGTGGATACTATGCAACTGTATCAAGTGGAACTGTGAATTTTAATGCAGCTTTGAATACTCCAAGCACTACTTCTACTTCATTAGTTTTCGCTTCTACAGGAGGTGGAGCTCCTGCGGCTATAGTTAAAGTAACATTAGCCGCATCTCAAAAATTAACTTTCACGACTACTACTAGTAAAATATATGATTTCAATACTAAGTATTATTCAGGAAATCAATCTTGTCCGATTAATGCGACACCTGCTAGTAGTACTGTTCTTACAACTTCCGGGGATCTTGTGAATACATATAGTTATGGCGCTACATCCAGTAATGCGGGAACTTATACATTCGTTATTTATAACGCTTCTTTTTTGGTAACTTCACCTACTGACTTTATGGTGCAAATTCAATAAAATGAAGTTAAGAATAATATATATTACCCTCTGCATATTTTTATGCATTCCACTTTTCCCCGCAGAGGTAATCTTAAAATCAGGCAAGTCGTATATTTGCGACATACTGACAGAGGATGAAAGAAAGGTAAAGATTTCGTATAAGGAACAGGTATACATAGTTCCGAAATCAGAGATACAAAATATTGACTACAAAAAAACGGGAACGCATACTTCAAGATATTATCCTTCGTTTCAAATGAAAGATGGAAGTACGATTAAAGGACTTATTGCAGAAGAGGATAAAAACAGTTATACCCTGCAAACAGGAAACGGGTTTATTGTAATTGATAAAACAAAAATTGCAAAAGAAGAAAAAGACTATGAGAAAAATCCAGATTTTCCAAAGGATCTGCTAGAAAGTGCGAACTCTCCTGAAACAAGAATTGGAGTAGGGGGAAGCGGTTTTGCCAATGGTTCTCCGCTTGCTGGTTCGCATCCGTCTACTGCCGGCGGATTTTTATTCATAGAGCCTGCCTTTCTCGGGTTTGGCAAAGCCTGGCAATTTGGATACAGGGCGGACTATTACACATCAGGGGGTAATGGCAAATATGATTTTTTTAATAACTTCGGGTATATACAGTATAACCTCAAGTGGACGAGGAGACTTCATTTTTATATAAACCTGGGAGGAGGGGGTTCATCTGTGCGGTACCAATCAAAACAGGAAAGCTATGCAGGAATTAACCCTGCCGGATACATGGAATTAGGCTGGCAGGGCTTACAATGGGATAGAGTTTTCATCCGGTTAGCCGTTCGAGGGGTATATATAAACGAAAAAGGTCTCGGGCTTGGAATGGGTGGCGGAGAGATTTCATTCGGGGTAAAGATATAGATGATAATAACGAAATAGTCAGTTCGAGTGGCAATCGAGAACTACAAATAGAAAAGACATTACCCACAAGTAGTTCTCGAGTCCCTTGAACTGACAATGGTATTGCTAGGACTCAAAGGAAGAGGGTAGGAAATGTATTTTATTTATATTTTAAAATGTTCGGATACTACCTATTATACGGGAGTAACAAGCGATATTGAAAAAAGAATTTTTGAGCATCAAAATGGTGTTCATCGAGAAGCTTATACTTTTACAAGAAGACCAGTTGAGCTAGTTTATTCTGAAAGTTATGATAAGATTGAAGATGCAATTCAAAGAGAAAAGCAAGTGAAAGATTGGTCACGAAAGAAAAAAGAGAAATTAATTCGAGGAGATTTTTTTAAGAATGTCTAAGAGTGTCATTAGGAATAAAAATGTCAGTTCGAGCGAAGCAACGCCCCTCGACAAAGCTCGGGATAAACTGCGTCGAGAACTACAAATAGAAGAGGTACATTTAATGCCTAGTAGTTCTCGACTATCGCTCGAACTGACACAGCGTTTAATGCCCAGTAGTTTCCTACTAACGTACGGAAAAGCTGTGCTGCTCGAACTGATGTTTATTCTCATAGCAGTACTAAACTTATTTTGTGACAGCGCCCCTATTCATTCAGGAGAAGATTCAGTTGATAGAAAATTGATTTATTATAACGCATCTGTCACCACAACTACAGCCACGATTACATGGATGTGCAATGTAAAATCTGTTGGTTATTTGATTTATGGATTAAAGAATCCAGACACATTTCTCTCCTATGGGAATAAGGCGAAGTTTCATACTGTTACCCTCTCGAATTTACCACAGACGACAACGTATAAATATTATGTGAGCTGCGGAGAGTTTGGAAGTTTAAAAGGGACATCTCTGCCGCAGACATTTACAACACTTACTTCAATAAACGACGTTTTAATTAAGCAATCAATATGGCTTCTCGGTGGGACTGCAAACGGGAACGCGGTTGCCCAGGTCGACGTATATGATACTGTGAATAATGCCTGGTATGCGAACTATACTTCTATTCCAACACCAAGAATCTACGCGGGAATAGTATCTAATAACGGAAAGATCTATGTAATGGGTGGAATGACAAAAAATTCAAACGGGACATACAGCGTAACAAATATTGTAGAAGAATATACCCCGACCACAAATTCCTGGGTTACTATGACTGTTATGCCTAGCAACTTACAAGGATTTGTCGCTGCATCTGTTGGACAAGATATTTATTTGGTGGGACTACTACAACGGATATGACAACGGGAACAGTATTTAACTCGGTGTATAAATTTACTCCGAGTCTGGGCACTACGGGGACCTGGACGACTAAAACTTCTCTCAACTCAATAGCGGCTAAGATTGATATGGCGGGATGTGCTATAGACGGAAATATTTACTTTTCTACTGGAAGATTCTATTCCGATGGATCTTCTCAATCCACTAGTGATTCGTACATACCAACTGCAAATGGAACGACAACAATTACAGAAGCTCCATTTACTGCAAGACATGGAGCAGGGTATGCCTGTTATCGACCTGCAAGCACAGATCCAAATCCAAGTGATCCTTCCATGTTAATTTTAGTTGGAGGTAGTACGCAAACAAACCTGCTTCAACCCGTAACATCTACAACCGAATCAGCTTTAGTAGAATACTATGTAACTGGAAATACAAATACTTTATCTACAGCCCCTGTTCTACCATCGCCACGATACATGCCCGCAGCAGAAATTTCTTATCAAAATAGAGCACTTTATGTATTCGGGGGAACCTCTCAAATTAATTCAGCGACAAATACGGTTTATTCACTAGTTCTAGGTAATCCGATTAGTAGCGCATGGACAACGGTTAATACTACTATGCCAATTGCTAGATTCGGGCATAAGGCAGTAATATTAAACCGATGAAATTTAAACTTGTTGAAAAAATCATTGTCAGTTCGAGCGAAGCAACGCGAAGTCGAGAACTACAAGAACAACGGGCATTACCCGCAAGTAGTTCTCGAGTCCCTCGAACTGACAATTTTTTCACAAGCAGTTATCGATACAGTTTATCTCGAGCCTTGCCCTGGGGCGTTGCTTTGCTCGAACTGACAGTTTACTTTTTTCTAAATCTCTCCCTTTTGGGTCAGAGTATTGAGCTTGAACAAAATTTTCACTATATCAAAGATTTAATTGATAGAAAGCAGGTAAAAGAAGCACAGAGGCAAATAGATATTCTCCGTTTTCAAAATGAAAATGATCCTACTTTAGAACTTTATCAAACTGAAATCTGGATTCAGGTTGGAGAAAAAAATTACAGGGAAAGCAATTTAAAAACTGCCTTTGAAAATTTCAAGAAAGCCTATGAGGTTTATCCGAGTAATCCTCTCGTAAATTCAAGATACAAAGAATTATCAGGAAAAATTTTATTTGATGCAAACGTTGAAACAAAAAAGCCTCCAGTTCCGTTTCCATTTTATCCAGTCGCATTACAGGGAACTACAAACTATGAAAATTCTGAAGTCGTAGATAGCAAGGAAACCAGTTGGTCTAGAATAGAAATTATACTCAGTATAATTTGTATTCAAAATTTTTTAATACTTGGCATATATTTTTTAAGGAGAAAATGAAATGGAACTATCAGGAAAAGAAAGTAAAGCATCTTCTATTTGGGAAAGGATAAATGAGAAATTATTTTCGTTTTCTGATCAAAGGAAGCGAATGGCAAAGCCAAAACCGTTAGTCATATTTGGACTTTTATTTTTTATTTTGCCAATAATTAATTATCTAAATCTTTGCTTACATTATGAAATTAAATTCTATAACATTATCTTGTTTATAAAAATTTTAGGGATAATTCCATTTTGCCTTATGACGGTACCTCTATTTATTGGAATTGGTTTATTAAAAATTAAAAAATGGGGATTTTGGTTATTTTTATTTTATTCACCTTTACTAATAATATATAATTTGTATGTAACCGTAAAATTCCCTGACAGCTTTAATATTTTTGCATTCTTTCAAGCAACAGCGGGAATCCTAGCTGTGTTTTATTTTATTAGGAGAGATATATCTGCCCCGTATATGAGAATGTATCCAAGAGGTTGGCGATTAGAAAAAAGAAAGCCAATACAAATTTCAATTAAGATCAATGATTTTGTAACCCGGACTAAGGATATAAGCCCAACTGGGGTTTATGCTGATTATGCGAATTCGGATTTACAACCAAATCAAAAAGTAACTTTAGAATTTACTTATCTGGATAATCCTTTTTCTCTTGAATCTGGTATTGTTAGAGTTGATCCAAATGGTATTGGAATTGCTTTTCGTAATTTGAATAAAAAAGATGAGAAGTTATTGAATAAATTGTTTTAAAAAAAAATGAATTTTTACTTCCTCTTAATCACAATCTTCCCATTTTCCCAGTGACCGCTGATGACAGAACCATCACTTTGAATTAGTCTTCCATTGCCGTGGAGTTTACCATTGTGGAATTCACCGATATAAACTTTTTCATCGGCAAATAGTATTATGCCCCTTCCTTCTGGAACCATTTCGCCATCAAGTAGGTGGATGTCTCCTTTGTAGAGAGAATGATCTTTTGTATAGAATATCCCGCGTTTGCCCTCAGGAATTCCGTTTGTAAACTCTCCAGCAAAATATGATCCATCGCTAAAATAATAGGCTCCCTGTCCTTCTGGCATATTTTTTTTAAAATTTCCTGAATAGCGCGCACTGTAATTATTTAAATCTTTGTCTGAATAATTGATTAAGGTTCCGTAGCCTGAGAATTCCCCTTCTTCGAAATTACCTTCATACTTAGATCTAGTGGAATAAATGATATATTCTCCCCTTCCATGCTTATTGCCATTTTTAAATTCGCCTTCGTAAATATTGCTTGTATTATTTTCCTTCTGTGGGGCATACACATATTTTCCTCTACCGTTCTTACAATCCCCGCTAACGCAACAGTTTTGGCAGGTCTCAGTAATAAAATATCTGGCTGCTACATAACTAAATAGAATAACTAAACTTCCCGCAATTAAAGCATAAATTGCTATTAGCTTTCTATGTTTTTTGTAGGACTCAGTTTTTCTCTCTTCAATTTCTTGGACAACTACTTCGATGTCCTCTGCCATTTCTTTGCAGGAGGAGTATCTTTTTGACTTATCTTTCTCGCAGGCTTTGCGGATAATAAGCTGTAACTTTTCAATATCCATTTCTTCTTTTTCAATTTTTTTGAGTTCGTCTTTTGTGAATCTAGGTTTTAAATCCGGAATTTCGGAACTCAGATGCATTTGGGTTAATTTATCTTTGTCTACAGATTCGAATGGGAGGCTACAGGTAAGCATTTCAAAGAATAAAATTCCGAGAGAGTAAATATCTGATCTTTGATCGATATCTTTGGATGACTTGATTTGTTCTGGACTCATATAATCAAGTGTTCCAGCTGTGTCTACATTGGAACTTTTTTGTTGTGATTTAGAAAGAGCAATTCCGAAATCAGAAATAAATACATCATTCGATTCACGAAGAATAATATTGTGTGGCTTAATGTCCCTATGCGCTAAGAGATCTTTTGAATGTGCGAAGTCAAGTGCTCTTAAAATTTTAATCATAGATTTGCAGACTTCCAGCGTTGGAAATTTTTTATGATTAGAATTTAATTCAGCAAGAATCTTTTCGAGAGAACCTTTCTCTCCATATTCCATAATAAAAAAAGGTCTTCCCTCAGCCTTACCGTAATCAACCATTTCCACAATGTTGGGGTGCTTGATATTAGCCGCAATTTGCGCTTCTTTTAAAAAATTTTCAACTATCTTATCGTCTAACGCGAGACTTGCATTTAAGAGTTTAATGACCACTTTTCGATTGAGCGATACTTGTTTTCCAAGAAAAATGGAGCCCATTCCGCCCTGTCCAATTTTTTGAATCTCTGTAAATGTAGGCTCTAAAGTTCTTTTTAAAAATGCTAGGTCTTGATCTATAGCAAGACTTGTCTCGAGTAACTTATGACCACAAGAGTAACAGAACTTTGCAGTTTCTGTTAATTTGGTATTGCAATTAGGACAAACGCTCATAAAAGCTTTTTAAAATTCTCTAAACACATAGTCAAGAGTTTTGAAAAAAGAAAAAAGTTTTTTAGATACAACATGTTTTTATTGTTTCAAAGAATTTACGATCGTGCTATTCTAAAAATATGAGCATAGAAAATCGGAAGACCTTACTTCTAGTAGAACATGATAGCATTATGGCTTTCGCCCATTCTAGTTTACTTTTTGAGAATGGATACAATGTAACGATTGCTAGTAGCGGAGAAATTGCAATTGCAAAAATTCAGGAGGCATCTATTGATTTGATTCTGATGGATATTGATTTGGGTCCCGGCATAGACGGGACAGAGACTGCGAGGAAAATTTTACTTTCTAAGGAAATTCCAATTGTTTTTTTGACTTCTCATTCGGAGAAAGAAGTAGTAGAGAAGGTAAGAGATATTACCCGTTATGGATATGTAATTAAGAACTCCGGAAAATTTGTATTACTTTCGTCAATTGAAATGGCATTTGAATTATTCGATATGCATAAAAAGACTCGAGAGAAAGAACTTTTAATTCATGAAAAAGAAGAAAGACTTAGATTGGCGCTAGTCGCCGGTAATCAGGGCTTGTATGATCTTGATTTAATAACTGGCAAAGCAATGGTTAATAGTTCTTATGCGCAAATGCTCGGTTATGAATTCGAAGACTTTGAAGAAACTAATATAAACTGGCGGGACAGGCTTCATGAAAATGATAGGGAGCCTACCTATATGGCATACACTGAGTATGTGCAAGGTACCCGAAGTGAATATAAAGTTGAGTTTCGACAGCGAACGAAGGATGGGTACTGGAAATGGATTTTATCGCAAGGTAAAATTTCTGAATGGGATGTTAAGGGTATACCAATTAGAATGATAGGTACTCATACTGATATAACAGAAAAAAAACATTCTGAACTTATGCAAAGGGCTCGAAATAAAGTTTTAGACTCACTCATAGCAAAAGAAGGTTTAGACATTATTTTACACGAGATCATTCATGAAATAGAATCCATTCATCCTGATATGCATGCTTCTATTTTACTTTTCAATGCGGACGGTAGGTTAGTGAGAGGGGCTGCTCCGAGTTTGCCTGAATTTTATAACAGGGCAATTGAATCTATACGCGTCGGTGTAGGCGTTGGCTCTTGTGGGACTGCTGCGGCTACAGGCGAACTCGTTATAGTAACAGATATTAGAACTCATTCCTATTGGGAAAATTTTAGAGAAGTTGCAGAGAGAGCAAATTTAAAAGCTTGTTGGTCTTTTCCGTTTAAGGATGATTCTGGAAATGTACTAGGTACTTTTGCGGCTTATTACGATAAACCGAAGTCGCCTAGTAAAGCAGAATTGGATATAATAATAGAATTTTCTAGAATTACCGGTCTTGCTGTCCAGAATAATAAAACAGAAATGGAAAGAATTAAAGCAGAAGACGAAGTAAAATCTTTGTTATCAGAAAAGGAAATATTATTAAAAGAGGTTCATCATCGAATTAAAAATAATATGGCATCTATAACGAGTCTTCTAAGTCTACAAGCGGATTATGTGAATGAGCCGCGAGTCACTCATATTCTAGAGGAGGCGCAACATCGAATTTTAAGTATGATGCTAATATATGATAAGCTATTTAGATCGGTGGATTATAAAAATATTTCCGTCAAAGAATATTTAAATGATTTATTAGACCAGATTTTAATTTCTTTTCCCGGTGCTAGTAAGGTGATAATAGAAAGACATTTTGAAGATTTTAATTTAAATTCAAAATCTCTTTTCTCAGTAGGGATAATCATAAATGAACTAATTACAAATGCTTTTAAGTATGCATTCTCTGAAATTAAAGAAGGAAAAATCATTGTGACGGCTAAGAAAATTGAAGGGGATAATATGGAATTAACGGTAAGCGACAACGGAGTTGGTTTACCAAAGGATTTTAATATTCAGAATTCAAAGGGATTTGGTTTAAGTTTAATTAGATTACTTACCCAAAAGAAAGGCAATAGTTTTGAGACGATGGAAACGACTGGAACTAAATTTAGAGTTGTTATAGCTGTTTAAGTATTTTCTTGATTTACAAATGACCTTGTTCAAAAAAGATTTAACGATGAAAAAAGTTTTACTTATTTTAGCTATTTTGTTATCTCAGACTTGTAAAAAAGAATTTTCAGCGCCTTATCTAAATATTACGCTGAAAGATTGGAATGGAAAAGAGATTAGGATTAAGGACTATAAAGGGAAAGTTGTAATTTTAGATTTTTGGGCTAGTTGGTGTGAACCCTGCCGGAAAGCGGCACCTGTCATTGAGCTACTACATGAGAAGTCAGATCCTGAGAACTTTGTTTTTCTTGGCGTCAATACTGATAACGACTTATCAGAGATCGAAATTAAAAAAATTGCAGCTGAGTTTGGAATTAAATATAATAATCTTCTTGATCCCGAATTGAAACTTGCTGGAGAGCTTGCTGTAGAAGGGCAGCCTGCTTTATTCGTATTTGATAGAACAGGTAAGAATATTTACCATCAATACGGAGTAAACGCTGAGGATGCACACGATTTATTAAAAAAAATGTCGGACTGGGAAAAATAGCCGAATTTTTCACTCGACTAATTCTGCTCGAATTTAATTCTTTTCTCAGTTGCGGGCTTGCATGCCCTTTTCGAATAAACAAAGGATAACCTTATAGCATGAAATTTACAACATTTGATAATCAAAGAATCGTTCTGGCATCAGGACTGAGAACTCCAATCGGTCAGGCAGGAAAATCGCTTTCAGATATTCCTTCTGCAGAGTTAGGCTACAGAGTAACAGAAGAAATTTTTTCTCGTAGTAAAGTTTCTAAATTAGAAGTTGACGGAGTTGTGGCTGGCGAGATTAGCCAGAGCGTTTATACTCCAAACGTTGCTCGCGTGATTTCAGTTCGTGCGGGAATTCCTTTAGAAGCAAGTGCGATCACAGTGGCTAACAACTGCGTATCCGGTTCGGAAGCAATCCTAGATGCTGCAAGAAGAATCATGATCGGCGAAGGCAAATTCTACTTAGCCCTTGGTCTTGAGTCTATGTCCCAAGGACCTTTTATTGTAGAAGGCGCAAAGTCTGTTACGAAACTCGACACAGTAGATAAATTAATGAAAAACTGGGGTGATGCACAGGCGCTCGGCGTAAAAGTAATAGATTCTATTGATGAAGGATTAAATGATCCAATTCGTAAAATCAATATGGCTATGACAGGTGAGGTTGTCGCACAACGTTATGGTTTAAAGAAAAAAACGCTAGATGATTACGCCTACCGTTCTTATAAAAAAGCACTCGATTCTATAAAGGCTGGCAACTATCGACACTACCAAATGCCAGTGAAACTAACAGACGGAACACTTCTCGAAGACGATGAGTTCATCATGACTAAAACTGGTATGGTTGAAAATCCTGCTCGTTTTGATAAAGCAGGTGCAATCTTTGATTCCAAGTTCATGAGCATCAAAGAGTTTTATGAAAAATACGGCGAGTGGATTGGTAAGCCTTATGTAGAAGGCGAAACAGAAGCTGCGGTTACACTCTTTAATGCGTGCCCACGTTCTGATGGAGCAGCAGCAATGTTTGTTACTACTGAAAAAGAAGCCGCAAGACTCGGCTTAGATGTGCAAGCTGTAATCACAGGTTGGGGCATGTATGGAGTAGACCCATCTATCATGGGAGTTGGAATGGCTTGGTCTATGAACAAAGCAATTAAATCTGCTGGTCTTGATTTCAAAGATATTGATAATTTTGAAATCCATGAAGCATTTGCTGCAACTGCAATGGGAACTATGAGAGAAATCAAAAAATCATGGGGCTTTGATTTAGAAGCAATAGATTTAGAAGGCGGACGTGTAAATCCAAACGGAGGAACACTCGCACTCGGTCACCCACTCGGAGCTACCGGATTACGCGTGTTACTCAATCAAATCATGAACTTCAAGCTCAACCCGAGCGCAAAACGATCAGTAAATTGTATTTGTGCCGGCGGTGGTGTTGCTGGTTCGATACTTTTAGAAAGACCTTAATCCCCCGATCCCCCTTTGCAAAAGGGGGTAATAGTAACACGGTAGACTTATTACTATTACCTCCTTAGACGAAAAAGCTTACAACTTTTACGAACATCCCCCTTTCGCAAAGGGGGAAAGAGGGGGATTTTTAGAACGTTAATTTATGACTGAAATCAACTTTATCGAAGATAAAATCGTAACGGAAGAAGATCTCAATCTTTCTCTATTACAAATCGCACTAAAAAACGAAATCCCCCATGTTCATGCTTGTGGCGGGCACGCAAGATGTTCAACTTGTAGAGTAATTGTTTTAAAAAATCTAGAAAACCTACTTCCTCGAAATGACGCAGAATCTAAATTAGCCGCTACAAAAGGATTTGAAGATAATATTCGTTTGGCGTGCCAGACTCGTGTGCGTGGAAATGTAAATCTTCGTCGTCTTGTAATTGACAAAGAAGATATTGAAATCGCCATCTCTGAAAAAGGAGAAACAACAGGGCGAGAAGCAAAGATTGCTATTTTATTTAGTGATATACGCGGATTTACCACATTTTCAGAAAAAGCATTGCCGTATGATGCGATACATATTCTAAATCGGTATTTTAACCGGATGGGAATTGCAATTCTTGAAAATAATGGGTATATAGATAAATACATTGGCGATGGACTCATGGCTTTGTTTGGACTCAAAGAAACAGATTCACGAGTAGTTTGTTTAAATGCAGTTCGAGCCGCTTTACAAATGATTGATTCCTTAAAAGAGATGAATCGCTATCTAAAGACTCATTTTGATTTAGAATTTCAAATTGGTATTGGTATTCATTATGGGAATGCAATTTTAGGGGAGCTGGGGCATCCAGGCAAACGGCAGTTTACCGCAATTGGTGATTCTGTTAACATGGCGAGTCGGATTGAATCTACTACAAAAAAAGCTGGTGCCCCCTTTTTAATTTCAAATGATCTTTATGAAATTGTTAAACCTTGCGTTAATCGAGGAAGAATATTCGAAACAAAACTTAAGGGGAAAACAGGTATTTACCGTCTCTATGAAATTCTATCTTTAAAAGATGAACACCGATTGGCTTCCGAAGTTTTAACTGAACTTTTAAGCCAGTCGATTAGCCTTGAAGATGCGCCCAAATTTCTTCGTATGTCGTTTCACGATTCCGGAAACTTTGATATACAAACAGGGAAAGGTGGGGCTAACGGATCTTTAAGGTTTGAACTTGATCGTGAAGAAAATATTTCTTTGAAACCGTATTTTGAAAAATTAGAAATTCTAAAAAAGGCAATGGATGAGCGAGGGATTAAGGTCTCTTACGCAGATTTAATTGCATTCGCTGGAGCAGTAGCAGTTTATAAAACTGGTGGTCCGAATATTAAACTGAATACAGGTAGAGTAGATACAAATGAAGCAGGACATAGGATGCATATTTTATCATCCGATTTAAGAATTAAAGAATTAATCGAAAATTTTTCTGTAATGGGATTCAGCACCCAAGATTTAATAGTCCTTTCAGGTGCTCATACTTTGGGTAAAGCCAACGGAATACCAATGACAAAAGATTTATATCGATTTTCAAATTCTTATTATAAAAAATTAGTAGAGTTTTGTAACGGAATTAGAAATGATAATATTACTTTTTTAAATACAGATGTGGCTCTTCTGGACATATCGGAAACAAAAAATTTTGTAGAGTTGTATGCTAGGGATGAGGCAAAATTTTTTGAGGATTTTGAAAAAACCTATGTGAAATTATCGCTTTTGGGACAACAAAAATCGCCGACAAGAAACAAGTAAAATGAATAAGGTAAGGATTAGCAAATATTTGCTTATCTTTGTATTATATTTCAAAATGCAATTTTTTTAAAAAATTAACTTGAACTTTTTCATAAAATTTATTTTCGTGGGTTAATCTTTTAATCATTCTAATAAATAAATAGGAACTAGGAGTATTTACAAATATGGCGAATAATCTCGCAGAACTATACAAGGAAACAGCAGAAAAATATGGCTCATTGCCGGCTTTCTTTTCTAAAGATGAAAAGAAACAATATCAGCCGACAAATTATAAAGACTTATACGAAAAAGGTCTTGGATTAGGGGAAGCTCTTATTGACCTAGGAGTCCATGCTAGGGACAAAGTTGGATTTATTGCAGACCACCGTTTAGAATGGGCTATAGTAGATGCCGGAATTCTCATGACAGGGGCTGCCGATGTACCAAGGGGTACAGATGTAACTGAAACCGAATTAGAATATATTTTAAATCACTCGGAAGCAAAAGTTCTATTCGTAGAAAACGATAAAGTCTTAGAAAAATTCAATAAAGTTAAATCTAAGACTTCTGTTAAAACGATTATTATGATGGACCCAAAAGCAAAAGGTGCTTCTGGAGTTCTAAAACTTTATGATTTAATTGAAAAAGGAAATAAACTTAGATCTGGTGGCGCTAAGAAAGTAGAAGCAAGAGTTGCTGATATTAAACCGGATGATTTATTTACTTTGATTTATACTTCTGGAACCACAGGAGCACCGAAAGGTGTAATGCTTATGCATTCGAATATGATGCACCAAGTGAATGATGCGTGTCCATTATTAGAAATTCGTTCTAATGACCGGGTGCTTTCTATATTACCAGTTTGGCATATTTTTGAAAGAGTATTTATGTATGCGGCTATAAGTGTTGGCGCTTCAACCTATTTCACAAATGTTCGCGATATGAGAGAAGATTTTGGAAAAGCTAAGCCTACTTTCATGGGTTCTGCTCCAAGACTTTGGGAAAGTATTTATCTTGGAATTTATAATAGACTTAATGATCCAAAGCAAACCCCTGCTAGCAAGAAAGCTATTTTCAATACTGCTTATTTCTTCTCTAAACATTTCCATGCCTCCCTAAGATTTTTGCAAGGCAATGAGGTTGACTATGAAGGAAGAAATCCGATAGTTTCCTTAGCTTTAGGAATTAAATCTATTATAGTAGCTACTTTGACTTTTCTTCCTTATCTATTACTCGATGCAGTGGTACTCTCTAAAATTCGATTGGCGACTGGTGGACATTTACGAGCAACTTGTTCCGGTGGAGGTGCTTTACAAAGACATGTGGATGCATTCTTCAATGATATAGGAGTTAAAGTAATTGAAGGGTATGGAATGACAGAGACTTCTCCCGTTATATCTTGCCGGACATTTAAACACTTAGTCATGGGATCGGTTGGTCCAGTTGCACCTAAGACAGAATTGCAAATCCGTGATTTTAACGGGGCAATTTTAACTCACGTAAAAATGGATGGCTCTGTCGAAGGAAAACGCGGCATTAAAGGAATTGTCCACGTAAAAGGTCCTCAGGTAATGAAAGGATATTATAAAAATCCAGAGGCTACAAACAAAGCATTGAAAGATGGTTGGATGGATACCGGGGATTTAGGAATGATTAACTTCAAAGATACTCTCACACTAACTGGTCGTGCTAAGGATACAGTAGTTCTACTTGGTGGAGAAAACGTTGAGCCGGTTCCAATCGAGAATAAGCTTACTGAATCAGTATATGTAAATCAAGTAATGGTAGTAGGGCAAGACCAAAAGAATTTAGGTGCGGCTATTGTTCCTGATTTTGATAAGTTAAAAGTTTGGGCAAAAGAAAATGGAATTACTTACACTGATGAAAAGATATTAGTCGCGAACCAAAAAGTTTTAGACCTGTATAAAAAAGAAATCAAAGAACTCAACGGTGCAAAGAATGGGTTCAAATCCTTCGAGCAAGTAAATTCATTCTTCTTAATTACTAAACCATTTGAAGTTGGAGATGAAATGACTAACCTCATGAAACTCAAACGACATGTGATCACAGAAAAATACAAAGACCAAATTAAAAAACTTTATACCTAATTAAGTTGGTAAAGGCTGTTTTAAAGACGGTCATTTCGACTCCGCTCAATGACCGAACCATTTGCTCCCTGAGCGGAGCCGAAGGAAGTCATTAACAGTCTTTACTTACTTAGAGTTATGTTTTTTTATCAGGAAAATTATTAGGTAAAAAAGTTTAAAAACTCAATACATCGTCAGCAGAAAAATTTAGCAACAATTGAAATTAAATCCAGAACAAGAATCAGCTGTAAGACATGTAGAAGGTCCCCTTTTAATTTTTGCAGGTGCGGGCTCCGGCAAAACGCGAGTAATCACAAACCGTATTGTTTATCTCATCCAAAAAAAGAAAATTGATCCAAAACATATTGTAGCACTTTCCTTTACAAATAAAAGTTCAAAGGAAATGCGTGAGAGAGTAAGAAAATCTCTCGCTAAGAAGGAAGGTAGGGGACTAACGCTTTCTACTTTCCATTCATTGGGTTTAAATATTTTAAAAAAGTTCATTGACCGACTTGGGTTTCACATGCCCTTCATGCTTCAGACTCCGGGGGATTTAGAATCATTACTCATTGATTCATTGAAGCAAAGAAAAATTGATCCGAAAGTGTTTCCGCCAAAATTAATTTTGTCTCATATCAGTCGGCTTAAGAATATGGGAGCGGATTACAAGCGAAGCCTCGAATCGTCTGGAAAAGAAATTGATGCAATTGTTTTAGATATTTTTGATGAATATGTAGAGATTCTGAAAAATATGAACTCTGTAGATTTTGATGATTTAATTTTACTGCCAATGAAAATTCTAAGAGATTTCCCTGAAGTAAAAGAATACTATCATAAGAAACACAAATTTTATATGATAGATGAGTTTCAAGATACGAACCAGGTTCAGTATGAATTCATTAAACTATTACTCAATGAAAAAAAAAATCTATGTGTAGTAGGAGATGATGACCAAAGTATTTATGGATTTCGAGGGTCTAATGTCAATTTGATTCTTGATTTTGAAAAAGATTTTACAAATACGAAGGTTGTGCGGTTACTCCAAAATTACCGCTCTTCTATGAATATATTAAACGCAGCCAATTCTCTTATTCGTAATAATACCTCGCGTAAAGAAAAAAAACTCTGGTCAGAGATTCATCATCTCGAAAGACCACTCTACGTTGAGCGATTGAACGAAAAAGATGAGGCTATGTTTGTAGTCGATGAAATTCAAAATGAACTTATTAAAGAGCATCGAGTAGGCTCTGAAATTGCGATTTTATTTAGAACTAACTATCAATCACGTCCGTTTGAAGAGGAGTTAAGACTTAGAGGCGTGCCTTATAAATTGATCGGAGCGTACAATTTTTTTGATAGAAAAGAAGTGCGAGATCTCGTCGCCTACATACGGGTAATCGCTAATCCTAAAGACGAAATTTCCCTACAGAGAATTCTAAATTACCCCAAGCGTGGAATTGGCCAAACATCTATTGGAAAGATTCAACAAAAATCAGTGGATGCGAGTATGTCCGTTATGGATGTACTGCATAAGATTTGTGAAGAGCCTGAATTTATTCCAGAGATTAAGCGTGCGTCGGCAGCTCTTATTTATGAGTTTTTAGATCTAATTCAAAAATATAGAAACGAATTCTATACAGCTAATAGAATGACAGAAGTACTCCGTAAATTTATTAAGGAAGTCGGGTTTGAAAAAGAAATTTCAACGGAGGAAACGGACGAAAAAGTCATGAAGGCGCGAATGTTAAATCTTTCTGAGCTTACTAATATGATGGCTTACTTTGAAGAAGAATGGGACTCAGAAGGAAAGCCTACCTTATTTGATTTTATTGCTCGACTTTCTCTTTTGACAAATGACGATGATTCTAATGAAAAAGATGCACGGGATAATCGAATACAACTTATGACAATGCATCTTTCTAAAGGACTTGAGTTTGAAGTCGTCTTTCTTGCGGGGATTGAAGAAGGAATTATTCCAAATTCCCGTGTGATTGATGAAGGGCAGGGCGTTGATGAAGAGCGTAGACTTTTTTATGTAGGCATGACTCGTGCACGTCGAAAATTATTTTTAACCGGAGCGAGTGAAAGAAAAAAATATGGGGAGTCGATGCCGTCTCAGCCATCTCGATTTTTGGATGAAATTTCAAGGGATTATTTGGATGTTCAATCTACTCGTGAGACAACGACTCCTGAAAATTTTCTAGAAGAATTAGAAAGATTAAAATCTGCATAGAAAAATAGATGATAACTCGATTACAAAATAAAATTCTAAGACTATTTAAAAATTTAAAAGATAGATTTGAGAATTTTAGATATCGTTTTTTGCGTTCAAGATGGACTTTTACCTTCCTAGTTGGGTTTATCATTTTAATTGCAATACTATTTATTTCAAATAATTTTTATGCTTATTATGTTAAAAAAAATTACATTAATATTTTCCAAGTTAAATCATCTATTGTTTCTTTTATAAGAAAAAATTTATCTAAAGCAGTAGAAATAGGCATCGCAGATTTTTCCTCCATACAGGGGATCATTTTTGAAGACATTAAGATTTCTCAGGAAGAAGATTTCTCGAGCGATAAACTTCTATTTACAAGTAAGCGCATTGATGTTAGGCTTACTTCTATTTTTGCGAAAGCGATTGTTCCTGAAAAAATTGTCATCTATAGTGCAAAGTTAAATATCAATTTAGATGATCCAATGAATCTAAATGTATTGAGGTATATTCATGAATTAAACCTACCTGATATATATTTCGACAATCTAGAAATACATCTAAGAGCGAATAATCAAGATTTGCTGCGAAGCTCTAGGCCGATTCATGTTTCTCTAATTAGAAAGGATCAATTTTTAGATATTAGTTTTAATGATAACCGCTTTATGGGGATACTCGCCGGAAGCTTGCAAGGAAGCGGCAATTTTAATTTGGAGACTAATGAAAATTCTCTGCGCATTGATTTTTCAAACCAGGATATGGAAAATATGTCTGGTATATCTAAAGCATTACTTAATTTAACTCCCGAATCAGGTATTGCTGATGGTTTTATTTCTCTTTCAAAAAATAAAACTGATTTTAGCATAGATGGGAATTTAAATTTTAGAAAATTTAGCGGAGATTTTTTTCCAATTTCTAATATTAAGGCAAACGATCTTACTATAAATGTAAAATTTTCCTATTTAAAAGAAGCAATCAGTGAAAAAAATGTCGAATCTTATTTTAAAAGAAAAATATCGAGCCCTGAATTTTTCTATGATGAGCAAGTCTATACACCTGCGAATAATTTAAGAAAGACTACTATTTCAATTCAAGTGGATAATTTTAATAAGCTTCTAGATGGACTAGTGCTTGAAGATGAACTGACTGTAAATGGAAATATGAAACTCAATATGAGGATGGAAGAAACCGGAAAGATAGCGGACTGGATTTGGATAGACGGAAATGGATCTATTAGTGATTTAGAATTTAAAAGTAAATCTCCAGAAGTTCGAATTGCTAATACCGGTCTTCAATTTAATTGGAGTCAGAATGAACTTCATACCGAGCTTAAAGGAAAATTATTCGATAAAGATTTTACATCAAATCTAGATGGGAATGTTTCTTTTACAAAGGTTTCAAAGGAAGTTCCTGTATCGGCTATCGCATCGAATATAAAAATAAATTTGAATTTGGATACATTGATTCTAAAGAGTTTTCAATCTATCTATGATTCCATCGAAAAGAAAATAATTGAAGATATAAAAGAAAGACAGGAGAAGATGCTTCCGGAATCTTTTTTTATACAATCCCTTTTGTATAAAGTATTCTTAGAAAAAGCGAATGTGAAAGCAAATATAAAGATTGCTGAGGCAAAATATAGACCAGATTCACATGCACTTGGAAAATACAATATAGATTTAAAAATAGAATCCGGTGCTGGTAATTTAGCGTTAGCCGGTGGTGTTTTGAATAAAAATGAAAACGAATTGAATTTAAACTTTCATTTTAGTCAAAAAATGCCGTCCTTTGATTTTAGGACCCAAATTTCCTCTCTATTGTGGTTTGATGAAACTTTTGATTTATGTGATAGTAGTATCTATTCAGATATTATTGATTTTAATATGGCTTTTATCTCCAGTGGAAATAATTTTTCTGATTTACTAGTAAATCGAAATATAAACGGAGAATTAAGTTTGACCGGAAATAGTTTTATTCGGTCAAATCCGGGGGATAATATTAATTTGTCTGAAATGTTTCAGGGGCAGAGTAATTTAAATATTAGTCTTGGATTTAATGCCTATTCACAGGAAGGATTTCTTCGAAATATTGAAGTTAAAAATGGAGAACTAGATTTACGGGGAAATGCGAACCTCGTCAGGTCAGATGTTAATTATTTTTTTTACGGACAATTAAAAAACAAACCGCAAAATTTAACTTTTACAAAAACAGGTACCTCATGTCAAAAAGCAAAAAAATAATCCTATTACTTCTCTTTCTATTCTTAATTTTCCAATGTGGAAAGGGAGATTCCAAAAGACCTAATTTCGAAATGTACGATACACGAGAATTAATAGGAACTTGGCAAATAGTTCCATCTTATAATGAAAGGATTCTCTTTGAGAAGAACGATAAATCTTTTCTTATTAGAGGCAATGATAAAATGCAAATATATGCACTCGAAGATGTAAGAGGACTCAGGTTGCAGTATCGACTAGAAGATGATAGCCCATTCGCATACTTTCTATTTACCGAAAAAACAAAAAATATCTGGGGTGGAATTCTAGAAAATAAAATCATTCGAATTGTTAAAGAAGAGCAGACTCCCGAATCAATTTTAGAATAGCGGTTGACGCATTCTTTCCTGCATTGCCATCTCCTAGACTTGCTTTCACTGCTTTTATTTCACGGGTCATTTCTTCCCGGTAATTTTTATTTTCTAGAATTTGCATTGCTTCGGTAAATATCGTTTGTCCGTTCACATCTTTTTGTAGGAATTCTTTGCAGATTCTTTTTCCTGCGAGAATATTTACTAGCCCGATGTCTTTCGCCTTTACTATTCTTAATCCGATTTGATAAGTAATGAAACCAAGTTTATAAACAATGATCATCGGTTTTTCAAAATACGTTACTTCGAGTGTAGCTGTTCCAGAAGATAGAATTACTAAATCAGAGGCTTCTAAGCATTTTGCGGAGTTATCAAAAAAGTAAGTTACTTTTAAATTCAACTCTTTCTCGGCAGTTTTTAATTTTTCTAAAATATAAGGCTCTTGCGATTTATTGATATTCGGAAGGATAAACTGAACTTTCTTGTTTTGGCTATCCATTCTTTTTTGGATGAGAACTGCGCTATCTAGGATTGGATCAATGAGTTTTGTAATTTCACCTGCTCTAGAGCCGGGCATGAGGCAAACAGTTGTTATTCCTTTTCCTAACTGAATTGGTTTTTCAGTTATAATTTTTTCTTTCATGCGACTGCTTAGAGGGTGACCAACGAATTCACAATTTACATTGTATTCATCATAGATTTTCTTTTCAAAGGGAAATAATACGAGCATTAAGTCTACGCATTTTTGAATTCTAAAGATTCGCTTAAATCTCCACGCCCAGATTTGCGGCGAGACGTAGAATATAATCTTGATTCCTTTTTCACGCAGCTTCTCGGCGAGGTGTAAATTAAAGCCCGGGTAGTCGATAAGAACCGCATAATGTACATTTTGCTCTACTGCTTTTTGAACCAGGTCTTTGGCGATTTTTTTTAATTGGTTATAGCGGGTAATGATTCCAGTAAATCCTATTACGCTTAAGGACTCCATATCGTGAAGAGAGTGAAAGCCAAGCTTTTCCATTTCAATTCCACCGATACCGGTAAATGAAAAGTTGCCTCCAGTCTTTCTGAGTTCTTGAATTAAATCCGCTCCAAGTAAATCACCGGAAGGTTCCCCGCATATGATTAAGATTTTCTCTTCTAATGGAGGTAACTTCATAGTAACCTCTTTTGTTAAACTCTTCCCTTTTTTTTTCTTGGAGACGGGTGTAGATTTTTTATGAATAGTTTTTTTAGAAATTACTTTTTTTACAGTAGTGTTAGATTTTTTTTTCTGCATTGTATTTATTACTCTCAGTGCCTGAATAGCTGATGAAATTTATTTTAAGTTTATTTGCTTCTTCTATGAATTGCTTTGGATTTACCACGATTGTTTCATTGGCACGAATGGCAATTGTATCACAACCCGAGGCATGCATATGCTGCAGGGTTTCAATGCCGATAGTAGGCAGATCAAATCTATCATCTTGTCCTCGCTTTGTGCTTTTGCAAACTACGGCTCCTTTTTTTCTAGAGAGTAAGCCTCCGCGTTTAATGGTTTCGTCAGTTCCTTCAATAGCCTCTAGCGCCAACACCATCTTTTGCGTTACTACAACAGTTTGACCTACATCGAGTGTAGCAAGCTGGTGAGCGATATTCATCCCGAATTCTATATCGCCTAACTTATCCTTCGAGAGCTTAGATTTCGTATAACGTCCTTCCGGAAGTAGGAGTGTTTTTAAAAATGTCTTTTGGGAAAGAATTGTGATTTTTTCTTTGTCGAATTCTTTAGCGGCAGTTTCAAAAAAAGTATAATCATTCTGGTTGAGCATCTTTGCGAGTAAGGTAATTGTTTTTAAATCGAAGCGATAGGTTTTTAAGATGATTTCTTTTTTTACTTTGCCTAAAAGTAAAATTCTATCTACATTATTTTTCTTACAGAGTTTAAATATCTTTCCGATTTGTGTGATATACACAGGAATCGTGCGGCTGGAAAAATCACCCGGGTAAAAATCAGACTCTGTAATCGAAAAGAACAAGGGGTCTTCTCCCTGTGTCAGTGCTTCGCGCATAGCTATATGCGGCAAATCACCAGCACCCGCAATAATTGCTAGCCGTGCCAAAATTTATTTATCGGAAGAGGGCGCAGGATTTGTTGTCATCGCTGCCGGTGTTGCAGTAGAAGGTGTAGTTGCGGGCGTTGTAACACTTGCTGCGTTTTCCCCACCGGAATTTTTCTTGTAATCAGTTACATAAAATCCACTTCCTTTAAAAATAATTCCAGTTCCACCGGAAATCATTCGTGTAACCTCTCCCTTCTTTTCACAAAGACATTCTTTTAAAGGTTCATCCTTCATTGCTTGAAAGTGTTCAAACACTTTATCACAGGTTTTACATTTATAATCATAGGTTGGCATATTTGAACTCTCACTTCTCTAATTGTTGTCGCAATTCCAAATTTTTCGTATCTAGGGAATTACTCAAGTGGAAAAAAAGGTCTGTGCGGAGCCTAAATTTTTACATAGGCTGAGAAAAGTATCGCACCCCTTGGAGTTTAGTAAAGTTGCACATTTTTTTGTTTTCTGACCTATAGGAATTCTTGCAATAAAACAATCAGAATTTTACTTTACATACGGAGTATGCCTGCACGAATCATCCGTTTATACGGAAACTCTTTGGATAAGGATGCAATGCATTCGATCTCAAAATGAATTCTATCATTAACTATTTAATTAGAAATAATATTGTCTTTATTCCCGTAATATTCATTTCTATATACATATTACACTCTAAGTAGGGCTTGCTGAAAAAATCAAAACGTCTGAAAAATCAGTGACAAAATAGGTATTTGATTGACAAAGGTGCAAGGCTTTTGTGGAAAAAGCTTCAAAAAGCTTGCACGTGAGGGGATAATAGAGTGTATATCAAAGAATCTAAAGATCAGGATGAAGAGACGGTCGCACAAATAATTGAAAATCCCTACCTGCAATATTTTTTAGGATTTAAGGAATATCGTAGTGAGCCGCCATTTGACTCTTCAATGATGGTTCATTTTCGCAAGAGAATTAATTTAGACATGATGACTGAGATTAACGATTTAGTAATTAAAGCTACCGATTCGGATGACGCCAAAGAAGAGGAAAATAAAGATAAGCCTGAACAAGAAGAAAAATCTGTAGAGAACCCCAAGAATGATGGCGTATTAATGTTTGATGCCACTTGTGCACCGGCAGATATTCGTTATCCGACAGACATTTCCTTATTGAATGAAGCTAGAGAAAAATTAGAAGCACTGATAGATAAGATATATGAAAATAGCAATCATGCAGAAAAGAAAC
>JANYCR010000595.1 GCA_025360185.1 Leptospiraceae bacterium | reverse complement strand
TATACGACCGCTATTGAGACTAACAAGAATTGTATTCTAGTTTTTGAAGAGCCTGAGGCAAATTCATTTCCGCCTTATACGAAAGAACTTGCTTACAAGATTGCGGCTAATCAAGAAAACCAGTATTTCATTTCTACGCATAGTCCTTATTTGCTCCTCAATTTAATCGAAAATACTCCTAAGGATGAGTTAAATGTCTTTGTAACTTATTACGAAAATTATGAAACAAAGGTAAAAGCATTGTCCTCTGATGAAATAAAATCTCTACTTGATGATAGCGTAGATATATTTTTTAATCTTGATAAGTTTGTAGCAGAGGCATAGAGTTGCAAATCATTACAGAAGGTCATGCGGATACTGTGCTTATGGAAATTTTACGAGTCCCCTATCGCTTGATTAATAAATCAGGTGGAGGCAAAAGCCAAGTAGCCAAAGCAATGGAAACGCAAAGTAATAAAGATTTTAATAAATTCCTTGTTGGGATCATTGATGCTGATACAGAAAATACAAATAAAACTAGGTACTTCGACGATTTTACAAAACTAAAGTCGGATATAGATAATAAAACCACTTTATATAAAAAGAATAATCAATACGCAATCGAATTATGTTGTCCAGCAATTGAACGTTGGCTTTTAGACTCAGCCGATTCTATTGAAATTGACTTAAATAATTTTGGCTTATCCAAAGATATAAAACAATTTACAAAAGTCACAAAAAGTTTAGGCATATTAAAAAATAATGATTTCAAAAATTTCATCCGAGAGTTAAATACCCGTAATGCTCCGGCTTTTTTATATTTAAACCAACTTCTTGATGATTTATTTCAAGAGGCAGGAGTTAGTCGCTACTAACTCCTGTATCCAAATTTAAATCTTTACCCTACCAGAATTTTTTTCCCTTACCGAGATACTTGATAGTAGAAAAAGGTCCTGTTGGAAAAAAATAAACTTCCATGAGAGGTGCTGTCTTACTTGTATTAATTGAGTGATGAACGCTATAGGTTGGCGGATAAATATAATTATCCTTTTTAATTTCTTTGTATTCCCCTTTTGCGATATGAGTTTTACCTTCGCCGTCAGAGAAGATTACAATCTGTGTTGGCTTATGAAAATGGCTGTCTACATCGTTATTGGGGTCAATCTTTGTTATCCCCATTACCATAGAATCATTGTCGATGATTGTTTTCCATGCAAGGGGAGTTACCTTTCCTCCGGCTGGAATTTTTCCATCCCAATTTTCCCATGGCACATTTATTTCTTTTAGCAATTGAATTTTATCCCCGGCAGTATCAAGTCCCGTTCCTTCTGGAGAATTAAATGGTAGCGATTTTAAAAATCCGATTGGGAAAAAGAAAAACACTTTTGCGATTTCGTCACTCGTATTTTTAACAGAGGTTACGCTATTTTGCGGAATATAAAGAGTATCCCCTTTAACAACTGGGTTCATTTTATTTTGAGCAAAGACTTCAGCTTTCCCATCATATATATAAACAGCTTTATTTACTTTATGGAGATGTGCAGGAATTTCATCTCCCTTTTTAAGAGAAAAAAGTACAGCTACCATTTCAGTTTTATCTAATAAAATTTTGTAGTCTGCACTTTTCCCATTGCTAAATTTCATAGATTGGACAGGCAATTCGTCCATATGCGCACGTTCAACGGGACCAAGTGTTGGCTCTGTAGGGTCTGACGCATCTTGTTTTTTACAAGTGGTGGAAAGAAAAGCGAACGCAATTAAAATTAACATCGCGTTTGACATGATAGATTTTTTTTTCATAAAGGCTCCTTGGGTTAGTTAAGTATAATCAGAAATGACCGTTAATATGTCACCCCCAAAATTCTACTTTTAATCTGTTGATTAAACTCTTCCTCAACTATTTCATATTGTCTGCTAAAAAAGTCAGGCTTGGATTGTGAAATTTCTTTTAGAACACGAAGTCCGAAGTTTCCATATTCTGCTTGTCCCATTTTTTCTATTTGTTCTTTTGTCTCGTTGTCTTTCGGTTTTTGCTCGTGGATACTCATCATAAACTCCATGAGTGAGTCGATACCGATTTTTTTAAGTGCGCTTGTTTGAAATATCTTTGGAATATTGTGACCGTTAATAGTATCTTTTAGAAATTCGAGAGAGCTAATAAGCATATGAAAGCTAGATGTGGCTAACTCCTTTTCGTCGCATTTGTTAATAATAAATGCGTCAGGCACTTCCATGATTCCACTTTTCATGAATTGAATCCCATCACCGGCTAATGGCTGTAAGATGAGAAAAGAATAATCAGCAAGCCGTGAAACCTCTGTTTCATTTTGTCCAATACCTACTGTTTCAATAATAATATAATCAAAAAAATATCGAAGCAAACGAATTACATGATAGGTATGAGGATTAACCCCGCCGAGTTCCAACTGGCTTGCCTGGGAACGAAAGAAAATTCGATTTTCTCTAGCGGGAATAGATACGCGGGTTCTATCGCCTAATATAGATCCACCGCTGAGTTTACTGGATGGATCAATCGCAACGATTGCCATTTTTTTTCTTCTTTGTTTTTTTAAAAAATCATTACAGAGTTCTCCAATAAGCGAAGACTTCCCTGCTCCGGGCGAGCCAGTAATTCCTATCGTAATAGAATTTTTTCTTAGATCGTGATTGGCTGCGAGTTCTTCGAAGAGTATTTTTCTGAATGCAAAGGAATTTTTTTTTTCAATCCCAGAAATCAATTTTGCGAGTGGGTATTTTTCCCCGTTCTCGGCTTCGATGATGCAATCCCGTATTTCCTGAATGTTCATAAAATTTTTGCTGACGATTCTAACTGATTTTACAAAGTTATAAAGGACAGTCTATTTTAAAACAATTTTTATCTACTGTAAGTTTTAGATGCAACCTGTCTAAAGGATCATCATTTCAAACCATGAACCAATTGATTAAAGCAAATCAAATTCCAAAATTAACACTCGCGCTTATTTTTTTTACAATGCTTCCCGTCACGATGATTGTTCCTGTATTCAAAGACATTGTAAAAGACAGACTCGGCGGAGACAACCTGATGGTTTCCCTTTTCATGAGCTACGCTATGTTAGGCTCATTTTTATTTTCTCCGGTCGCTGGCTTTCTTTCTGATAAATTTAAAAATAGAAAATATTTCATTTCCATATTCGCAATTCTAGATGGAATTAGTTTTTTTCTCTTGGTCAGCGCTGAGAGTTTACAGATACTTCAGATTATCCGCTTCTTTGAAGGAGTCTGTCATATTTTTGTAATTGGACTTTTACTTTCACTGATTGCTGACAGGGAAAATGATTCCTCTAACGAACACTTTCACAAGAAGGGAATCTTAATGGGTCTCGCCGGAATGTTTCTCAGCCTGGGTGTAGGCATTGGCTCCCCAATGGGAATTTTGGGAAAAAAAAATCCCCTACTCCCTTTCTATGTTGCCGGGACGATTATGATTCTAATTGGCATTGTTTCTTTTTTCCTTTTGCAAGATTATGATTTCTTTTATCACGATCGGATAACACTGAGTAAATGGTCAAACGCATTTCAAAAAAATAAACTCATCCTAGTTCCTTACCTGTATAACTTCATTGATAGATTCACAGTTGGTTTTTTTGTAACCAGTTTCAATCTGCATTTACGGGAAGATTTAAAATTCAACCCAGGCGAAGTCGGTCTTTACCTTTCTCTTGTTTTAATCCCTATGAGTTTATTTTCTTATCCATTCGCCAGGCTTGCTAAAAAAACAGGACCTTTCTTACTTATGATGATAGGCTCTCTTCTTTATGGAGCATCTCTCGGTCTCGCTGGAGGTGTAAGTAGCAAACCGGCATTATTCTCTTTACTTATTTTATGCGGAACCGGTGCCGGTGTAATGTTCGTCCCTTCGATGATGCTTGCATCTCAGATGTCACCGAAAGGAATGAATGCAAGTGTGATGGCGGGGTTTACAGGCGTTGGATCGATAGGATTTATGCTCGGTCCAATTGCTTCTACTCTCATCGAAAGATATTTAAAGGCGAGCTACTCCTTTGAATCTTCTTTCTTTATTCTATCGCTACTTTTCGGTAGTCTTGAAATTCTAGTTGTATTTTTCACATTCCCATTCGCTCGAAAATTAAAAGAGGTCATAAAATGAGTTTAGATATTCAAAACTATTTAGTATATAGCATTGTTTTCATTGCATTTCTAAAATTTACCCAACCAGTCTGGGTTTTCTTTTATAAAATTCTTTTTAATAAGAAGTCGCCTGTAGTTGCGGATACTTCTTGTTATACCGGAACTTGTGCTAAATGCAAGGTTAAGTCTTGAGTAAATTCAATCAGAAATACTGGGACTCAATGTATGCCGAGGATGATGAATCAATTATTGATGGCATAGACAATGCAAAAGAACATGCAAGGTATTTAAAAAGTATTTTAGAATTAGGTGAAGTTTTTGTCGAAAGTATTGGAGACTTTGGTTTTGGTAAAGGAATTTTACTCAGAGAAATAGTAAAAGAATTTAAGCCCAAGCGGATAATAGCGATTGACCCTTCAAAGGAAGCTAACGACAAATTAAAAAAAGAGAAATGGCTCCAAAACTGTACTCATAAAATTCAACAAACTACTTTAGAAAATCTAGATGAGTCAAAGATTATAAAGCCACTAGATTTAGGAATTTGTAATTCTATTTTTCAATACATTTCAAACCAAGATGTACCATTAGCCTTCGCTAAACTTGCTAGACTATGCAAGTATGTTTATTTTTCTGTACCTACGAAAATTGATTATAATTATATGAAGAAAGAGCTTGATTTTATTGATCCATATGCAAATGTTCGGAATAAAAAATTCTACCTAAAAAACATAGCTCCTCATTTTACAATTGTATCTCTTAATCTACTAGAAAGTAAAATTCATACGAAGGAATCTGGCTTTCTCTATGAGTTTTTCCGATTTTAAATAAAGTAGTGGTAAAAAAAATGCTCAGATTCAAATTTGTTAAGGGAGTCCTCTATGAAAGTTACTGCTCTAGGTGTTAATTCAGCCTTTGCCACAGGCATATACAAAGATGTAATCGAAACTGCAAAAGTAGAAGCAATGATTGCCGAAGCAGTAAAGTCTGCAAAAGATACACAGTCACATCTTACCATTAATGCAATTCGAAAAATTATCAAAGACCATACCACACGCGCTTATTTCCCTCGCTACCAGAGTAACTTCCTTTTAGAATTTCAAACACAGGGCAAAGTAAAAGATAACGTTTATCGTTTTGTATTGGATTTTGGAAGCGATATACGCCATTCCCTTGCTAATGTAGGTCTCAAGATGGGAGATATTGACGGCTACTATTGTTCACACCCTCATGCAGATCATATTGGCGGCATAGAGGGAATAGCCTTATCAACAGTATTCAACCCTTTCTGGAATTCTAAAAAAACAGATTGGCTATCGGTAGAAAAAAAACGTAGAACGGAAGACGCCGATAAGCCGCGACAACTCGATCCTGTAACAGATCGTTTATTTAAACGAGAAAAAATTCCTGCCGATTGTAAGCCTGATCTCTGGGGACATAGAGAAGTGTTAGATGATTTATGGGACGCAGCAAAGCCTGGACTCGATACATTGCAGGGGGTAAAGAATGTTTCCCTCGAAACTTTCTTCAATCAAATCGTAATGTCTAAAAGTTTGGAATACCAAATCAATGATGGCGATAAAAGTTGGATTTTCTATACTGTAGAATCTACTCACGTAGTTGGGGGTACTTCCTATATGCCGTCGTTTGGTCTAATGTTTGAATGCAATGATAAAAAAATATATTTTCCAACGGATACTCTTTATATCATGCCACCAATCATGAAGCCATTCTATGAATCAGCAGATATAATTTATCATGATTGTGAGACAGGTCCCCGCAGTGGTGTTCACTCTCATATTGATGAAATTAGAAAAATTGATCCTATTATTAAAAAGAAATGTTATTTGTATCACTATACAGAAGAGCCTGTTGTTGAGGAAGGAGAGTTTTTAGGAATTGTGAAGACGGGTGAGGTGCATGAGTATTAATTTTGCCTTCGTAGTATACAAGACAGGTTTCAAACCTGTCTCTACGATGAACCTAATCTAATAATTTGATAAACCCCGCTTGCGTAAAATGTTTATCCGTGGTAACTGCATCTGAAATTTTAAACTCTTTCATTAAAACAAAAGAAGAAGCGTCTACGAACGAGTAACCGTTATCTATATGCTTGGAGAAATAATCCCCAGATTTTTGAAATCGAGACTCATCTATTCGTTCTAATCGGATTACTTTAGACTCAATAAAACTAGACCAAAACTGTTTTGCTTTTTCAGCCTCCTTGCGAGCTATGAGAAGAGTCATCGTTTCTTGGATCACAAGATCAGAAGTAAAGAAAGGAAACTTTGATTTTTGAAGTTGGTCAGCAATATTTTTCGCTACCTTATGATTTACTTCTGAGGGGATAACCAAAGAAAACCAACCAGATGTATCCCAAAAAGGATATTTCGAATTTTTACTTAATGCCATAAACTAAAGAGTCAATTTCTTCATTGGAAAGTTTTGTTTTTTTACTGCCAGATTTTGGGATAGAATTTATAAATTGCAAGAAAGAATCGGTCTCCCAATCAGACTCTTGTGAAATAGGATGAATTGTAGCAACAGGTTTTCCACGAAAAGAAAGAAGTATCTTTTCTTTCCTCTTTAATTTTTCTAAAAGAACATTGGAGTTCTTTCTTAAATCTAGCATTGTAATTGAAGTCATTTGTTTAATGTGACACTTGGAGTGTCACTTGTCAAGGTGTTTTTTATTTCTATTTTCATAAATAAAAATGCATTGCAATTCTTTCAATATTTGCGAAACTAAGCTATGGATTTTTTAAAAACAATAATGAATGAAATAAGCGGAGACAACTCCTCCGAAATTGGGAATCTAGCAAAAGCACTTCTTTCTAATAGTGGGGATAAGGGTGCTTTGCTTGATACCGTAGTCAATACGATAAAAGAAAAAGGCATGGAAGATAACGTAGAAAGTTGGATTGGAACTGGTGACAACAAAGCAATATCTGCCAACCAATTAAACGACGTTTTAGGTTCAGATTTAATGTCTTCCCTTTCCGAAAAAACAGGTATTCCTGAAAAAGAATTAGGTGGAATGCTTTCTACATTATTGCCTGTCGTTGTGAACAGGCTCACTCCACAGGGTAAAGTAGAAGGCGATAATGGTAGTCTTGTATCGACTGGCTTAGGGTTGTTAAAAGGCTTTCTCTAAATGCATCTGTAACCTTAAATTCTATCAATAAAAAAAACTTGTTATTTTATTGATAGACTATTCATTTTCTCCATTGATTACATGCCGTTTTGCGCTTGCACAATAGATTGTATTGGAAATAAAAAAATAGAAGTAAGATTTTTTCCATCGGCCAATCGATCATAGTATTTAAAGGCAACCTTTGGAAGTATTTACAGCATGTTCATTTTTTAGATTTATCTAATGGGGAATCTTCTGGATATTTAATTTCAGCAGTTGAATCTGATTTATAATAGAATGTTCCAAAAAGAGGAAGCCCTATCAATGCCCCAGGTATGACTTTAAAAAAAGATCTCCACCCATTCAATTCTTCTTTTGAAAAAGTAATGGCTACTTCTGTAACTTTATTTGCTACTATTTTTAATTTGGGACAATGATTGAATGCGATGTCCTCAGATACAAGATACCAAAATAGCAATGACCTTTCTTTGAAACTAGAAATACATTTACCTGATTGAATCGTATTCATTTTATAGTTATTCGAATCATATTTATCATCGAATCCGAAGCTAATTCCAATATACTTATCTTCCTGAAAAAGCAGAGGAAAAACGTAAATTGCCGCTGTTCCATATAACTCTTCATTTACTATGGAAGCAAAGTATTCTCCCTGTTTAATTGGTATTAGAATTTCCTTTTCTTCAATCCTACCTTCCAATGAATAAATAGTATCCAAGTCTTCCAAATAGATCATAGGAATTGAGCGTTTTTCTTTTGGTAATCTTTCGGTCAGATTAATTTTTAATTTTGGAGTATTATAACCAATATCCCCTTTAAAAACTATTTTCAAAAAACCATTAGGTTCTTCTTTTTTCTTAATATCTAAATCAGACTTACGAATCTGTAGCCCAAAGCAAGATAACAATAAAAATGAGATTGAACAATATTTTAGAAAAGAATATTTCTCCATATATTTTTATATAATAGTAGAGACACAACGACCTGCCTCTACTATATTTCCTTCATAGCACCCCTTTCCGGTCACTGAGTAGCCAATTCCTATTGGCGTATCGAATGTGTTAGGAGAGGGGGTTAATCTATATTATTTCCCAACTCCTACAAAATTGGGGTGGGGTTATTTACCCCTTCTGTTGCGCCTTAATGATATTAAGCGCAGATCCTGCCTTGAACCATTGAATCTGACTTGCGTTGTAAGTGTGATTAGCCTTAATCTCGTCCTTAGAACCATCTTTGTGATTTAGAACTAAAGTAAGTGGAACTCCTTCTGTAAAAGAAGTTAGTCCAACGATATCAATAGAATCATCTTCTAGAATCTTCGCATAATCATCCTTATCTGCAAATGTTAGTCCGAGCATTCCTTGTTTTTTTAAATTTGTCTCGTGGATACGGGCAAATGATTTTACAAGAATCGCGCGCACTCCGAGAAAACGTGGCTCCATTGCCGCGTGTTCACGAGAAGATCCTTCTCCGTAATTCTCATCCCCTACTACAATCGAGCCAACGTTTGCTGCTTTGTAAGCTCTTTGCACTTTAGGCACTGCATCGTAACTGCCAGTTAATTGGTTTTTGACGTTGTCTGTTTTCTCGTTAAAGAAATTTACAGCACCGATTAACATGTTGTTAGAAATATTATCTAAATGCCCACGATACTTTAGCCAAGGTCCTGCCATAGAAATATGATCTGTTGTGCATTTGCCTTTAGCCTTAATTAATAGCTTGAGACCTTTTAGATCAGTTCCTTCCCAAACGGGGAAACTATCGAGTAACTGCAAACGATCCGATGTGGGGCTAACAGCAACTTGCACACCAGAACCATCTGCTACAGGTTCTTGGTATCCTGCATCTTTTACATCAAAGCCTTTTGGAGGAAGTTCAACACCTGTTGGTGCATCAAATTTTACCATTTCCCCTTTTTCGTTTTTCAAGCTATCAGTAAGTGGGTTAAAAGTTAAATCCCCCGCAATCGCAAGAGCAGTTACAAGTTCAGGAGAACCGACAAACGCGAATGTGTTCGGATTTCCATCAGCACGTTTGGCAAAGTTACGGTTAAAAGAATGCACGATTGTATTCTTCTCAGCCTTCTCAGACCCCGCTCTCGCCCACTGTCCGATACAAGGACCGCAAGCATTCGCAAATACTTTTGCTCCGATTTTATTGAAAACATCAATAAACCCATCACGCTCTATCGTATAACGCACTTGTTCAGAGCCTGGAGTGATTGTAAATTCTGCCTTTGGCTTTAAGCCTTTTTCGGAAGCTTGTTTTGCAAGTGACACCGAACGAGAAATATCTTCGTAAGAAGAGTTCGTGCAAGAACCAATGAGTCCGACTTCAATTTTAGTAGGCCAGCCATTTGCAAGAGCAGCTTCTTTCATTTTAGAAATCGGTGTCGCCAAATCAGGAGTAAACGGTCCGTTTAAATGTGGCTCTAGTTCAGAGAGGTTAATCTCGATTAGTTGGTCAAAGTATTTTGCTGGATCAGCATAAACTTCTGCATCTGCGGTTAAGTGTTGCTTAACACCGTCAGCTAATGCAGCTACATCAGCACGACCAGTAGATTTTAAATAACGAGACATGGAGTCGTCATAACCGAAAGTAGATGTAGTTGCCCCAATTTCGGCACCCATATTTGCAATCGTTCCTTTACCTGTGCAAGACATTGCTATCGCGCCTTCACCGAAGTATTCTACGATTGCACCAGTTCCACCTTTCACTGTCAGAATTCCGGCAACCTTTAAGATTACGTCTTTCGGAGAAGTCCAGCCATTTAGTTTACCAGTGAGTTTAACACCGATTAGCTTCGGAAATTTTAATTCCCAAGCAAGACCACTCATCACGTCGCAAGCATCTGCCCCACCAACTCCGATAGCAATCATACCAAGACCACCTGCATTTACTGTGTGCGAGTCTGTTCCGATCATCATTCCACCTGGGAATGCATAATTTTCTAAAACAACTTGGTGGATAATTCCGGCACCCGGTTTCCAAAATCCAATTCCATATTTATTGGAAACTGATTTTAAGAA
Organism: Leptospiraceae bacterium; assembly: GCA_025360185.1. Lineage (GTDB taxonomy): Bacteria > Spirochaetota > Leptospiria > Leptospirales > Leptospiraceae > UBA2033. Next base: position 1,027 of record JANYCR010000595.1, on the reverse strand, counting down.
ATCATAAACCTCGCGATTCTTTTCATTTGCAATTGATAGGTCAGCGTCAGAGCCAACTTTTGCTTCGATCAAATGATCGCAATGAACTGTAGAAGGAACTGCAACCTTCTTACGTCCTGCTTGCATGAATTGTAATAAAGCCATTTGCGCAGTCGCGTCTTGCATCGCCACACGGTCAGGGGCAAAGTCTACATACGATTTGCCGCGCTCAAATGCTGTCTTTGCATCGCCGTCCCATAAGTGGGAGTAGAGAATTTTTTCGGAAAGAGTGAGAGGTCTACCGACTACCTTACGAGCCGCTTCTATACGAGAGCCCATTTTGGAATATAAACTTTTTATCATTTCTATATCAAATGCCATGTTACCGTTCCTACGTAATATATTGAGTCGTTGTAAAAAGAGTCGAGAACCTTGCTTCCCCCGCGCGGGCAGCGCGGGGGAAACAAATCATCTCTGCTTCTCGTTTTCAACAACTCGATTCGTTATAGTCGAATCTTTTCGCATGTATAAGTTTCTACAATAATTATTTCAAAAATAGTGAGAAATCTCTTGACTTTGGGTATTATACCCTTTCTTTATTTCTTATGGGACTTGCTGTTGAAAAAAAGATTCTAACCTCTGAGGAATACTTAGAACTCGAAAGAAAGGCTGAATTTAAAAGTGAGCTAATCAATGGGGAAATGTATGCAATGGCGGGAGTTACTCGCAAACACAATCGCATCGCCTTAAATATAGCCAGTTTTTTAAATAACTTTTTACAGAACAAACCATGTCGAATTTATTTTGCTGATTTAAGAGTGCAGGTTAGCAAAACAGGATTGTTCACCTACCCTGACTTAGTTATTACTTGTGGAAATGAAATGATGGGAGACAAATACAAAGACATTCTTTTAAATCCTAAATGCATTTTAGAAGTTCTCTCCGATTCAACTGAAAAATACGATCGAGGAGAAAAGTTTTCTCATTATCAAAATCTGGAAAGTCTAGACGAATACTTTCTCATTTCCCAAAACCAAACCAAAGTAGA
>JANYCR010000582.1 GCA_025360185.1 Leptospiraceae bacterium | reverse complement strand
TCTAGAAAAAGATTAATCGTCCTGTCATTCTCTTCATGAAAAAGTTTTACATAAAGTTCGCCCATACGAGAACTAACGTTCCAATCTACAAACCTAATGTCATCTCCATACATATAAACCCGCGACTCTTTAAAATCCATTCCTCTACCTGAGCGGTTAACAAGAATTGACCCCGCTCGATTACTGCGGATTTTCTTTTTGTATTTTAATTCAATCTCTTGGATTAATTTTTCTAATTCTTTTAGTAGCATTGGTTTGTCTTTTAACGCAAGTGCGCCCCTCGACTCCGCTCAGGGAGCGACCCTAAGGAAGTGCGGTTACTTCTAGGACTGTTTTAATCAACGAATCCACTGTTACATCTTCGGATACAGCTTCGAACGTCAAGATCATACGATGACGCATTACTTCGTAGATAGAAAAACGAATGTCTTCCGGTACCACAAAATTTCTTCCTTCTAAGAGTGCATTTGCACGTGCACAACGTAGAAGTGCAAGAGATGCACGTGGGGATACTCCGTGTTTGACGTAGGGCTTAATTTCATCTAACTTAGATGTTTGTGGGCGAGTATTACGAACTAGCTTGACAATATAATCTTTGAGCCTATCATCAATATAGATTTTATCAGATAAGGAGGAAATTTCCTGAATCTCTTTTCTACTAAGGCTCTTTTTAATTTCTTTATTCTTAGAAGATACGCTTCCATGCTGACTGAGTATCGCTACTTCTTCTGCCTCGGCGGGATAATCCACATTTACCTTCATCAGAAACCTATCCATCTGTGCTTCCGGTAGCTGATACGTTCCTTCCTGGTCAATTGGATTTTCCGTAGCCAAAACCATAAACGGAGCATCTAAATGAAACGTGGTATCGCCTATCGTTACAAGCCTTTCTTCCATGCATTGAAGAAGTGCGGACTGGACTTTTGCGGGAGCGCGGTTGATTTCATCGGCAAGAAGTATTCCTGTAAAAATAGGTCCCTTTCTTGTTTCAAAATTGGCTGTCTTTGGATTAAAGATCACTGTTCCAATTAAATCCGCCGGAAGTAAATCGGGAGTAAACTGTATTCGCTTAAATGAAAGATCAATGCTTTGCGCAATTGACTTTGCAAGTAGTGTCTTAGCAAGTCCCGGCATACCTTCAAGCAACACATGTCCCTGTGCGACAAGGCAGGTCATGATATTTCGGATAACGACTGTTTGCCCGGTAATTTCTTTTTTTAATTCTTCTAGTAGCCCATTAATTTTTTCTTTTGCTTTTTGAATCTCTTCTGTTTTTACTAATTCTTCCATTCTCTATTTGTTCCTGTTATAATTTCCTTTTCGCAAAGTCTTCTATAAATTTTTCCTGCTCAATTGATTCTACTGCTCGCTCGGATCTAAATTTTCGAACACGGGCTACTGCATCTTTTGCGCTAAGACCATAATACCGAATCAAATAGCAAGCTGCCAGCGTTCCCGATCGCCCTAATCCGCCAACACAATGAATCAATACATTTTGTTTATTAGACAGTATTTCATGCATCCATTCTAAATTTTTATTCATTGAGTATACGTCCGGTATCCCCTGATCGATAATTGGAAAATAGCAAGTAGCAAGTCCCGCATCTACGTAAGCAGATTTGAGTCTTTGCACTCCATACTCTTCGAATTCCAATTCTGTAATAAGCGATACGACTGCGTTAATCTCATTCGACTTGATTACTTTTACATCTGTAGTGATGCTTCGCGCCCTATCCTTTCGACCGGGAAGTATCGTCAAACCCATCTTACCCTCACCATTATCAGAGGGATTTTCTATAAAATCAATTCTAAGATCATTTGTAGTCTGTAAAGTATTTTTAATTTTAGCGGAGCAAGTAGCGCCTGCATAGAGGGCAAGTTTTTTTTGCCAATCATTTGACTCATCGAAAGAAAGTGTATGCATCGAATAACGCATAAGTCCTACAAATAATTGATACGGGTCTCTATCTGTATGAATCAATTCGGGATAATACGAGCGCATAATAGCGATTGTCTCAAACGCCTTTGCAATTTGTGGAAATTTAAAATTTGCCTTTAGAGAAATATCCAGTGGCTCGCCGAGATTATGAATGTCAAGCAAAATATCAACTAGCTGCACTGCTTCTTTAAATTCATCAAGTGAATCAATCGTCATGAAGATATATAAAATATCGTTCTCTAACTTAATTAAGTCTTTTAGAATATGACCTTTATGAGTATGAAAAAAATCTATCAGCCATACATTTTCCTGAGCGTCTATAATGATATTAGCCCCGTTCAAATCTCCATGTAAATAAGAAACATAATGATAGGGAGTAATATTTTCTTTGAGTCCGGAAAGCTCTCTCTCATAAAAATTACATACATTCGGAAATGTAAATCCATGTAGATTAAGAGTATGCCCGTTAGCCGGTGCTCCAATGATTGCCTCTACTTTGTTACGAATAGAGCCTGCATATTTATTGGAATACTCATAGTATTCGAGTAGGTTTAATTTTTCATTGGAAGATGCATCATAGAGCCTGCCGAGTTGCTTACGAAAGATAATTTCAAGTTTGTGCTTGATTTTTTCCATATCATCGATAGCGCCATAGTATTTTTGAAATGTCTTTACTCCATTGTCAAGCATTGCCGCATAACGATACTTAATCGCTCCCCTATCTTCTAACTCTGCAAAGTCTACAATGTTTGGAGCATTATTTCCTAATACTTCCTGAATTTTTTCAAAGGAAGATCTTTCTTTAGCGATTAACTCGCGTTTGCCGATCTTTACAACTGTTGGCACCTGGTAATGTCCGAACTTATCCATTGCCCTGGCTTTTAAAACTACGTTCCCTGAAAACCCACCATCCAGGCAAAGAAATTCTACTTCTTTCGCATCCCTATACAAATAAAGTAAAATCTGAGTATCAACCTCTGATATACTGTAATTTGGATCCGAGAATTTTAACTGAATTGCTTTCTTATCTTGTATTTTATGTCCAATCTTTGGAAGAGTTCCTGTTAGAAAATTTGTAAAATCTCCTACTGAGGAAAATACTTTGATTCCTAAAATAGACGTTAACTGATCGAGAGAAATAAAATGCATCGTCCTAGAAGAACTTGCGCATAATGCCGAACATACCGCAATTTCAAAATTCGGATAGCGCGTTTTTAAATCATAAGCAAGAAAAGTTACCTTCGCTTCTGTCCACACACCCATTAGCCCCACTTTTACAGGTTCGGATTTATAAGGAGATAATAACTCCTCTAAATTTGTATTCACAAAATCATTTAGTCCAGACGCATTTACAATATGGTGTGCTCTACCGGGTAATATAGATTTGGCGAAAACAAATTCTGCGCCTTCTGTATTTTGTAAACAGTGATTTCCAAATTGACTCAAATGATCTTTCTGAAGCGGATCATCAGGATTATGCCAATCACGGATATGTATAATATTAAGATTTTCTTCTGGAGTATGATATGCCCAATCCATAACAGTAGTGACAGGTCCTTCTTCTACTTTCTCACTCAATATGCGACGTGCTTCTTCATACCCAACATGAAGCAAATTAGGGATTCCGTCAAATTTTCCAATGAGTTTTGTAAAATCGTTTTGCAAACACTGTGTTATCAAAATGGATTGTTTCATAGTTCCATCATTCATATTCATCATTAGTTACAAGAAATTTTTCAACTACTCTTTCTCTACTTTTATAATTTCATTAGAGTATGCTTTTTCGTTTTCCAAAAATACTTCATAGCGCTCTTTTAAAAACCCTTCTAACTTCGACTCATCGAAGACACCCCCATTTTCGAGACCAAGCGCATAGCGAAAAATTTCCAATCTATCCTTAGAAGTTTTGAGTCTCTCTTTATAGTAAAAAAGTTTGTCCTCTTTCGGAACTTTTTCATTCTGTAAAAATTGGTTTTGTATATTCGCCATTTTCTGGCTAGTCTCAACTAGCTTCTTTGCCTCAGCAGAGGAAAACTCCCGAGGTATAACAGAATTATGCGGAAACATGTCCGCGAGTTTTTTTGATTTCTCTATGATTAGTTTTTTTCTGCGTTCCCGTTCAGCAAGAGTAAGCTCGCCGGATTCAAAGTCTTCAATTCCAATTTCTGGAAACTCTAAAAACTTGGAATCTTCATCAAACAAGGACTTTCCATTTGCCCTACCTTTCTTCTTAGTCGAGGAGGAATCAGTAGATTCATGCGCAATCTCCCTATTATTCTCACCAACATTATTATTAGATTTAGTAAAATCTTTAAAAAAAGAAAAGCCAATGAGTAATAAAAGCGCAAACGGAGCAATATAATAAATATATTTCATACCTTGAGTGTTCGAAAAAATACTCTTAGCTGTCAACTCTAAAACGTAGTCGTCCTCACGTAGATATTAAAATTGAAAATAGATAAATGGCTTAACTTCTGCACGATGGAGATAATAAGCAGTCAAAATAAGTATGGCAGCTAAAAATCCTTGAAGGACAGATGGAGACTTATACCAGACTAGCTGCATACGCCCGACTAGCTTTGCATAAAATAATTCGTAAAAATAATAGAATGCTAAAAAGGAAATGATCCAAATCTCCAAGTTGGCAGTATGAAAACTTAACTTAGAAAGATTTTGCAAGACGCGGCTAAAGGTAAACCAACTATCGCTTCTAAAAATAATCCATCCAAATAAAACCAAATGCAAAGTAATCGCTCTCATAAAAAAATTTTCTCGTTTATTTATACCAGTAAGTCTTTCGATTACAAGTAAAGCCCCATGATACAGCCCCCAAATAAAAAAAGGAATCCCTGCCCCATGCCAGATTCCGCAGAGGATAAATGTAATAAGTAAATTTCGATAGACCAAATTTCTATTTCCACCGAGCGGTATATACAGATAATCCTTAAACCAACTCCCTAGAGAAATATGCCACCTCCTCCAAAAATCTGTTATTGAATACGAAGTATAAGGTCTGTTAAAATTAAGAGTTAAGTGATAACCTAAAATTTTTGCGGACCCAATGGCTATATCGGAGTAACCGGAGAAATCAAAATATATCTGAACTCCATAAGCATAAATACCCGCGAGTATTTCAAGAGAGCTATACATATCTGGATTTGCATAGACTCCATCAACAATTCCAAAGGCTAAACGATCAGCTAAGATTTTTTTCAGCACCCCAACAAGTATTTGAAATATACCGCTAGAAAAATTTATATACTTTAACCCGAAATGTTCTCCCCTATCTCTAAGTCCGGGTAAAAACTCCATTGCCCGCACAATCGGACCTGCCACAAGCTGAGGGAAAAAAGCAACATACTCTGCGAATCGAATCAGTCTTGTTTCTGGGATTAATTTTTTTCGCCAGATGTCAATTGTATAAGAGAGAGTCTGGAATGTATAAAATGAAATTCCAACCGGCAATATCAAATGTAAAAGTGGAATTTGAACAGCATTTCCATTGACTAAAACTCCATTGATGAGGCTAATGGCAAAGTCATAGTATTTAAAGAAAAATAAAATTGATAAATTGGAAGTAAGCGACAAGACTAAATAAATTGTTCCTCTACTTCCCGCTTGTTGCTTCTTATAAATTTGAAGTCCACAAAAATAATCAATCAACGTAGAAATTAAAATAATTCCAAGCGCATATATATTCCACGTCGCATAAAAATAAAAGGAAACAATTGCCAGAAATCCAATTTTTAATTCAGGAAAGCGAGTAAGTAGTGCCGAACAAATCCAAACAAATAGAAAGAAATAAAAATAAGCTTTCGAAACAAAATTGACTTCTTTGTTTTTTTCTTTCTTTAATTTTTCTAAATCTAACTTACGTGTTTCCTCCACTACTCCGTTGAATTTTTTATAATGAGTAAAAAAATCAGAGTAAAATACTTCTGCAAAGAACTCGCCCCCTTTTCGGGTTAAATGAGTCTTATCCGGTTGCATGAAGCCATTCTCGGATAAAATATCGTTCTGTCCTGACCCACCGAGAGCAGTAAAGCTATCAAAAAAAGCGATGTGGTATTTCTCTGCAACTTCTCTTTGTGTGTCCCGAATCAGAAGAATTTCTGGCATGGTTCCCATTTCGCCTTTTTCATTTCTAGAAATTCTTTCGATTGGAGAGATTAATAATAAGTTTGCGTTCGGTAGAAGTTTTTTAAAACGAACGACAACATCTTCTAGATTCTTACGATAACTTTCAGGAGTTATATACGCCTTACGCGCTAGATTTTCCGATTCGTTTACTCCAAACTGAAATACAACTAAGTCCGGCTTATACTGAGTAAACCCGCAAGCGAGGCTTTTCTCTTCTATTAAAAGCAAATCTCCTACTTCAATTCCCTGCCTGGAGACTGTAGAGTACGAAACTCCAAATTCAGTTTCAAAAACTATTGCATCGAAAATAGTCTGCGGAGGCACTGTCAATTCTAACTGGAGAAGAGATGTATCAGATAATGAAATATTGACTTGATTACAGTTGTCAAAATTACTTTGTGAAATTTTATTTTCTTCGAGCGGCTGTAAAATTTTACCCGTTGTTGTATGATAGCTTGCCTTTATAGCTAAAGAATTCTGAGATTGCATATTGCGAAAAAAAAGTTCTGCTTTCTTCCAGCCTATACTTGTTCCATCGAGTTCATGTTTCATGATTACTCTCGGATAATTAGAAATAGCCGCTTCTCCTAAGAACCCAATCTGTGGATTTACAAATTGTCTATGGTCTAAATTTTTCCAAGTAAATTGCGTTTCATCAGTAAGATTTTTATGTAGTAAAACTTTCCTTGAAGGTTGATTGGTGATAGGCACAAGCCCCCTTCCACCGTCACCAAAATCCTTTTGAAATTTTTCTTTGATTCCAGATGTAATCATATCCGACCAGAGCATTGAATCTCCATAATGCAAAACTCGGACAATTTGTTTTTTATTTTTCTCTAACTCAGAAAGTTTCTGTAGAAACCTGAGTAGATAAGCATAATTATCCCCTGCATATAGATTTGTTTTTACTTTGGGTTCTTCTTTCTTTACTTCTTCTTTGAAAATTTTTTTTATTTCCCCGACGCTATCGGGAATATATTCATTGAATAAAGGGAAATACTTTTGTGAGGAATCCAAGACTTCTTCTTGCAAGAAGGAAAAGGCTCCGAGTGTTATGATAAAAGCCAGGAAGAAATATAAAATCTTTTTAAGCACGGTGGTTAATTCTATTTTAAAAATCTAATATACTTTTATTCATTGTTATCTCTAGCGATAGCGATTGTAGTGGAAATGCCGCTCCCTGAGTGACGCTTCCTAGCGTTGTATCGAAGGGTAGCATTGGAGCGGAAAGCGCGGTCGTCACATTCGATACGCCTGCGAAAAAATACAGGCTACTCAGTGACCGCACCTAATCCTAGTAGTCCGGTCACTGAGTAGATGCTTCTTAGCATCGTATCGATTGTGACGAATCGCCCAAAAATTATTTCACTTCCCTAACCTGAATCGTTTCAACACGATCTTCGCCTGCAATAATATCAGAGAGGATAACAACCTGTTGCCCAATAGCAATCATATTATTTTTCTTTAGAGTTTCGATTGCGTGTGCAATTGTTTTTTCCGGGTCACTCGAAAAATCTACTCTGTAAGGAAGAATACCGCGATTTAGCCATAACTTACGACGAACTGATGTCATATTTGTAAACGCATGAATAACTGGATACTCAGGATGATATGCTGCAATATTATTTGCAGTTGTTCCCCTGCGGGTAATAACGATTACAGCATTGCATTTAAGTGAATCAGCAAGGAGAGCTGCGGACTTGGCGAGTTCTTCTTTTTTGTCCTTTGGTTTTTTTTGTAATACATAACCTACTCCACCGCCTGATGATTCTATACGCATTGCGATTTTATGTAGCATCTCCACACAACGAACAGGAAATTTTCCCGAAGCAGTTTCACCGGATAACATGATAGCATCCGCTTCTTCGAATACAGCATTCGCAACGTCTGTAACTTCCGCTCTAGTAGGAAATGGATTTTGAATCATACTTTCGAGTAAGTGAGTTGCGACTATTACACGTTTGCCTTGAACAGCACATTCTTTGATAATCTTTCTTTGGATAATCGGCAGCTCTTCTAATTCTACTTCTACTCCCAAGTCGCCACGAGCCACCATAACGCCATCGGATACAGCAATGATTTCTTTATAATTTTTCACTGCCTCTGCGTCTTCGATTTTTGCGACTATCTGCGCATGAGCGTTGTTTTCCTCTATGATCTTTCTGAGCTGTAGTATATCTTCATGACTTCTTACAAATGACAATGCAATAAAATCTATATCTTGTTCGAGACCAAAAAGAATATCTTTTATATCTTTCGGTGTAATAGAAGGGATATTCACCTTTATCCCCGGAAGGTTGATATGCTTGCGGCTACCTAGTTTTCCCCCATCCATGACTCTACAAACTAATTCTTTTTCTTTTTTTTCGAGGACTACTAAGTTGATAAGACCATTGTCTACAGTTACTTTATCGCCGATTTTTAAATCATTGATGATGTCAGTGTAATTTACGAATACGGATTTCTCCTCCGACTCTTGTCCCGGAATTACATGGAAGGTAAAAATTTCTCCGACTTTTAAATCAAGCTCTGTATGAACTTCACCTGTGCGAATTTCAGGTCCTTGCGTATCAATCATGATAGCAATTGGATATTTTAAATCTTTGTTTAATTTTTTTATTTTTTGAATTAGATCGCCGTGAAATTTATGATCGCCATGTGACATGTTGAGTCTCGCGATATTCATCCCTGCATCCGCAAGTTTGCGAATCATATTAATGTCCGAAGTTGCCGGACCTAAAGTGCAGATGATTTTTGTTTTTCTAAATTTTTCAATAGTTTGCATTATATCCTAGGTAATACTCTTTCTAAAAACTCTTCGAGAAATGTATACAAATCAAACTTGTCTTGATCGGGCGCTGGAGCCCTTCTCTCTATATCAGATTCACGTTTAGCGATTTCTAAAAGTCTTCTTCCATGTCGCTTGAGATAATGGCGTGATACAAGAATTGGCCATTTATATTTATTAGTTTTAGATTTTATCTGGAAAGACAGAATTTCCTTCAGTGAATGTTTCTTCAGAAACATAACAAATTGATCTTCGGTCATTCCTGTTTTTACATTTTGCATAACGTATTCTCTATCGGGATAAAGCTTTGCGTCCCATGCAGTATCCAATACAGTTATGATTGCTTGTAAAACATCTTTCACTTGTTTTTCTTCTTCAGGCGAAAGCTTCTTATCCGCTTCTCCCTCTTTGGCTTCAGCAACCGGCAAACCTTGCTCTATCTCATCAATCTGTTTCATTCGCTCTTCTACGAGCTTAGTTTTTTCTTTTGCAATTTGTTTAGCTTTTGCTTCGTTGATTCGCTTTTTTTGTTCCATTTCTTTTTGGCGACGAATCTGATCTGCTTCTGCTTTGGTAACATAAATATTTCCCATTAAGGTGCGCCACATTCTTGTCAGAAATGGCAAATACTTAAAAAGACTTTCCATTTCAATTGCATAAAATTCTTTTTTGATATTTTCATCTATGCTTGTATTAATGTTCATCCGAGACAGAATTCGTACATCAGTATCATTTCCTGTGCTCTGAAAAATTTTCTTTGCTAGATCGGCAGCGAGGTTAACAGCGGATTTGTGTAAAAGGAATTCATACAAATTACTCCCGTCATCATACTCACAATAAAGTATATTCTCATTTGCAATTATTGATGGGATTACCTCTTTCGGTATCGGATCACCATTGACTCGAATTGTAGCAATGTCTACCAGCTTACCGGCATTCTCCACAAGTTTGACAACTTCAATGATTTTATCTTTTTGTTCCTTCTTCTTGATCTCTTCTCTATAATTCTCATAGAATGCACCGAGGATAATTAATTCTTCCACCATATATTTTTGATCGCCGTACGAATCGTCCATATATGCTAAAACTTTTGTAGCAAGTGAGGCAAAGTCCGAGTATTCTTCATCTGACACGCCGCCAATGACTCCAATTTTTTGGAGTGAAGGAATAATGTGTTTCTTGAGATAATTTACATAGATTTCGATTCTTTCAATTACTTCATCTTTACTGTTGTACAAGAAAATGGATTTATTCGCAGACTTGAGCGCTTTCTCATTTCGAAAAAATAACAAAATCTTATCGTCTACTAACTTTTTTAACACAGGCTTCAAGTGGGTATTCACCGTTATCTCTTTGAGTTGTTTACTCGAATCATATGGACAGTTGAATAAATTTCCAACATCATAAGATGCATAGGTATCGCTCAATTTATTTGCATTGATACGTGTAAAAATATAATCTTTAAATTTATCTCCATGCCAGGGAGTGCGCACTTCTGCAATTGCCCGTTTTATGGCAGCAACACTTCTTTCATTACAGCCATTTATATAGCGCTGGGAAGATCCTGCATCTAAAGTAGAAGGTCTTGCAAAAACAGTATTTCGCCTAAGTCCTGTTGTCAGATTCTCGGACTTACGCATATCGCTTAATTCAAATTCTACAGTAGTAATTTTCTTTATGATCGGCGGGTTTGATTTAAAACAAAGCTCGTTGATGAAAAAATCAACTTTATCTTTCTCGATACTGATGTCCCTAGTTAACTGCTCAGCGTTGGGCAGTATTTTATTTGCTAAAAACTTTTCAGTCCACTCATTAATCGTGGTAAAGAAACGATAGATTCCCTTATACTGGAAATCTCCACGCGACTCCATACCTTGAACGCTCTGCGCTGCTGGGTTAAAGTCTACTACTCTAAAGAATTGTGAATTTTGTTCTGACAATTTATTTTACTCTCAAGTAACCTTTTTTGTAAACTAATTCCGCATTTAAAATCGCAGCCCCTGCAGCTCCACGAATTGTGTTGTGACTTAGCACAACATATTTAAAATCAAAAAGTGGATCTGGTCTGAGTCGTCCGACAGTTGTAGTCATTCCATTTCCATTCATCAAGTCGAGTCTTGGTTGAGGTCTATCTATTTCTTCCCGGTAATCAATTACTTGAAGCGGTGCAGAAGGAAGTTTTAACTTTTGCGGCTCACCGGAAAATTCTGCCCACAACTTTTTGATTTTTTCAACTGTGGTTTTTTTCTTTAATTTAACTGAAACACAAACCGTATGCCCGTCAATCACTGGAACACGATTACAATGAGCGGATATTTTAAAGTTAGCCGGAACTATTTTTCCACCACTTACTTTACCCAGACATTTTTGTGGTTCCATTTCTACTTTTTCTTCTTCACCACCAATATGCGGAACTACGTTTCCTAAAATATCAAGCGAAGGAACTCCGGGATAACCCGCACCTGAAATCGCTTGCATTGAAACGATAAATACAGATTCAATTCCATAAGCATCTAAAAGTGGCTTGAGGGTAATGGTAACGCCCATAATAGTGCAGTTGGAATTTGTAATAATTTTGCCTTTTGTTTTTTGGGCTTCTAAAACTTTTAATTGTTCTGAATTTACTTCAGCGGATAATATAGGAACGTCTTTATCTGTTCTATGATTTTTAGAATTGGAAATGACCATAACGCCAGCTTGCGCATACTCGGTTTCTACCTCTCCAGCGACATCACTATCTAAACCAGAAAAAACTAAATCAACGCCAGGTGTCTCTTTGGGTGTGCAACGAGTAATTTTCATATTGGCGGCATAATCAGGAATTTTGGAAGAAACTTTCCATCTAGACTTCATCACGTCTTTATAAAGATTGCCGGCACTTTTATCGGATGCACCAAGCGCAACTACTTCAAAGTATTCATGATTTTCTAATAACTGAATAAATCTTTGTCCTACAGAGCCTGTCGCTCCAAGAACGCCAACCTTAACTTTACCCATTTTTTACCGCCTTAGAGATAGATTTTTTTAATTGGTAAAACAATAAAGCAATAATTTTTTTATGAAGCTATCTTAATCGACTTCTTCGTCTTGCTCTTCTACGATTTCTTCTTTCTCTTTTTCCTTTTCTTTCTTTACGGGCATAGTTGCTAGTCCTGCATAAATGCGCTGAAATCTTCTTTGATAGGCGACAGGTGTATGACCATTCCGATAACTATTCCCAAAATGAACTGGGCGCGGTAAAAATGCGATAAGCGTCGCACATTCCCTAACGTTCAACCTCGATGCATCTTTCTTGAAATAGCTATTTGCACCGGCTTGTAGTCCGTATATACGAGGACCAAATTCAACCACATTCAAATACCAAGTGAGTTGTTGGTCTTTGGAAAAAAGTAGATTAAACAAAATGGCTCCCATCGCTTCACGAACTTTTCTTATATAAGTTTTCTTGCGATTTAGAAATGCATTTTTAATAAATTGCTGACTGATTGTGCTGGCACCAGAAATAATCCGACCTTGCTTGCGATTGTATTCCAAACTAGACCGAATGCTCTCAACGGAAATTCCACTGTGATTGTAGAACTCACTATCCTCAGCAATTACAACGGCTTTCTTACAAGCAACTGGAATTCTTTCTGTGCTTACCCATTCTCCACCCACATATTGTATAAGTGGTCCTGTAATTCGCGTATACCGATTTTTTCCGGTTTCATCATAAGGAAAATAAACCAAGACTCCAAAATATAAAACTGGCACCCAAGGAATAAAAAGAAGAAATAGAAATAAAAATAGATAAAGAAACTTCTTATTCCAAAAAAGTTTTTTTAGAATCCGTAAATAAATATTCGGCGTTTTGGATATTACTGGATTCTTATGATGAGGAACTCTTGCTTTTTTTATTCTAATTGGCTTTTCTGGAAAATTTTGCAATTGAGTCCCCGTATACTGGATTCATTTTCACCATTCCCGGATAAGTAAAATGATGAAAATCACTAAAGTCTTGCATTTTGAGTTTATGCTTGAAATCTAAAAAATAAATTTCTTCGTCCGATGCGAGACTCTGTAAATAAGAAAGATGATCCTGATACCATTTAGAATTTTCATACCAATTCAGTGCAAGTGGATTTTCTGGATTATTAATCAATACGACGGGAATTCGTTTATCTCGCATTGATTCGGTGAATTTTTTTAAATATTGCAAATGAATTCCTGGTCGAAAGGCTTCTCTTGTTAGCCGCTCTTTCGCATCTTTCAACGCATGTATATATCGTATGCCGGGTCGATGCTCAAAATCGGAAAGTAATCTATACTGAAAATATTCTTCATATTCAGAGTCACTCATATTTATATAGCGGAGATCTTCTATCCTCTCCTCTCTTACATATTGCATATTAGAAAGGGGCTGGTCAAGTCCAAATGTTTGTTGCAGGCGAACGCCAACTTCATCGCGGGAGTGATCGAACCTATCTTCCTTTGCTAAATAGGGCTGCCAAGTTTTGGACAATTGCGCAGTAATAAAAGAATATTGCTTTTTAAATTTAGAGTTTAATTTTACCTTTTTCCAACCAGGTTGTGTAAAGTTGAACGCTTCCGATTCACCCTCAGAGGTTAGCGTCAAAATAAGATTACCCTCCGCTAAAATTTCAGGAACAATTTGAATCCAAAATCCTTTTTCAAACATATAGGTTTTTGGAAAAAAAGAAAACTGCTTTCCCGTCCAACCCAGAGAATTTACTCTCTCTGGAATTTGCACACCTGCATATCCATGATAACTTGTATTTCTTCCAAAGCGATGATTATACAGATTACGAAGATTTTGAGAATAAATTTCCCGGTAGCGATAAAATAAAAATAGATAAGAAGAATAGTAAGTCGCGATTTTTTCTAAGGGAAGAATTTTATAAAACTCTTGAACGGCTTTTTCAGGGAAGGTAAATTTGGATTGAGGCGCGTCTCCAAAATTCAATGCATCAAGAAGAAGAGATGTATCGTCAGCAGTCTCGTTTGTGCCATTCGGATTTAAAACATAAGCTCTATGCAAACGCAGATCTATAAAATTTAAAGGATATATAACAATATCTGGCTTTAAATTTTCAATGTCTTCGCTCACCAAAAAGGAATCTAAGGGGGTCATCCCAGCATAGGAGAGATACTCTACATCAAATTCTGTCCCAGTTTTTTCTTTCAGATAAAACTTCAATAAATCTCTATCTAAAGAATAGTATGCAATACTACTCCCAATAATTAAAACTCTTGGCTTCGTCTTAGGCGTTCTCTCAATTCGTTTTTTCTCATAAACGAAATTAAAAAAATGATTCGTTCCCCATGGAGATTCATTCGGCAATCTCCAGATTACAAAACCAAAAAAGAATTGGTCTAAAACGAATAAGACAATTAAGAACAATAAAATTCGTTTAATATTCTGAAGATTATCTATGTAAAAAAACTTTTTCAAACTTTCTTTAGCAAGAAGCGCATAAAAACATAGGGCAAACTCAAAACCTCTGTGTCTCTGTGACTCTGTGGCAAATCCTCGGGCTCATATTAAAATACAAAATAAATAAAGGGTTTTAATTCACCACTATATAATACAGCAAGAATAGACAAAAATGCATAGAGGGGAAACTGCCAATTTCCATTTTCCCTTTCGAAGAATTTACAAATCTTATCGCTATAAAAATACCCGATTAAGTGAGCGAAAACCACACAAAAGAAAATAGAATAAAACTGAATTTCAATGCTGTAGTTTGGGGAAATCCCTCCCTGCAAATGAAGAACAGCTCCCAATCTAGAAAGCGCCATTTCTAAATTATTGGATCTAAAAAATACCCAAAAACAGGTCACTAGGCAAAAAGTAAACGCGACATAAAAAACTTTTGCTAACCTTTTAGTAAAAGGTCGGACATCCGAAAAGTAGGAATAATTTCGAAATTTCGAAACAGCATATCTCTCAATTCCTAAATAAAATCCATGTAAACTACCCCAAATAACAAAATTCCAACTAGCTCCATGCCAGAGTCCACCGAGTAGCATCGTAAGAAATAAGTTGCGGTAAGTAAAAAATGACCCATAGCGATTTCCTCCGAGCGAAATATAAAGATAAGACCGAAGCCAACTGGACAAAGAAATATGCCATCTTCTCCAAAAATCGGTCAAACTAGAAGCTAAGTATGGAAGATTAAAATTCTCCGGAAGCTCAAATCCAAATAGAATAGCAACGCCTCGAGCAATATCCGTATACCCACTAAAATCTCCATAAATTTGAATAGAATAAGAGACCATTCCCATCAAGACATAAACCCAGGAAAGCATCGAAACATCTGTCCCTTTGGAAAAAACAAAATCACTAATACCCGATATATTATCTGCCAAGACTGATTTTTTAATAAATCCAAGGAGTATAAAATAGAAAGCCCGATTCAAGTTAATTTCAGCAAATTTTCTCCTAGCTATACTCAAAATTTGAGGAAGAAAATCATGAGCAACGACAATCGGTCCGGCGACTAACTGTGGAAAGAATGCCAGAAAAAGGGCATATCGTAAGAAGTTTTTTTCTGCTGGTATGATTTTCCGGTAAACGTCAATCGTATAGCTTAGCGACTGAAATGTATAGAAAGAAATTCCAGCCGGTAACAAAATATTCCAGCTCGGTCGAGTGATCGTGAAACCAAAAAAACTACTAACGCCTATCAAATTTTCAGAAAGAAAAAAGAAGTATTTATAAAAGCCCAAAATTGACAAATTCAACACAATGGAAAATAGAAGAAACAGCCGACGCCTTGACTCGACCTTAGAAAAAAAGATCGTCTTGCCGATGGTAAAATCGTAATAGGAGGTAAGAAGCAAAAGTCCTAGAAATTTATAGTTCCAACTTGCATAAAAGAAATAACTTCCTAATAACAAAAGAGCTACTAACGAAGCTTGTAATCGTTGGTTATTATCCAGTAAGCTGCCTCGAATTTGGGATGATCGATGCATATTAAAAAAGAGTTGAGAAAATGTGAAAAAAGATGGGAATATAGCCCAACGGAGCAGGAACAATAACACTAAAAAGAACAAAAATTCAGGAGATGTAAAATTCATTTATGAAAAAATGCTTAATTTTAAATAGCTTACAATCAATCAATAAAATGCTTAATTTTAAACAACAAATTTACATTTTACTCCACAACTAGGGCAGATACATAAAACTTCCGCCTTAACCGTCCGCCCTTTTGATGTTTCAACCTTTCCAATTGCCACGAAATCAAAATCCACGCCCTCGGGAACATAGTGGCCCTTGCCGTATTTCGCAGTGCCTTCAATCATATAGGTGCATGCGTGACACCGAACTCGAACCTTTAACGTTTCAGCCATTAGATTAAAGTAACAATACCAATCTATCTCGCAATCATTTTTTGAAAAACGTAACATCCGTATGCCACTTTGTCATATGGGTATTACTTCCGTAGTGATGCCATTATGTCGCATACCTGATGCCTACTGCTCCGATTATGTTTGTATTATCCTATATGCCACTAAATGGGCGGTATGCTGAAGGATTTTTATTCTTATCTTGCTGATTGAAGTTTTAGGTAGTTTGTTAACCTTTAAATACCTCTCGCCGCCCGCAAGGTAACCAATATACAGTTTATTGTTTGGAAAATTTATTTATTATGTGACATAATATTGGCAAATAAGATAATATTTAACCATTTTTAGGTGAAAAAAGTCTTTTTCTTTCCTTTCTTTGTTTATTATTCATGCAAGCTTTTTTTATATGTAAGCAAAGGATTATATGAATCAAAAACTTTTACAGAACATCGAATTTACTGCACTCGATATCGAAACGTCAGGACTAGATCCAAATGAGAGTGAAATCTTAGAAATTGCTGCAATTAGATTTGATCGAGATACAATTTTAAATACATACAATTTTCTGGTGAAACCACTAAAACCACTTCAAATAAATGCTCAAATAGTAAATGGTATTACCCCGAAAATGCTTGAAAATGCCCGGAGTTTAAACGAAATTTTACCTGAATTTTTAAAATTTATCGCTGGCTCTGCATTAGTAATACAGAATTCAGAATTTGACCTCTCTTTCATTCTTCTAGAATCCAAAAAAAGAGGTATTACTATCCCTACCCTACCTGTTTTTTGCACTTTGAATTTAACTCGAAAGATATTTCCAGAATTGAAGAAATTTAATTTAGTCGCACTTAGAGATTTTTTTAAAATTGAAAAAATGAATACATCAAGCGCCCGCCATTCCTTTCATGAAGCACTAGATGATTCATTTGCAGCAATGAAAGTTTTCATTTACTGTGTGGATAAAATGGGCTATTGGTCAGAAACCGCTGAAAAAGCAAATTTCCATGCAAAAGGTTATAAAATGATAGAAGACTACATAAGGCAGGAGTGGCTTTTTTAAATTACTCCTTTTTGCGATTAGGTTTTGGCTCTGGAATGGAATGGAAGCGAGAGGATATGCCCAATTTTTCATTTCGCTTAACCATATAAATGAAATGCTTCACATACATGGTGTAAGGCTCTGGAATCTCTTTTGGGTCGAATTCCATGGGATTATCTAGGAGATGATTTACTACAGATAAATTCAAATCATCTTTGCTAGTAAGCATTAAAGTCTCTAGTCGTCGACAAATCTCTTGATCATTGACTTCATTGCTTAAGCTTCTCATAGCTTCTATTAACTTACTAAATGCGGCTTTATTCATATAATTACATTAACCTTCTAGCTCGATACTTCCATTCCCAAATCATAATCTCTTCTTCAATATTTTTAGCCTGCTCCTGGTATTTTTCGAGCAGTGCATAAATCATATAAGCAACATCTTTCGATAACCCCTTCTCCAGTTCAAGTTCAAAATCTGCTTCATCGTGGTTTATTATTAGTACCGCAAGCCTAAATATCTCGTCCAAAACTCTAACTTTATCCTTATTTGTATTAAGCTCTTCTTTATTATTAACATTCTTAACCATTACATCTAAAAATGTTCGAATAAAGATAATGTCTTCTCCTTTTAAGTTAAAATCAAAAAGCAATTGCTTTACTTTATCTAGTTCTAAATTACGCAAATGAATACGAGCAAGGAAAACTGGATTTTCCGAATACATGTTTAGATTAGAGCCAGAGGAAGCCATATCGGCGGCTCTAGCTATATCGGCATCGACTACAGGGGTCGCGAAGTCTGTCTTTGAATCACTATCAGTTATAGCAGCTACAGGAGACTTATTTTCATAAGCAACATTTATTTTCTTTTTAAGAATCAAAATATTAACGGTCGGATAACGAATCTTAAGCGTAACCATATCATTTTTAAGTAAACTTTCATCAGCTACAATATGATGAAACTCCGTCCCCTGCTCTGTAGCATTCATAATGTCTTTTACAAAATTAAAATGAAAAATGATTACAGGAAGGATATCGCTTTCACTGCCGGAGTTTAAATAGATAGTCTTGATATCTCTTGAACCACCATGCTGATAAGGGATAACAAGTTTTCCCGATTTGACATTAACGAAACTAAGTTCACCTAAACGAAAATGCGATAAATTAAAATCATCGCCTAAAAAAACAACCCTCGGAACTGGAACAATGATCGAGTTATTCTTTGCTCCTTTAGGTACCTCAGGACCCTTAGGGGTAAAAACGACATAAGTAAGTTTAGTTAAGCGTACTTTAACTAAAAACCCAGCAGGTGTTTTGCGCTCTTCGTATTGCTGATCCTCTTCCATTTTTAAAGACTCCAAATATATCCCACTTGTAGAGACGAGTATTTGTAAGCCCTAGAAAATTAAAATAATTTTTTATTATTTTAATTTGATCACGCTTTCTTCCTGAGAATCAAAATATTCACAGTTGGAAATCTTATCTTCAAATTAACCATTTCATTTTTAGGAGAAGACTCATCTACTATAATGTTCTGAAATTCGAGTCCGTGATCGGCAGCATAGACAATTTCTTTTAGAGATTGGTACTGATATGGAATGATTGGCAAAACATCAGAGTCAGATCCAGTTGGAACAGAAATAATCTTTATGTCAGTGCTGCCTTCATATTGGTAAGGGATCTGTAACTTCCCAGATTTTGAATTTACATAAGTTAAATCAGATAAGCGAAAATGGGAAAGGTTAAAAGATGATCCAAGAAAAATTAGTCTTGGAACTTTAACTATACTTGTATTGTTTTTTGAATTACGAGGTATTTCCATCCCCTTTCTAGACAAAACCTCATACGTCAT
This sequence comes from Leptospiraceae bacterium, assembly GCA_025360185.1. Lineage (GTDB taxonomy): Bacteria > Spirochaetota > Leptospiria > Leptospirales > Leptospiraceae > UBA2033. Next base: position 13,920 of record JANYCR010000582.1, on the reverse strand, counting down.
TGTTGCTCTATGTACACGGACGGTAAATCCGCCTGGTGTCTTTCGTTCTTCCATCGTCTCTTGATTCGTAAGCATTTTACAACTCCAATTGTTTCATTTTATATTGCAAAGACCCCCTTGAAACTCCTAACGCTTTAGCCATTCGGATTTGATTTCCTGAAAAAATTTTATTAGCGAGTAGAATTTTTTGACGCTCTAGCGCTTGTACACTTTTTCTTAAATCAAGGTCTTCTTCGTTCTGAAAATCTAAGCTTTTTATTTTGGAATTATTTAATTTCAAGTAAAAATCTTTTTTTACAATATTTTCTTTTAAACTTACCACAGCTTGCTCTAAAAGATTTCTTAAATCCCGTAAATTTTCCTTGTAAGGGAAATCTGATAAAAATTCGTAGGCATCCTCTGAGAGAGTCATATCAGGCCGGTGGTTAATTTGTCTCAAGTTTTTGAATAAAATATCTATTAAGATTTTAATTTTTTCACGATCTAAGCTGAGTAAATTTGGAAGCTGTATAGTATGTTGTGAAAGCAAATTCCAGAAAGGTTGATAATCTTCTTTGTGCCTAGTAAGGTCATCTAGAAAAATAATACGTGGCTCAAGTACTGGCTCTTTGATAAATTCAAAAAAAACCCTCTGTTGTCCCATGGTGAGTTTAGAAACGTTTTCAATCACAAGTATTCCATTTCCTGAAAGAGCAATCCAATCTTGGAGAGATTTTTCTAGTTTTACGATCTGTTCTGGTAGCGAATTCAAATAAATTAATTTCCCGTGCAAATCTAATTTTTTGTATATGTATTTTACAAGTGACTTTTTCCCAGACCCCGGTCCTCCCTGAATATTTATAAACCTGTTTGCTTTGAGGCTATTTGCAAATCCAATTGATTCATTCAAAATATAATCAAAAACTTCGAAACTTATCGACTTATCTCGATTTGTTATAATCTGAGGGGATCGTGGAATTAGTAAATCTGATTTAATAGCATGAATAATTCCAATTCTCTCAGCGAGCATTTGCAGAAACACTTTTTGCAAGACAGAAATATCTTTAGAAAATTCTATAAATATAAACCCCAGCGTTTCTTCTCCATATATAATCCTTATTGCAAAAGCTAAGCTCGAGCTACTTAGATGCAAATCGAACTCTTGTGAACTAAAAATCACTGGCTCACTGGAAGACGAAATGGCTTCAAAATTTCCCTTTCCCCTTGCCAAAAAAGGATAATAAAAATCGGTCTCATAACCGTAAGACGTTAATTCAATAAAGGAATCTATGCTGTCTCGAAGAACCAAAATTCCGCAAGACCCATTTAAGATTTTAACGATATCCTCAAAAATCAAATCAATGTTTTTATAAAAGGAAGGAGTTTGATCTATATCTAGATTTTTTATTAAAGAGACCATTGAAATAGAATCTGTTTAATTTTAAGCAAAATGTCAAGGTACTTTCTGTCGGACATCCGACTATTTTATCTATCTTAAAAAGAGTAAATCCAACGTATTTAAAGTCTAAATCTTTTTTATAATTGAAAAACTGGTATCCGTATCAAACCTTGTTAAAACAAGATAGATGATAACAATTTCCATTACAAACCAAAAAGGCGGGGAAGGCAAAACTACAACCTCGATTAATTTAGCTGAAGGGCTTGCTAGAAGAGGAAAGAAAACAATTCTTCTTGATATGGACCCTCAAAGCAATTCAACTAGTATTTACACAAATACAAATTTAGACCAAAATATGTTTCATATTTTCCATGCAAAAGCAAAGTTAAGCCAAATCATTCTACAAACAGGGAAGCCAAATCTTTTCGTAGCTCCGGCTAGTTCTAGACTCGCTGAAATGGAAGCGGTTAGCGCAAATAACGTGGAAGCCCCTTTTATTTTAAGAGATTCAATGGAAGATTTAGACGGGTTTGACTTCTGCATTATTGATTGCCCCCCTAGTCTTTCAATTTTTACAATAAATGCCTTAGTAGCATCTAACTATGTCCTCATCCCATTACAGGCAGAAAAATTTTCGGTCGATGGGATTGTAGGTCTACAGCAAACAATCACTAGTATTAAGAAAAGAATTAACCCTCAATTACAGATCCTAGGTGCTTTGATTACCCAATTGAAGCCACACACTTTATTAACAAAAACGATTATCCCTATTTTGACAAAGTATTTTAAAGTATTCGACCAAAGTATTTCGGATGGTGTGGCAATTGGGGAGAGCCATCTAGCGAAATGTTCAATTTATGATTATAACAAAAAATGCAGACAATCGAAGGAATATGAAGAGTTTGTAGAGGAATTTTTACATGAGCTTAAAAAGTAAACGATTAGGCTCGCTTGCAGATATTTTCCAATCTGAAGTATTAGAAGGCACAATTCGGAAAATTAAGATTTCAAAAATTCTTCCATCGGAAAGACAACCAAGAGGTGATCGAAAAAAAAGCGTTGAAGAGTTAGCAAATAGTATAATGATCGATGGGCTACTCCAACCCATTGTAGTTACCAAATCAGGGCAAGATGAGTCTTATAAAATCATTGCCGGGGAAAGAAGATTTCATGCCGTAAGCCAGCTTGGCTGGTTGGAGGTTGAATGTAAAATTTTAAACAAACCAGAAAAAGAAATCTACAAACTTGCAGTAATAGAAAACCTTCAGAGAGAAAACCTTTCTGCCTATGATGAAGCCGATGCAATGAAAATTCTTAAAGTTGAATATGGATATACTGACAATGAAATAGGATCGATTTTTGGGAAGAGCCGGAATTATATTACAGAGATTTTAAGTATATCTGTTCTTGGACAAAAAGAGCTTGAAGCTTGTAGGGAGGCTGGAATTGATAATAAAAATTTACTAGTTCAAGCCGCTCAATCCCACAAGAAAGGCGACTTCAGTAGCTTCATTGAAAACTTTAAAAATGGATCTTTAAAAACCATAAAAGAAGCAAAAGAGTTTAATAAAAAGAAAACTACTAATCTAACTAAAAAGAATACAGCCGCAGAAAAATATTCAATAGAAAGACTTGAAAATAAACTCATTATCAAGAGTGATAATCCGAAGCTCTTAATCGAAATTGAAGCTAAGATAAGAAAAACCTTCTCAGACTTCCTCAATTAAAAAAAGCCAATTTATATAGAACTTCTCATAAATAAGTTCCGCGATTTTTATTTTGACGTTCGGTAAAATATCCCGATAAACAAAAATTTTTTCTTGTACTTGACCTCCATAAATAGTACACGTAATGTGACATAACAAAAGTTTAGTACGTACTAATTTATGTAACTCTAAATAATAAGAAAGAAACTCCCCGGCGGCAACCGGGGTCGGGAAATATCCGAAGGAATATTGTCAGATGAGACATAATAAAATTTTAATCGCATTATGTCAAGCATTTAATTCCCTTTCTGCTTAATTTTGAAGTTTCATAAACAATGGAGAAAAAGGGCATGGCCGAGACAAACAGCCAGTATATTAAGTTTATGTCTGATATCATAGATTCCGGACTTTGGGGCAAATTAAGTCCTGCTGCAAAAACATTATATCCTGTATTGCTTAAATTTAGTGACCAAAACTTTAAACAAGTTTGGCCGAGCACAGAGACTCTGCTTAAACTTACGGGCTTTAAGACAAAGAAATCTATTATGTTAGGCAAGAAAGAACTAATCAAGGAAGGCTTGCTGCAATATAAAGCAGGATCGGGTAGAACAAACTCTACCTATTTCTTTTCTTTCAGCTATGAGGGTTCTAAAATTATCCCTCAGTGGGATAAGAAAACATCCCTCAGTGAGTTCGAAAAATGCGCCCGAGGCGATTCATCAGGCACCCCTCAGGGGAGTGCTTCGATACACCCAAACAATCTTAATATAACCATTAACAATACCCAATCTAATCTAAGTGAAGACTTTAATAATTTTACTTTTGACAAGCTCATAGAAAGGTATGGATTTAATATTGTAGATTCTTCTATTCAAATTGCCAAGGCAAAGGGACTAGAGAATAATATTTCCTATATTGCGGGCGTTTGTAAAAATTTAAGCAGGGGTCAAAAGAATAGTCAAACTAATTTTACTCAGGATATCGACTCGGCTCAACATGTAATTGACTCATGGAAGAGCTTCTTGGATTGGAGCAAATCTCATTTGACACGGTCATCTATTGAGATTCTCCAGAGAATTGCTATCGCTGTGGACGGACAGACAATCTTTATCGAGGAAAGCTTAACTGAGTTTCTGAAGCAAATCATCTTGAAATACTTTAATGAAGAAATTCGCCCAGTCATCGTTATTGTTTTTTCAGGAGTTTCTAGTAATAAGTATTGAGTAGTATTGGTCTATTATTTGCTTTAAATTAAGCATAATGGAAGCAAATAAACTATTCCCGATCCGATCTATTCATTGCTACCAAATTCCTTTAATATATTGATGCTTCCTATTACAATCATGAAGGGATAAAATAGATCCCTGATTTTATAAAATAATTTCTGAAATATAGGAAAATACTTTGCACTAATCCGCTACTATACACATTAGATAGAAAATTATGATTATTAACAGAGTAAGCGATGCCAGATAAATCAGTCAGGATTAGTCATCCCGCCGAAGTATTTATTCAAAATATTTCTAGTAAAGGTCAATATGAGCTAACAAATGGAGCACTGTTTCATTTTATAGAAGAGTCCCCTACTTCATCTATTGCAATCATTACATTTCAGTTTAAGGAACTTTCGTCTTTTAACTGTATTCAATTTGATTCTATGGAAAAAGAAAATGAATTCATGCCCAATACTTTCCGGTTTGAAATTTCCGATGATGGAAAAATTTGGGAGCCAATCATTAAGGAATATGAATATTCGCGAGTAAGCAAGAAACAGTGCAAGTGGAATTTTTCCATGATTAATTCGGCTTACTTAAAAATGGTCATTCGACTTAATCGAAGAAACAAAGATGGTTTCTATAAAACAGCATTTTCGAATTTTAAAGTAATGATAGCTGGTATAGAAAAAATAATCAGTAGCTCTGAAAATGATCGTTTTTGGGTGAAGGAAAATATTATTGATGAGCGACCTGATTATGGATGGTCATCAAAAGAAAAAACTTCTCCAGGCGAAGAATTTTTATTAGTAGATTTGGGATCAATCAATAGAGTAGAAGAAATTCGAATTTTATCCAAGAATGCAGAGGAAACCAATTTTCCCGAGGCGTTCTATTTTTATTATAGTGAAGATGATTTATCTTGGCATCAATTGCACGAAGAACCTCAATTTATGTCTGAGCCTGGAACTTGGTATAAATGGAAGTTCTTTCCTACTAACGTTCGCTTTTTTAAATTGCTTTGCGTAAATAATAAATCTAATTCAAATAAAAAATATGTATCTCAAATTGTAGAATTAGAGATATATGCAGACGCTGATATAATCGCACTTTCAAAGAAAAGAATTATAGCCGAAACTCCCCCCTACTCTTCTATAATGCGTCCAGGACTTGTGAGACTTGCTGCTGATGGCGAAACTAAAGAAGGTTTAGCGGTTCAAGGAAATGATAGAAGGTTAAGAGATGCTACGACTGAATTTAAGGGTATAGTAGAATTAGCCACCGATGGAGAAGACCGAGAGCTCGTTGTAGTTCAAGGAAATGACAAGAGATTAAAACATGCGACGGAAAACAGCTATGGACTAATACGTCTGGCAAAGAGAGGAGAAGCAAAACCTGGGTTAGTCGTACAAAGTGACGATGATCGATTAAAGTCTGCTACTATAGAATCTGTAGGCATAGTCGAATTAGCCGAAGATGGAGAAACGCGACCAGGTGTTGTAGTGCAAGGTAATGATAAGCGTTTGAAAAAAGCTACAACTTCAGAATATGGTCTCGTAGTAATGTCTGAATTAGGTGCAGATCTCCCCGGGCGTGTTTTGACATCTGATGATCCAAGATTAAAAAAAGCAACAACTGAAAAGGAAGGTATTATCCGCTTCGCAAGCAACGGAGAAGAGTCGAATATGGCTGCTGTTCAAGGAAGTGATAAGCGTTTGAAAAAGGCTACAACAGAGTCATATGGAATCGTCGAACTTGCCCAATCAGGTGAAGATAAAGAAGGAGTGGTTGTTCAAGGCGATGATAAACGTTTAAAATATGCATCTACTGACGACGCAGGTATAGTAATGCTTGCTAAGAATGGACTGGATACTCCAAATAAGGCGGTATCTGCTGATGATACTAGATTGTTTGATGCGCGAGAGGCAAAGCCGCATACTCATAATTATGCGCCTATTGTACATGAATTCGGTTCGCATTCTGGTTTGATACACTTAAAGGGGTCATCTTCTTCGGAGTTTAAAAATATTTCTCCACCAATGCAAAATCATTCAGTAATATATGGACGTAACGATTCGAAAGGAGGTTCAGGAATTTCTGGAGTAGGAATCGATGAAGGTGTGATTGGATATGGGGAAGACAGCGGAATAATAGGTTATTCCGCAGGCATTGATGAAGAATCCGCAGGCGTTGCTGGATTTTCCAAAAAAGGATTTGGTGCGGTATTTACTTCTCAAAAAAAATATGCCATTCATGCTAATGGAATTGGAGTTAAGAAAAAAGACATTGTTGGATCTGGTAAAGCGTTATTAGCCAACGGGGAGTCTGATTTTTTTGGGTCTGCTCGATTTGTAGATATAAACGGAAATGACTGTATTGCTAGGTATTTTAAATTAGTTAGTAATGATATTGTGGCTAAAGGTGATTTGCTTATTGTTACTGAAAAAGATTCTACCGTTGCAAAATGTAGAAATGCTTATTCTTCACGGGTAGTCGGAGTTTGTGTTGATTCCTCAAGCATTGAGCTTGGCGATAAAAAACTTGGAAACGAATTTGTGCTCGTTGCTCTTTTTGGAGTTATTTATATGCACGTTGATGCATCCGAAGGACCTATTACTCCTGGAGAACTTTTAGTTTCTGGTTTAGCGGCTGGTTATGCTATCAAAGCAGATATAAATAAGTTGAAGCCCGGAATGCTTGTCGGAAAAGCGTTAGGTGAATGTAGAAAAGATAAAGGGATAATTCCTGTTATCCTTACATTGAGTTAATATGAAAATTTCTGAAATATATTCCAAAGCGAATAAACCGGTTTTCTCATTTGAGATATTTCCCCCCAAGACTATTGAAGGAGATTACAAATTAATAAATACTGTGTCCGAATTAAAAAAACTTTCACCAAGTTTTATTTCTGTAACCTATGGAGCGGGCGGATCTACCAAAGATAAAACAATAGATTTGTGCGAGAGCATTCAATCTCAATTCCAAATTCCTACGATGTGCCATTTTACTTGTGTGGGTGCTAGTAGCATTGACGTCAAAGCTACTTTAAAAATAATTGAGTCAAAGAAAATTGAAAATGTCATTGCATTAAGAGGTGATCCACCGAAGGATCAAGGTGTTTTTATTAAGCATCCAATGGGATTTGCAAACGGAACAGAATTAATAGAATTTATAAAACGAGAAAATTTTTCTTTTTGCCTTGGCGGCGGTTGTTACCCTGAAAAACATCCAGACTCCCCTACTTTAGATGATGATATTCGATTTTTAAAGAAAAAAGTCGAGGCAGGTGCAGAGTTCTTAATTACACAGCTGTTCTTTTCAAATCAACTATTTCAAAAATTTAGAGATAAAATAAAATTAGCCGGAATTACCGTTCCTATTATTCCGGGGATAATGCCGATTACTTCCTTCAGTCAAATTGAAAGATTTAGAGGAATGGCAAATTGTCAAATACCGGATGATTTAGTAGCGGAATTAGAAGCCTTAAAGGATCACCCTGTTGAGTTTCTAGATAAGAGTATTCAGTTTACTGTTTCACAATGTAAGGAATTATTAAGTATGGGTGTTTCTGGAATTCATTTTTATACTTTAAACCAATCTAGGGCAACAATTGAGATTATGAAATCTTTAATTTAAAGGAAGTGTGATATGAGCAAAATCAAAAATCAGAAAATTATTTTAGTTCTTGGGATTATAATTTATAGTATTGGGTGTGCCTCTAACGTGGATTCGACCAAGACAATTGTTAACAAGCCAGCGTCTATTCAGAATACACCTGAGCTTAAATCCCTTCCAGTCGTTATAATGGATGATGGATGGGGAGTTAATCCGCGAGAACTGTCAAATGCAAAGGATGTTAATGGGATAACAGAGGCTAACTGGTATACTAAAAAATATTCAGGAAAAGCAAATAGTCGTTCCATCGAATTAAAATCACCTTCGTATATGGAGTCTACCTGTAAACAAGCAGTGAAAAAAGAAAATGCTAAATCTTTAATCGAGTCTTCTTATTCTTCATTGGGAATCGATTTAAAGCCAGAAGCTATTGCTCTTTTATTCGCTAAGATTACAAAGGATGATTTAAAAAAGATTGAAGTTTTAAATTGTCAACCTACTTCTGCTGAAAAGACTTTTTCTGAATGTGAATGTGCACTCTCCTACAAAGTAGAGGGCGGCAAAAAAGCTATCATCGAAAAAGTAAATTTACGAAAATAGAAAATCAAAAAATATAATATGTCATTGGTACTTTTATAAAAACTAGGCGTATTATTAGAAGTATTAGAATTATAAAACTAAGATCAAGTGCATAATAATCCTTATGCGCTTTGTTTTCCTGTTTCAGCAAAATTATCCAGGGTATGCTAATTGTAAACATTCTAGAAATATTATCAAACGAGAGCCAATAGCCTACTTCCCCAACTCCTGCCGTAAATAGAATAAAATAAATTGGAATGGATAAAATAATATCTCGAATTCGTTTTATGTTTTTTAAATTTAAAATCAATATTAGATAAAAAATAAAAATAGGAAACTTGGCAATTTCTCTGAATAAACTTTTTAAACTATTTATTGAGTTCATCTGAATACTTTTAAAAAATCCGAAAAGTGGATAATCTATTAAGTCTGTAAATCCCAATGGGTTTGTTCCCGGGTTAATCTTCGGGATAAATTTAAACGCTTGCGTGATGAATAAAAAAACTATAATAGCAAGCAGAAGTATCGTTGTTATTCTAAAATTCTTGTCATAGAAACTTAAAAGTAAAATAGTTCCGATGATAATTAAGCCAGATTCTTTCACAAAACAAGTAAATATAGCCACTAGAAAAATAAGTACTATGCTTTTTTTAAATGGATTTATTTTAGTTCTTATATTATAAAATTCATATCCCTCAAATTTTAAAACATAAACGCAAATTAAAGTAATTGAGACAAATAGCGAATCTGATACTAGAAGTAAAATAGAATTAAGACTAAAAGGAGAGAATAAATAAAAATAGGCGAGGTATTTAATTTCTGAATCAAGTATTTTATAAAGAACTTGGAAAGAATAAATATGTAAGGCAACTAATAACAATAAAGTAGTCATAGGATAAAAATGAAAGCCCGTAAAAAAATTAAGAACTCCGGTTAATAGTGGTAATCCGATTCGATTGAACCTAAGAAGGAAAGAATCTAAAATAGGAAATGATTGAACACCTCCGGTAAATAGTGATTTGCTGATTAAATAAAAAAACTGCCCGTCGTAACCGCCATCATTGTATATTACAAAACCCTTATCAATTAAATCTGGATTTAATTCTGCAAATCCTTTCCATATTCCAATAAGAGCTGAAATGTTATAACCATACGGATATATTTTAAATAGTAATAAAATTAAGAGTAATAATAAATATCCGCAAATTACATAAAAAGGATTAATTCTGTTCAATTTTTCTTTAAAGTTTTGCATAGTAGAATTATCTTGTTCTATATAAAATTCTAAGCAAGTATTAAATTTAATTTGGTTGCAAGATTAAAGATGCATTTAGAATAGGATAGGCTATGACTTTAATACTTACAATACAGAATGCTTATGAATACTTAGAGAAATTAGGACCAGCAAAATCTATTCAATTAATGAAAAATTTGGGCTATGAAAAAGTAATTTCACTTTCCTCTAAATTAAAAAAGGAACGTTTAATCTATTTAGCACAAAAACTTTCGGATGCAAAAATTCTAGAGTTAATCACACAAATCCCAGAGAAAGAATTGATTGAGATAATTGATGCAAATTCAGATGAGCAGTTAATATACTATATCCACAGTCTATCCATCGATGATCTTAAAAAAATTGCTACATCTATTCCTCCTGCGGATATTAATAAATTAGCCGGTGGATTAGGCAAAGAAGGTGCAATTGAACTTTTGAAAAATATTGGAACAGACAAATCTATTGGATTAATTAAATACATAGGCTCGGATAATTTAGTTAAAATTATTCGCGATGTAAACATCGAGCAATTGATTCCTATCATAAATGCGCTTACACTACCGCAATGTAAAAAATGGATTAAAAAGCGTGGACTAAACGAGATTCCGCAAATTATTCACTCAATAGGAGCTGAAAATATGCTTGTATTTATACAGATCATCGGTTTTGAAAAAAGTCTAGAACTTATGGAATTGCTTGGTTTCGAGAAGATGATAGAATTAACTCATAAAATAGCAAAAATGCATCTTCCTAATTATACGCTCGAAACAGAAGACACTAAGTCTCATCATAAAAAAAATAAATCAAAAACGAATGCAAAAATTCATTCAATGTAAATCATTCTAAATCAATAACTTTATCAATCGCTTTCAATTGGCAAAGTATTGGCGGATAAAGCCTACTATTCGGATCACTTGTCCTTAATGGATCAACGGCTTTTTTCGTTCGATTGGCTACAATACTGGGCTGATCTATTGCTACGGCTGCAAGGAATATTTTAGTTGCACAACTTTCTACATCCCTTCGACTATAGACATTATCATTTTGGATGCCGGCTAACGTTGATATTAGAAAATCATAGGCTAACGAGTCATTACTTCCAGTTGAAATATCGTTTACAAAAAGGGAAGAAAGTCTATTGTTTAGAATTAACTTTGCTTCACTCCCTTTGATGCGTGAGGGTTTTAGAAAAATTTTATTTGTAATAGGACAATGTGAAAAGTTTAAAATAAAAATAAGTAAAACAACTTGTATGATAGGATGCATATTTAAAACCTATACCCTAATTTAAAATAAAGTTCTCTTCCGAAACCGAGTAGTTGATGAGGGTCGAGAGTCGGCGATGTAAAACTTCCGCTTTCAATATCTAACGGAAAGAGAACTCTCTGGTTGAAAATATTTTTTGCGGATACAACAAGAATTAAATCATTTCCAAGATTAGAGGAAAATGTTAAGTTAAAAAATTTACTCTCTGGAACTTTCCAAACTCTATAGCGAGTAATCCCTCCCCCTACTCCATAGCCAAAGTAGGCAGACGCATTTGTCCTTTCTCCGGGTAATGGCGGTAATTCTCTTAGTGTTCCATTATTGTTTAGAACCTGTGAATTTGCAGAAGGGGGGTTTTCCATTAAGAATATAGAGCCGTTATAATAAAATTCAAGACTAAGCGTATAATTATCATTAATCACAGATCTGGATAAAGCTACTTTCCATAATTTTGTTGGGGAATTTAAACCCTGCGGTTTTGGAGTAAAAACTGTATTCAAGAAAGAAGAATCACTAGGTCTTCTAAGTTGGTAGCTTGAATAACTCGCATTAGCCCTCCACTTGTTATTAATAATATAAGTACTTGCAAGCGATCCACCCGTATTACTCCATTCTGGAGATTGACCAAATGCTAAGGTAGCAGCATTAAATGCGTAAATAGTACTGCCTGTCATCCTGAATAAGTCTAAATTGAAAACCAATATTCCCTTTAAAAAAGGCTGGATGATATTAATTTCTTTGTTTCTTACTTTTTCTGATTGCGCATTTCCAAGGTCACGAGGCAATCGAATTAATTCCTGGGGTGTTACCATTCTGAATGCTTCGGCATACATGAATTTAACGGTCGTGTCAGTTTTTTGAAAATTTTGTATTAGAGCAATCCTGGGGGTTTTATCTTCTGCAACATAATCTTTTCGTTGAAATGGTTGCACGTAACCATTAGCCGTTCTATTTCCTAATGGATCATTTACCGGATTCGTAAGATTTATTGTATTACCTGGTCCGACATACGGCTGTGTTCCGCCTGTGCTAGGAGTTCTAAGATAAGGATCTGTAATAGATTCATACGCCATATCCGTTTCCATTCCATTTTGATGTCGGTAAACATTGTATATTTTTTGCGCATCGTATCTGAGTCCTAAGACCAGGGTTGTGTCTGTTTTAAAAGTAGTGGTTAATTGAGTCCATAGACCGAATTGTCGTCCGTCGTCGGCTATTCCTTGTTGTCTCCTATCGATTAATCCGTTCCGTCCTACATTTGCTTGATAATTAATGTAATTGACAGATTGCATATTTCCGCCTGTCATAAAACGAAAATTTTTGATAACAGAATTTTTATTTTCTAATTTAAAAGGAGTAACTTGAAATTCAATCCCTTCTGTTTTAGCAGTGGACGCATAACGCTTAACTACTCCTCCTCCCATTGACTGCATATAATTAAAATAAGTAGGAGAGGATAGTCTTGCAGCAGGAGTAGCTCCGTAGGAAGCTGGAGCACCTGGCGGATTCGTCGCTTGTGAAAATCCTTGGTAGTCTTTGTCTCTGTAATCACTATTTATGTTTAATTGGCGAAAAATTTTTACATTCGCTTCCTGTTTTTCTAAATAAGTAGGAGTATAATCAAGAGAAACCACTCCCATTCCCCAAATTCTATCATTTCTAGGAGAACCATATACAGTGTCTCCTCCAAATGCACCCGCGTCTACTTGAGGCGGAACCCAGCTTGTCCGCTTTGACATATAGAAAGATTTAAGGTTCCATTCTCCATACTTAACATCTAGATTATAATTTGGAAACCATTTACCATTATCCGCTGTAAGTCCGGTGGATGTCCACATTCTTTGACCGGTATCTACTTCTGAGGAATTTCTTCCATATTCGCTTGTTCCCAGGCTCGAGTTCGTTGGGGTTGAATTAAAGTTAGTCGTATTAGCTCCACCATTTGGGTCATAGAATCGATTGCCGCCCCAGGAATTATATCCAGAATTATAAGTCCCCTTCCCTTCAAAGCGAGAAGCATCAAGGGATACAGACAACTTTTCACTAAATTTTGAATAGTATAAAGCTCTTGTCGTTAGATTTTTTAAAACAGAATCGTATTCTGTAATTAATTCCATTTCATTTTTCTTAGTTGGTTTGCGGGTAATAATGTTTACTACCCCTGTGATAGAATTATTTCCATACAAAGCTGCTCCGGGTCCTTTGATTACTTCAATTTTTTCAATTCGCTCCATATCAGTATAAACATCAGAATAAAATTCTCCAAAATGAAAATAGTCATTTAACTTTTTCCCATCCTGTAAATATAAAACCCTTCTTTCTATTTGGTTGTTTACATATAAACCTCTAAAATCAGAACTCCAGTTTTGACCGACCCAATGAGTATAAACTTGCGGCACAAAGTTTAGCGCCTCAGTAAGATTTCTAAATCCTGACCTACGTATTTGCTCGCGGCTAATTACTGTTACATCTGCGGGGGCTTCCGAGGTCTTTTGTGCAAACTTAGAGACTGAGACAACTACATCATCTTTTTCGGAAAGTATTTTGAATACATCTTCAGATGCTGCGGCAAGGTCTTCTTTGGGCAATGGGAATACAATGTCTTTTCCAATAGAATTATTTTTAATAAATTCATCAATATTTTCTGAGCGTTCTGACCGCTTAACATTTGATTTAATTCGGTTTGCAATTTTATTTGAGAAGTCGCCAATGTTTTGTTCGTCTGAAACTTTCGTTTCTTTTGGATCTAAGGCATTGTCCTGAAATAAAAAACACAATTAGTGGGGTAATATGGAGTAATTCCATTCTGGATGAAAGCGATGCTGTTTTAGATTTACAGAATTATAGTTTTCGTCAGAGACTTTAATGCCTACTATATATTTTCTT
>JANYCR010000556.1 GCA_025360185.1 Leptospiraceae bacterium | reverse complement strand
CACCTACCCTGACTTAGTTATTACTTGTGGAAATGAAATTATGGGAGATAAATACAAAGACACTCTTTTAAATCCTAAATGCATTTTAGAAATTCTCTCTGATTCAACGGAAAAATACGATCGAGGGGAAAAGTTTTCTCACTATCAAAATTTGGAAAGTCTAGACGAATACATTCTAATTTCCCAAAATCAAAGCAAAGTAGAATCTTTCTTACGCCAAACAGATAACAAATGGCTCTATCAAAAAGTAGAGGGAATAGAAAATGAACTCTCTATTCATTCAATAGACGCAAAAATCAAACTGGAAGAGATTTATATAAATACGCAAGATTTAGAGGATAGCACTTAATTTATATTTTCTAATAATTCTACTATTCTTATCGCCTTATCCGTTTCAATATCAATTCCAAAATCGAGAATTTCCATTTCATTTAAGAGCAAGTCCATATGCTGGCTTAATGATTCTAAATTAACAAATTGATTTGGGACTGAATTACTTTTATTATCCATGGGATATCTATACGTATAGGACAATGGATCAATTTTATCAAATTCTTCAGCCGTCACTTTAATATTTTCTGCTAAAAGATTTATTTCATCCATTTGATTAAAAAGCAATTTTAATATCTTACTAGCTGAATTCGAAAGATAGGTTAATCTATGATCTTTACGTGATTCATTGTCGAGAATGTTTGGATCCTTCATTGAAACCAAAATTGCAGATTTATAAATTATATTCTTCAAATATAACTCAAAGGAATGTCTATATAAAAATATTACTGGATACGCATCATATTCATAGAAACGTTCCCTGGATAATAATAATTTAGTAAGTTCAGTGGCAGAATGCCAGTAACCCTTTGCATAAATACCAAAGCCCATTTTCGGATTTCTAAGAAACCCACATTGGACATTACTCATATTACTTATTGTATCATAAAATGCCATAGTCTAAATCTAATTATAAAATAGAATCCTACAAAAGCCCAATCGTTTCTTCTGCCCAATGATAAACTTTCTTAGCAATCAACAATGCTTCCTTAAAATCATCCTCAGTCAATGGATCATATTCTCCAGGATAACGCGTCTTAGTCGCATATCTTGTTAGTAAATCTGCTTTTCTCAATTCATCGCTAATCTTTAAATGCGATTCAAGGAGGCTAAAAAGTTTTGAGATGGAATGCGTCCAAGGAAAATCTTCTTTTAAAAAAACAAGAACAGCCTTAATTGATTTCTCGACAGCTTGATGACAATCAAAACAAAGGTCTTCATAAAGAATATCTTCATCCAATCTACCTTGCCCTGCACGAGCAAGGCTGCTCCTTGCGCGAGTCAACCATATCTCAGGATTATCTATGTCGCTCATAAATAACTTTCCCTTGGTTGTAAATGACTCGAAAGACAGAGTATTGTTTGTTCTTGGCTAATTCAAAATTTTCAGGAGAGGTTACTATTAAGTCAACCGCTTCCTTAGTATCATGTAAATCAATGTATAACTTTTTTTCTAATGTATTTAGGTCTGTATTGGATTCTTTGATAACGCAAATATCATAATCACTGTTATTGTGATAAGCACCAGTTGATCTTGAACCAAATAAAATAATTTTATATGGATCAGAATTTTGGATTAGAATTTTTTTTATTTCTTCTAGTTTAAAATCCTGAACTGTGTCTAAATATTCCATATTGCTATATTCTTTTATATAGAGTTTATGTTTCAACAAGAAAAATATCTAACTTCTACTTTCTATAAAATCCTGGATTGATTTTATAGAGGAATTATATCCAAGAGGAATTAGTTTAGAAAAGCTAGACCAATCTAGGACTCCGTAGTCTGCAGTTGGAATTTTTAAAAATAGGTCTGCTTCTTTTTCTGTCCGATGTAGACGTTCCCTACTCGCAACTAACATAGAGCGAATTAAAATTTCGCCTATCGGAGGGAAGTTTGGCTTTAGAAGGTTTTGGAATTTCAAAAAACTACCAAGTTGCAAAAGTGGATTAGAAAGTATCCCTGGATTCGCTTGTTCAAAATAATTATTGATATTTTTATCCTGAAGAGTATTAATTCCATCGAATACATCTACACAAATAATTTTCCCTGCTCCCCGCTCTTTTAAAATTATACCGGGAACATTATCCATTAGCCCCCCATCGACATACATAATATTATCCTCAACAAATGGTGGAACAATTCCAGGAAGGGATGTGCTTGCACGAATTGCTTTCCACAAGAAACCGGAATCATGAATAACCGTTCTGGAATTTGTAAGATCGGTAGATACTGCAAAATAAGGAATCCATAGATCTTCAATTCGAACCTCACCAAAAAAATCTTTTATCGCCTCGGTGTATTTTTTCCCACTCACAAGAGAAATAATCGGAATCGTGTATTCGCTAAGTAAATCCTTGTCTACCCAGAGTTCCTTAGATTTTTTCTCGGCGGATTTAGAATCATAGCCCATTGAAATCAGTGCGGCAAATACTGATCCTGCGCTTGTTCCCGAAACCATATCTACTTCTAAATGGTTTTCCTCTAATCCTCTTAAAACTCCTAAATGCGCAAACGCTTTTGCACCACCTCCTCCCAAAGCCAAACCATGGGAATTTCCGATTAGCCGCCGTGACATTCTTTCTATCGTAGAAAGGTTTGTAAGTGCAACATGATAATGTCTTGTAATATTTCGACCTTGCAAATAAGCAAGTGTATTCTCTGGAAGCTTTTTATTACCCTTATGAAGAAGAATTAAATCAATAGATTTGAACTGTTGTTTTTCTTGTAGTAAACTTATTTCAGATACACTTTTTGAAAAAGGGAGAGATGTATCCTGTAGCAAGAGGATACGATCTGATTGGCGCACACACCTACTTGACCAATCTGTATCTTCGTAATCCCCAATGTAAAAAAGATAATCGTTTTCAAGTTCTAGCTCTTGAAACCATTCCAATATCCTATGTTCCTTTTCCGTTTTCTTTAACTTGATATTTAGATCAAAAATACTTTCAAAGTCTAACCGGTTAATAACCTTTACCCTCCCTTTTTTATCTAAAATGCTAGCAAGAGCTGCTAAGAAGGGAGCAATTTCTATTTCCTTTGCACAAGGAAAAATACAAAAACTAGAAGGAGGTCTGATAGAAAGAATCTTTTTCCCATTTCGTCCAGAAAGTCTTTCTGCAATTATTTTGGTTATTTGCAAAAGAGCCTGCGGGTTACTAGAAAATATCTCCCGTGCTAACTCGCCTGGGATTCGAATCAGCTCAGAATCTCTTACGGCAACAACGGTAGCAGATCGAGGCTCGCCTGTAAAAATGCTTAGCTCCCCAAGTAAGTCTGATTTATTAAACTCTCCCTTCGCTATCACTTTTCCATTTTCTTCTCGCTGGTAATGCAATCTCCCAGCGGCTACTATAAATATATCCTTACTTGTATCGCCTTGATGAAACAAAATTTTTCCGCTCGGGAGAAATTCTCTGACCCGGCAACTTAATATTTTCTTTAAAGCGCTTCTAGGTAATTCTTGGAGTAAATCAGAAGCAGTAATAAACTGTGAAAGAATAGATTTACGTTTTGTTTTAATTGTCATCTTACCGTTCTCATATTTATAAAAAAGATATTTCAAATAGAATAAAAAAACTGACAATAAGATTCATAATTTCTTCTCTATAATTTGAAACGGAATCGTAATCCCTTCTCTAAATTCTTCGGCGACATCTTCCATTTCATCGCTGTCGGGTTCATAATACCAGTGAATGGAAATATCTTTTCCTTTTTTGTAAGCTTTTTCCAGTAACTCTAAAAAGTAGCTAATTTTGCCAGAAGCGGCGGTGTTAAAATACTGCAAATGAAATGAGACAATGCATTTATGATGAAGACCTGGAAGATATTTCTGTAACCAATCAAAAATTGGATTAAAAAATTTATCTGCATTTTCAGGATATACATCACCACTCATTGAAAGAGTATGAAACTTTGCATCGAAATCTATGCGGGGAGTAGTTTTAGTCTTTTCAATTTTTAAACTTTCCATCGTAAAGACCGTTCGTTATATACTAAAAAGAAGCAAGAAAAAAAACTTAAGCCAATCTTTTTAATAGAAAATACCTTGTATAATTTTCGGGAAAATTTTCTATCTTGCCGAAAACTTCGAAGCCTAACTTTTCATAGAATTTAGGAGCTTGGAAACTAAAGGTATCTAAATAAATAAGTGTGCAGCTTGATTCTCGAGCAAGATCCTCTGCCTTTCCAATCATTGTTGTTCCAAGACCTGTTTTACGCAGATTCTCACTCACCCACAAAAGAGAAATATGTAAGCCTCTATAATACATTTCGCCAAGCATTCCTCCGATAATCTCCCCCCCTTCTCTGGCAATAATCGCAAAAAGAAATTTTTCTTCCATCTCGGTGTTTGCAAGCATACCTAAGCCATGCTCACGAAGTTTGCTCCATAAAAATTCAACATCCTTTGCATCCGGAGTTTTGGTGATTGTAATTTCCATTAGTTAATTCTCTCTTCGTGTAGAATATATAAAAAGCTAGCTTAGGAACAACAAAAAAAGAATTAGTTCATTTCTCAGCTCTAGAATAAAAAAACCTTGTTTCCTTTTGCTGAAGTATTTTCATCTTATTATGAGAAATTCCCTTAAGGTGAAAATAGAACTAGAACGAGCAAAGCAAGACAAAATTCGCGAAATCATTTCTAATTTAGGTAATCAAATCGAGGTTCCCGATTCAGTTTTCGATGCAACAGTTTACACGCAGGAAATGCAGGAATTATCTAAGACTCATTGGACACCAATCAGAGTTGCAACGGAAGCGGCGCGAATGCTTGTTACAAACCAAAGAACGAGAATCCTGGATGTAGGCTCTGGTTGCGGCAAATTTTGTTTTGTCGCATCTTTGAGTGGTCCGGGAAACTTCGTGGGCATTGAAATTCGTCAGAACTTATACGAAATTGCAAATCGTAAAAAAGAAAAACTCCAAGCGGACAATGTTGAATTTTTACTAGGCGATATGTCAGAAATCAACTGGTCGAACTTCGACTCTTTTTATTTATACAACCCATTCTATGAAAACGTTGCAAGCTATAATTTAATTGACAATGCAATTCCTCTTACGAGAGAACATTTTTCACGTTATACCGCCACTGTTACCGCTCAACTACGACGCTGTAAAGTAAATACTAGAGTCGTAACCTATCACGGGTTCGGTGGCGATATGCCAAATGATTATTATTGTGAAGAAACTAAAAAAATTGGTTCCGGAGAACTAAATCTCTGGATTAAAAAATAACTTCCTACAATTTCTCTAACGCCTTCGCATAATTAGGCTCTTGCGCTATTTCTGGAACTTGCTCGGTATAGGCAACCTTTCCATTTTCATCAATAATCACAACTGCACGAGAGAATATTCCAGCAAGTGGACCATCAGAAATACGAACTCCATAATTTTCACCAAACTCACGCTTGCGCAATTCCGAAACAGGGATAACATCCTTTAGCCCCTCTGCTCCACAAAAACGATTCAGTGCAAATGGCATATCTGTAGAAACACAGAGCACAACTGTATTTGCAAATTTACTTGCCTCAGCATTGAACTTTCGAACAGAGCTAGCACATACAGGTGTGTCTATACTAGGAAAAATATTTAAGACAATTTTTTTTCCCGCAAAATCCTTATTTGTTACATCACTCATATCTGTTTTTGTTAGAGTGAACGAAGGAGCAGTATCCCCTACTTTCGGAAGATTTCCCACTGTATGAATTGAATTTCCTTTTAATGTTATATCAGCCATTGTTATTCCTATTTTTAAATTAATGTAAGTTAATAATACTATTACTTAGATTGCTCTTAACTAGACAAGAATTTGTTATTCTATGATTTTATATCTTTTTTTAACAAATTTTGCGGGGAGTGCGTCGTAGTGCCACCATTCATTCGGTCTTTGTTCGAATCCAGATTTCAACATGATATTTCTTAGAACTTTACGGTTACCTAGTTGTATTTGTGTAAGTCTTCCTGATTTTAAAAAAGCTTCCTCTTTTATTGGCTCTGCTAAAGCTGTAAAATTATCAAACTCCGTTCCCATATCCAACGCATTTCCATTTTCATCCAATAAAGATAAGTCAAGTGCAAAACCAAAATTATGAATGGAGCCGGTATCAGGATTAGCCACATAAGGCTCTTTTGAAGTTCCTTTTACTTTTGCCCAAAGTTTACGTTGGATAGAACGAGGACGTAGACAATCATATAAAATGAAGTTACAATCTGGTTTTGCTTCTTTTAAATTTTCAACAGCCTTTTGGAATTTTATAAAAGCATCTTTATGTAGATAACAAGCATTAAACTCTCCGTAAAGATTCTCTTGCATGAAATTATCTGGCGTTGCGTACTTCAAAAGAATCTTTACGTTTTTAGACTCTTCTACTTTTACAAACTCCTTTCGATTTAGAATCCCCTCCCCTACTCCAACTTGGGAAAAAAGATTATTACCGACTAATACAAGGGTGATTAGTTTTCTTTTAAATTTAGAATGTATATTCACAATATCCGATCTAAGATCATTCTCTGAGACTCAGTGTCTCCGTGGCGAATCTTTTTGTGCAGTTCGGTGGTAATCTTCGAATTCACTACATTCCATTCCCAAACGCTTTATAGTCAGGAATTCCTGAATTACGAACTTGCCCCAAGGCTTCGGCATAGGAATATAAAAGTTTCAAGGCATACGGAATTCTTTTTCGTAGGTATATATCTTCCTCTAAAGGATTTTCAGGATTTGCGTTTAATACCTGTTTTGCGTTACGAACAATTATATGTTCAGGAATATAGCAAATCTGTGTATTCTTGTAGCTACTGGCTCTTAGCTCCGAAACAGGATATGCACCACCACGGGCAGCGGAAACTGTTACAATCAAACCTGGCTTATGCGCCAATTCCTGTTTAGAACAAAGTAAAAAAAAGTTTTTCAAAGCAGGGGCAGCCATTCCGCCATATTCAGGAGAGACAATAATAATTGCATCAGAAGAACTAATTTCTGTTGAATAAGGATTCCATATTTTTTTCCACTCTTCATTACCAGACCATATGGATTCTTCCCAAAGAGGAATCCCTGCTATTCCTAAATTAAGAATATAACTTTCATTTTTTTCCTCGTTAACCAGATTAGCTAAGTAAGAGCTAACTTTAAGAGATTCAGAATCTTTTCGATGACTTCCACAAATAATAGCAATTTTCAAAAGATTTACTCCTTTTTCTAAGAAGATTTTCAGAGCCTATTCATAGGGAAAGATTTTTTTATTTTTATACATAATCCTGTAGGTTTATGTGGGAAAATTTATCTTTTCCGCTTTTGGATAACAGGCTTAATTTTGGTTTTGGATTTAGTATTTCTTTTTGTTATCATTCCATCTTGCGTTTCTAATTTATTTAAGGAATTGACCGAAAGAAAGTGTGGAGTATCTACTTGCTCCTTTACATTAAAAAAAGTTTCTTCTGCATAATCGCCTAACTCCAGTTCTAGTGGAAAAATTTCTACAAAACTCAAATGATTTGCAATATGAATGGAATGAAATCTTTCCCAAGTTGGCTTATCCATCACATCATACAGTGGATGAATTGCAAAATCCTTGTTAAATTTTCGAAACGAATAAATCGTAGCCTTTAATTGCAATAAAGCCTCTTTATCATCGCCTTCAATTCGAAAGGTTTCAATTTGACCATTATAGCCG
The DNA here is from genome assembly GCA_025360185.1 of Leptospiraceae bacterium. Lineage (GTDB taxonomy): Bacteria > Spirochaetota > Leptospiria > Leptospirales > Leptospiraceae > UBA2033. The sequence goes on along the minus strand of JANYCR010000556.1, from coordinate 4,737 downwards.
TCTGGCAACATATATCCTCTTTCGAGTAATTTGGATAACAAGTATTTGCCAACCGTTTTACGCAAAAAAGGACTATAGGTATATGGAAAACCCGTCATTGAAAATTGAAGATGATCGGTGCAATGTTTTAATATTTGATAGTATGACCAAATACCTGTGGTTTCTATAAACCGTGCTTTTTCTAAAGCCTCAATTTGCTCAAGCACCTGAACAAAATCCGTAAAGGTATATTTTCTTGTATTTATAGTAATCATAGAGCCTACCCAAAGGAATCGAATAGATTTCAGATTATCTTTTATTTGACAAGCAAAATATTATTATCTCAGAAGTTTAAAATAGGACCGATCAAAAATTACTTATGTCGCTAAATTCCCAGATATTATTAGTTACGCTTCACCTGCGTTGAAAGCCTCAAGGCGGCGCATTCACTAATTTACCAACAAGTCTATTGTTTCTATTTTTAAAAACTGAGGTTAACTATAACTATCCTCAATTTTTATGAATAAAGGTCTGATACAAAAGAATCCGATTAAATTTCGATTCCGTATTTTTTTGCAATGGGTTTAATTTCTCGTAGGAACGCCTCCCTTTGCTTTGGGGTTATATTTTTAAGATTAATAGATAGCTTCTCTTTTTTCGGGACGGGTGAAATGATTTCATCCCCCCTACCCTCTTTGAATCTTAATAGTCTTTCTAGATTTTTAACGGATGGCTCATTTCCCTGACCTAAAAATTCAGAGACATGTTTGAGTTCAAGCCTGGCAATAGAACTCAGTTGTTTTACATATCTTTCAGTGTATCCGAGAATATCGCCAACTTCCAAAGCGGTTTTTTTTCTTTCTTTACGAAGGTATTGAATTGCTTTCCCTACTTCCCAGGGATTTAGGCTTTTCCTTTTTTCATTCTCTGCCAGTGCCATTTCATAACAAAGCTCTGGATTTGCCTCCGTAATAATCGCTGGAATTTCTTTCCAACCTAATCTCTCTGCTGCATGAAATCGTCTCTCCCCGGCAACGATCATATACTTGGAATTATTTCTTCTTACAACAATTGGCTCAATAAGCCCCATTCGCTTCATGGAATCAACTAAATCATCTACATTATTTTTTCCGAACTGCCTAGGTTGATTGGGACTAGGTTCAATATCCTTCAAACTTAATGTTTCTGTAGACTTATTCTTTCCCTCATACGTAGAAATTAAATCAAGCGTGGAAAAATCATTTCTCTTAGACATTTATCTTACTCCTTACTTCCTTTGCTAATTCTAAAAAAGATCGGTAGGTATCCTTATCGCAAGCATTCAACATTTTACGTTTTGCCTGCGCTTGGGGAATACTCTCCTTTCTATAAATATTGGTTTTAAATACGGGAAAGTATTTTTTAACTGTCTCAGATAAACCGGCCAATGCACGATTTCCTTCATACTGATTAAAAATTGCGCCAAGTAGTTTTAGCTTCGGATTTGCTCTCTGTTGAATTTTCTGAATAGTTTCATGCAAATCTTTCAACCCCTGCACACTAAATGCTCTAGTCTGAACCGGCACTAAAATATAATCTGCTGCAATTAACGCATTCTCTAAACCTAGACCTAGTGATGGCGGGCAATCAATAATAATAAAGTCATAGGAAGAAAGAATTGGCAAAAGTGCATCCTTTAATAATTCAAAATCATCTCGTTCAAACGCAGTAGTAAAATTTGCTAATGATAATGAAGATGGCAATAAATGCAGATTTGAATTCACCCGAATAATCGCTGTCTCTACTGAAACCTTTTCATTTTTCCTATAGCCCAAACAGTCAAAAACCGTTCGCTCTGGATCATTTACAAAAAGTCTTGTCGCATTCGCTTGTGGGTCCCAATCTACTAGCAATACTTTCGACTCCAATGATAGCGCTTCAGATAAAAACAAAGAAATAGTTGTTTTTCCTTCTCCACCTTTTTGATTAGAAATTGCTATAATCTTTGATAAATGCGAATTCACTTCTGGCTTTTGAAAGTATTTTTCAAGGACTTCTTCACTATAATTGCCAGATTTTGAAACTGGAATTTTAAAGTCTTTGATTTTCTTCAAAAAATCATTTACAGACATTTGAAAAATTTCAGCGGCTTCTTCTTTACTAAGTTCAACTTCTTGCTTTTTTTTTCTTGTCATAATCCCCAGTTTAATAATCGACGCTAATGCTTGAAAGCAAAAACGATTAACTTAAATCTGAGAAATTAAGTTTTTTTACCGTGAAATGATTTCACGGTAAAAAAACTTATCTTTATAATGAACTGAAAACAGGGAGTAATTGGAATCTTTGATTTACTTTTAAGTAAGTATAGGAGTTCATGGTTTAGTGAATCTTTTTAAAGTTCTTTTTTTAATTTCCATCTTCTTTACGAATTCTATTTCAGCAGATGGTTTTATAAGTGTAATTGGCGTTCGAAACGAAGGCGAACATATTTTCGAAACAGGCAATAAATATCCGAATCTTTCTGGCATTCGAGGGGGCTCCCGTATTACCTACCAGCGTAATTTTAATTTAGGTGGTATTGAAGGCGGATATTTCCATAATAGATTTTCTGTACGCGGGAGATTTTTGACAAATGGCGGATATCATAACTCAGGTGGAACAAGAGATGAAGACTTTTTCTTAAGTAGTAACTCTACAGAAAAAGGATCTAAATTTTCACCTGGTCAGGGTGTTTTACATGACACTGCATATACCTACACTGGAACCACAAACTTCGCTGACGGAAAAGGACGATCTACAATTTTTGAATACAACGCAGATGGTTTTTTTAGATACCATTTTGGAGAAGCTTCCCCTGATCCATGGGGTTCTGGTTCTGGATTTTTTCTCTCATCCGGGTTACGATATTCTTATTCTAAACTTTATGTCTATGATGTTATGCAATTTGTTAACTCCAGACCAATCTTTTACGGTCCAATCGGTTCCGGATTATCTTATACATATTCCTTTACTGAAATTCCTGCTGGTGGCGGCTATATTTTTGCAATTGGAAATTTTAAAATTGAGCCATCTGTTCATTTACTTTATGCATTTATTAAAACGCGAGATTTTCATGTCCAACGCGCGCTAAATTTTTTATCTTATACCTCTGGTCCAGGATTTTTAGCTAGAATAGAAACCAGCTATATGCTTACAGAAACTTCCCTTTTAAAAATTGGAATTACAGGTCATCGCCATTTTACTATTGGAGCCTTCACAACCAAAGGCGGACTTTATGAAAACGATATATTATCTAACTATCTGGGATCTTACAGAAGTTATATAAATACCAAAGAAGTTAATTTTGATTTTGGCTACAGCCTAAAGCTTTAAAAAATGAATTGACGCCATTGGAAATTCGAAGGTAGATGAAATTTACCGTTGGGGGTGGGTATTTTTTACTCTGAGAGAGTCCCTAATGACCTGATCTGGATAATGCCAGCGTAGGAAAACGGATTTATACTTTTTCTGGTTTACTGTACAAATCTCACTGACGGATTTTATAAAAGGAAGTATGAGATTATGCAATTACAAAACCAAACCCCTCAAAATTCACATACACTAGCAAACCAATACCCTCTAAAAGAAAAATTAGAATTAGACGGGCACGAAATTCCAATTAAAAAAATACTTTTATCGAATAAAGAAGAAGTCTGCTTATATACGACGGAGGGACCGACCGGATACGATCCCAAACAAGGATTACCCAAAAGAAGATTCGAATGGGTTCAAAAACGATTGCAAAGAGGAGATAAAAATTTATCTCAAATGCATTATGCCAAAAAAGGAATCATAACCGAAGAAATGAAATTCGTTTCACTTAGAGAAGGCATAGATCCCGAATTTGTGAGAAGCGAAATTGCGCGTGGTCGTGCCATCATTCCAGCGAACATCAATCATCCTGAACTTGAACCGATGATTATTGGTAGAAACTTTTTAGTAAAAATCAATGCAAATATTGGGAACTCCGCAATTTCCTCTTCAATAGAAGAAGAAGTTGAAAAACTAAAATGGTCAATTAAATGGGGTGCCGATACCGTGATGGATTTGTCGACTGGAAAAAATATTCATGAAACTAGGGAATGGATTATTAGGAATTCACCAGTTCCAATCGGCACCGTTCCAATTTACCAAGCACTCGAAAAAGTCCACGGAAAGGCTGAAAACTTAAATATTGATATATTCATAGAAACTCTTATAGAACAAGCAGAGCAGGGGGTAGATTATTTTACAATACATGCTGGTGTTTTATTAAAATATGTCCCATTAACAGCAAAGCGGATAACAGGCATTGTCTCAAGAGGTGGCTCTATTATGGCAAAATGGTGCCTTGCGCATCATAAGGAAAATTTCTTATATACTAATTTCGAGCAAATTTGTGAAGTAATGAAAAAGTATGATGTTTCTTTTTCGCTCGGTGACGGACTTCGTCCGGGATGCACAGCAGACGCAAATGATGAAGCACAATTCGGCGAATTACATACGTTAGGCGAACTTACTAAAATTGCGTGGAAGCACGACGTCCAAGTAATGATAGAAGGACCAGGTCATGTTCCTATGCATCTCATCAAGGAAAATATGGATAGGCAATTAGAAATATGTCATGAAGCTCCATTTTATACTTTAGGACCTCTAGTTACTGACATAGCTCCAGGCTATGACCATATTACATCTGGAATTGGTGCAGCTATGATTGGATGGATGGGAACGGCTATGCTTTGTTATGTTACACCAAAAGAG